>JAEUMZ010000178.1 GCA_016790765.1 Betaproteobacteria bacterium
ATGGGCTTGCCGCGCTCGCCGGGATACCTGAACGGCACTTTCTGCTTGCCGGAGCCGTACAACACCACCTGCCTGACCTCTTCCGCGAGTTGATCGTAGGGCCGTTCGACATCGAACTTGAAGTGCTGCGCCAATCCAACCAGCATCTGGAAATAGAACTGGTTGCGGCGGTCCCAGCCGCGGATCGCGCCGCCGGCCAGCGACAGGCCCGGATACCCCACGATGCGCTTGGGATCGAAGAAGGTGATCTCGCCGAGACCGTCGCATTCCGGGCAGGCCCCCATCGGGTTGTTGAATGAAAACAGCCGGGGCTCCATCTCGGACAGCGAAAAATCGCAGGTGGGACAGGAGAATTTCGACGAGAACAACGTTTCGGCCGGGCCGGCATCCGCCTCCAGGTTGACCGCCAGCGCCTTGCCCTCACCGACGCGCAAGCAGGTTTCGAACGACTCTGCCAGCCGTTGTCTGACGATCTTGAGGCCCTCCGAATCGCCCTGCGCGGGCAGCTTGAGGCGGTCCACCACCACCTCGATGGTGTGCTTCTTCATCTTGTCGAGCTTTGGGAACGCATCGACCTCGATCACTTTGCCATTGACGCGCAGGCGCACGAAACCCTGCGCGCGAAATTCGTCGACCAGGTCGGCATGTTCCCCCTTGCGATTGACCACGGCCGGCGCCAGCAGCATGAAACGCGTCCCGGCCGGCCAGGCGGAAACGGCATCGACCATCTGCGAGATGGTCTGTGCTTCCAGGGGCAGACCGTGATCGGGGCAGTACGGCGTGCCGACACGCGCAAACAACAATCGCAGATAGTCGTGGATTTCGGTGACCGTGCCCACCGTGGAGCGCGGGTTGTGCGATGTGGCCTTTTGCTCGATCGAGATCGCCGGCGACAATCCCTCGATGAGGTCGACATCGGGTTTCTCCATCAACTGCAGGAACTGGCGCGCGTAGGCGGACAGCGACTCGACGTAGCGCCGCTGCCCCTCCGCATACAGCGTGTCAAACGCCAGCGAGGACTTTCCCGAGCCCGACAGGCCGGTGATCACCACCAGCGCGTTGCGCGGCAGGTCTAGATTGACGTTCTTCAGGTTGTGGGTGCGGGCACCGCGGATGCGGATCGAATCCATGCGAATGTCGGGCGATTTGACGGCCAAGGGGCAACCCGTGATTGTATCGCCGAAGCGCCTTTGCACGCACCCCGGTTTTTCGGCGAGAATGCCGGTGCCGCGCAATGCGGCACCGGTGGGGGGCGGCTGGGCCTCTCCCCCAAATTCAACAAGTGTTCAGGAAAGGCAGGTCTTTGCATGGCATCCCTCAACAAGGTTTTATTGATCGGCAACCTCGGTCGCGACCCGGAAACGCGCTACATGCCGGATGGCGGCGCGATTACCAATGTTTCGATCGCCACCACTTCGCAATGGAAGGACAAGAGCGGCGAGAAACAGGAGGCGACCGAGTGGCATCGCGTCGCGTTCTTCGGCCGGCTGGCCGAAATTGCCGGCGAGTACCTCAAGAAGGGCTCGCAAGTCTATGTGGAGGGCCGCATCCGCACCCGCAAGTGGACGGACAAGGATGGGCAGGAAAAGTACTCGACCGAAATCGTGGCCGACGAAATGAAAATGCTCGGTTCGCGTCAAGGGATGGGGGGCGACGACAGCCGGGGAGGCGACTATTCCCGCGCGTCGGGCGGCAGTACGCCATCGGGCAAACCCGCGCCGGCGAAGGCTGCGCCCGCCAAGTTCGACGACATGGACGACGACATTCCGTTTTAAGTGTTCTGTCCGCGCTGAAATGAAAAAAACCGCGGCAAGCCGCGGTTTTTTCTTGGTGCGCCAGCCCGGGATCAGGCCTTCTTGATCTTCTCCAGCATCTTGAAGATGCCCTTGGTGGAGCCGTGGAACAGGCGCTTGTATTCCTTGCCCAGACAGCGGCGTTCCAGGGTGTTGCGGCGGGTGCGTTTGCGTTCTCCGGCCATGATGTCCTCGATCGAAAGGGGGGGTTGCGGGAAACCGTGGATTCTAGCCGTTTCGCGCCGAAATGTCAGCACCGGCCGCTAGACCGTGAACGAAGACCCGCATCCGCAGGTCGACGACGCATTCGGGTTCTTGATCACGAACTGCGCGCCCTCCAGGCCCTCCGTGTAGTCGATCTCGGCGCCGACGAGGTACTGGTAGCTCATGGGGTCGATCAGCAGCTTGACGCCGTTCTTTTCCATGATGGTGTCATCTTCATTGGGAACCTCGTCAAACGTGAACCCGTACTGGAGGCCGGAGCATCCGCCGCCCGTCACAAACACGCGCAGCTTGAGCTCCTCGTTGCCTTCTTCGATGATCAGGGACTTCACCTTGTCCGCTGCGCTGTCGGTGAACAGCAGGGGTGCGGGCATCATCGACATGTCGTTCATGGGATTCTCCGGGGAGGGTTGTCACTAAAGATTGGGGCTTCGTCGGGGTAAACAAGTCTTAGCCGGAATTGCCGGCCGACTTGAGTTCAATGACCTTGTCGGCCTGCTTGTTGTCTTCCACATGAACCATGCGGCCCATCACGATGGCGCCGACATGGATTTCGATGGTCTTGTAGGTGACATCGCCGGTCACCCTGGCTTTGGGCAGCAGTTCCAGGTACTGGGAGGCGTGAACCGGCCCGGCGACGGTCCCATTGATCACGACGTGGCCAACCTCGATTTCACCCTCGACCTTGGCCAGTTCCGACAGCACCAGTGTGCCGGGCTTTTCGCCCACCGAGCGGATATTCCCCTTCACGCAGCCGTCCACGCGCAAGCCGCCCGTGAAGTGGATGTCGCCGGTAATCGTGGATCCGGCTCCGATCAGGCTGTCGATCGGACTCGGTTTGGTGGCTTTGTTTCCGAACATGACGGTTTCCTGTGGCAGGCAGTCAAAGCGAAAGGCTCTTCTGTGCGCGCATGTCGAAGTTTGGCGCCGCCAGCAGCCGTACTTGGACCGACTTGAGCGACATGCCTTCGGGAATTGTAAACCTTCCATCCACCTTCTGATAGAAGCGGAACTCGAGCATCGGCGCGGTGGTTCTGATTTCCGCATCGCTGGGAAAATTCATCGACTGCAGCGCCGCGTTGCCAGGGCCTTGCGCCTGGAAGCGGGCGACCACCTGCAGCTTGCCCTTGAAGTCCGTCTTGCGCTGCCCGCCCTGCGTGAGCAGCAGCCGGTAGCGGTACTCGCCGGGTGAAGCATCGGGCTCCACCTTCAGGTTGGTGATGGCGAGTCCGTCTGGAACGCTGCCGGAGGACATGATGTTGCGCAGGAAGCCGAGGTCCTCCTTCAGGCCGTTGTTTTCCTCCTGCAACTGCGAGAGGTTGCGGGTGAACTCCTCCAGCGAGGCTTTTTCGACCTTGAGCTGGCCTTCGCGCTCGTTGAGCAGCGTCTTGGTGAGCGCGAACTCGCGCGCCAGACGCGAGTTTTCCTCCTTGAGGCGGTTAATCTCGGCCGTGGCTTCGGCGCGGTTGAATCCGGTGATGCGGTATTGGTTGTCGATCAAGTACCAGGCCACCGCGCCCGCCACGCCGAGGATCAACCCGTACCAGGCCAATTGAAGGTACCAGGGCTTTTGCGTGCGGATCGCCATGCGATCGGAACGAATGCCGATGCGTGCGCGAACCTTGCGCCATGCACCCCGCAGTTTCATTTCGCTCAACATCGTGTCGAGAAGCGGACCGGCCTGAGTGGCGCCATGGGATCGGCCTCCAGAGTGACAAAGCCGCCGAATTGCCTCGGCGGCTTTGCGTTGCAGGCCGGAGCGCGCGCTTGCGCAGGACCTAGCGCTTCGAGAACTGCTTGCGACGGCGGGCTTTGTGCAGGCCCACTTTCTTGCGCTCGACCTCGCGTGCATCACGCGTGACCAAGCCCGCTTTCGACAGTTGCGGCTTCAAGTTGACATCAAAGTCGATGAGCGCGCGGGTAATGCCATGGCGCACTGCACCGGCCTGACCGGACTCGCCACCGCCGAACACATTGACCATGATGTCGAACTTGTCGGTGTGGCCGACCAGCTCAAGCGGCTGGCGCACGACCATGCGACCGGTTTCGCGGGAAAAATACACATCCAAAGGCTTGTCGTTGACCACGATGTTGCCCTTGCCTGCCTTGATGAACACGCGTGCCACCGCATTCTTGCGGCGGCCCGTGCCGTAGTGATATTTGCCGACCATGATGCGGTTCCTTAGATCTTGAGTTCTTGGGGTTGCTGGGCGCTGTGCGGATGCGTTCCACCGGCATAGACCTTGAGTTTCTTGATCATCGCGTAGCCAAGGGGGCCCTTGGGCAGCATGCCCTTGACGGCCTTTTCGAGGACGCGTTCCGGGTGTTTCGCCTGGAGCTTGTCAAACGTGGTCTCGTAGATGCCGCCCGGGTAACCGGAGTGACGGAAGTACTTCTTGTCCTCGCCCTTGGTGCCGGTCACGCGCAGCTTCTCCACATTGGTCACGACGATGAAATCGCCGGTATCGACGTGGGGGGTGTATTCGGGCTTGTGCTTGCCGCGGAGGCGCTTGGCCACTTCAACGGCAAGGCGGCCAAGCACCTTGTCGGTCGCGTCGACATGGTACCAACCATGCACCACGTCTTCTTTTCTGGCGGAATAGGTTTTCATTGCAGTACTCGGTTTCTGATTGCTTCACTGGTTTTGAGTTCAAACCCGGCCGGCCTGCGTTTGGACGCCGCGCGCCGATGGGTTTTCCGTCGCCAAGCAATACGGGGGGAGTACTTGGCAGAACTAAAAATTATAATAAATTCAATGACTCGCTGTCAAATGGCCGCTTGACCCCCTTCTTGGCCGCACATCTTGAAAGGACACCTCCACCATGAAAGCGCGCATCAAATGGATCGAAGACGTCGCCTTTGCGTGTGAATCCGGCAGCGGCCATGCCGTCATTGCCGACGGGGCACCCGAGGCAGGGGGCCGCAACCTCGGGCCGCGGCCGATGGAAATGGTCTTGATGGGAGCCGGCGCCTGCAGCGCGTTCGATGTGGTCGAAATCCTGCGAAAGGGCCGCCAATCGATCCTGGACTGCATTGTCGACATCAAAGCGGAGCGAGCAGACACTCACCCCAAGGTCTTTACCAGCATACACTTTCACTTCATCTTGTCGGGAACGCAACTTGACCCGGCCAAGGTGGAGCGTGCGATCCAGCTTTCAGCGGACACCTATTGTTCCGCGACGGCTATGTTGGCCAAGACCGCAAAGGTCACTCACGATTTTGAGATTCGGCCTGCTGCATCCAGCCAGATCCGATAGACCCTTGAACGCGATCCCTGCCGGACATCCCTTGGTGAGGCGACACTAGATCCTGTAGGTGGTCTCGGTCATCACTTTGGAAAATCCCCGCATCATGCGCTTGATGGGTGAAGGCAACTCGGCGGCCCCTCTCTCCAGGGCCGACTGACCATGCCGGACTTCGTCGGCACGCATGGTTTCCACAATGGTCCGGCTGGCGTCGTCTCCGGGATCAAGGCGCCCCAGGTGGTCATCGAGATGCGCTTCCACTTGCCGCTCGGTCTCGACCAGGAAACCCATGCTCCATTTGTCGCCCAGCAAACCGGAAACCACGCCCAACGCAAATGAGCCGGCGTAAAACAGCGGGGCCGTGATGCTGGTCTGGCCACCCAGGTCGCGTACCCGGCGATCGCACCACGCCAGATGGTCGCGCTCTTCTTGCGCGGCATGGACCAGCAGCGTGCGGGTGGGAGCATCCCTCGCCACGAACGCTTGTCCCTGATACAGCGCTTGCGCGCAGACTTCACCGCAGTGATTGACCCGCATGAGGCAGATTGATTCCCGTCTTGCCGCGTCCGACAAGGGGGCTGGCGCGCGCGCCGCCACTTCGGCCGGTTCTCGCATGGCACGCGGCGTGGCGAACAGCGTTCGCAATGCCGTATCTGCCTCGGCAATCAACCGGTCGGATAGTCGCTGACGAATCAAACGGAACTCCCCTTGAAGCAAAACGGGCACCCTGAGGTGCCCGTTTCCACTGCATGAAAGACAGGATGCTTAGAACGTGTGGCGCAGGCCGAAACCCAACGCGCGCGGATCAGCGCCCTGCGACACGCCACCCACGGCGCCGATGGCAAAGTCGTTGCGCGAGTTGTTGTCGTTCTTGATCTGCGAGAACAACACGTAGGCGTCGGTGCGCTTGGAGAAGCTGTAGCTTCCGCCCACCGCCAGCATGCGGGCACGCGTGTCCGGCGCACCTGCGACTGTGTTGACCCGTACGCCGCGGTCGGCGCCGATGCCCGCACGGAAGGCCCACGGCCCCATGCGATGCACGACCGACGCGTAGTACGAATTGACCTTGGCCTCGGTGCCGGTTCCGGCCGTGAAGACCTTCGACAGGCCGGTGGCGCCGATATTGCCCTGGAACTTCAGGCGTTCCGTGACCACGCCGAAGGTCGTCGTGCCGACCACAGCAGTCGCAGCAAACTTCATGCCCGTGTCCTTCGAGGACTGTGTGGCGCTGTTGGCGAACTGGTCGTGCTTCTCATAGGCGCCGGACACCATGAATGGGCCCTTCGCATACACAGCCGAGAACGACGTCAACGATGGATTTTGCGACGGCGTCGTGGTGGAATTGGTGCGCCCCTCGTTTGCGCCATATCCAGCGCGCAGGCTCAGGCCGTTCCAATTGGGCGACCACCACTGCACCACATTGTTGGCGCGACGGTCGAAACCATTGCGCGTGGCGCCCGACGCCGCGGTGGGCGTGGAATTGCCGCTGATGACATTGACGTAATTGGCCACGCCCGTGCCATAAAAGGCATCGACGGGACCGGAAGCCGACTTGTAAGGCGTATCCCAGTTGCCCAGCAGGATCGAGCCGGCGCCGCCTTGCAAACCCACGGCACTGTTGCGGCCCGCCAGGTTGCCGCCACCGGTATCCAGGGCGACCGTGCCCATTTCAACCTGGAAGAAGGCCTTCATGCCGCCGCCCAGGTCTTCCGTGCCCCGGATGCCAAAGTTGGCCGAGTTGGATGTGACGCGGTTGCGCGCGCCGACATTGGCACCGGTGGATGCATTGCTGGCCTTGGTCGAGTCGAAATCGATGTTCAGCGTGCCATACAGGGTCACCGGGTTGGCCGTCTGCGCCATCGCCATGGGGGCCATCGTTGCGCCTGCGACTGCGAGGGCGATCAATTTCAGTTTCATCACATCTCTCCTTTGGTTGAATTCGAGCGACTTGTTTTGGCCCGGGTTTGCCGGCGTCGCGCCGTGGCGCGCAACAGCATCCAGAGCCCTGTTTTGATTTTGCTATGTCTGTCCGGAAAGCCTCGCGCAGTTTGCCAAACTTGCAGGACTTCCTCAAGCAACGAGGGCGAATTATGCCACAGGGTTAACCCGCTGTTGCTTTTCTGCAACACCACGATCCATGGACTCACAGGGCGAAATGGCGCTGGAGCGCCTGCCCCGGATCCGCCTGCGACATGAAGGCGCCGCCGACCAAAAAGGCCCGGACGCCGTGCCGCTGCATCCGCCTGGCGATGTCCGGCGTGTCGATGCCGCTTTCGGTGATCAGCATGCGCCCGTCCGGTACCCGGGCCTGGAGTTCCAGCGTCCGGTTCACATCGGTCGAAAAGGTGCCCAAGTCACGATTGTTGATTCCAATCAGGGGCGTGGTCAGCTGAAGCGCCTGTTCGAGATCTTCCCGCGTGTGCGACTCAGCCAAAACCGCCAGTCCCAATTCCCGCGCCAATGCCTCCCATTCAAGAAACTGCGCCGTTTCGGCGGTCCCCATGATGAACAGCACCGCGTCGGCGCCCGCCGCCCGGGCCTCCGCAATCTGGTAGGCGTCGACGATGAAGTCCTTGCGCAACACCGGCAATGCGCAAGCCGCACGCGCAATGACCATGTCGTCCAGGGATCCGCGGAAATATTCGCGATCGGTCAGCACCGACAGGCAGGCCGCGCCATGCCGTTCGTACGATCGTGCAAAGGCTGCGGGGTCGAATTCCGCCTGACCGGACTTGCGGAATTCGCCCGCACTGGGGCTGGCGCGTTTGATCTCGGCGATGACCGCCGGGGCGCCCGACGCGATCTTTGCCTGCAAGGCGCCGACGAAGTCACGCGGTGGCGGCATGTGCCTGGCCTCGGCCAGGACCGACGCCCAGGGGCGCTCGACCTTCGCCCGCGCCACCTCGCTGCGCTTGGTCGCCAGAATGCGATCGAGGATGGTGCCCACCTACGCCGGCTTGCCGAGGCGTTGGCTCAGGTCCACCAACGCCGCGAGGCGCGCCTTGGCGGCCCCGGACTCGATGGCCTCGCGCGCCTTGGCCACGCCGCCCCAAAGATCCTGGGCCACGCCGGACACATAGATCGCGGCGCCGGCGTTGAGCATCACGATGTCCTTGGCGGGTCCCGAAACATTGTCCAGCACCGACCGCACCAGCACGGCGGAGGCCTCCTTGTCGGCGGCGCCCAACGCGTCCACCGGCGCCGTGTCGAGCCCAAACTGCTTCGGCTCGATGCGGTACTCGGTGACGAAACCGCGTTTCAGCTCCGCCACCAATGTGGGGCCGGACAGCGTGATCTCGTCCAGTCCATCTTCGCCGTGCACCACCATGACGTGACGCGACCCGAGTTCCTTCAAGACGCGCGCCTGGATACCCACCAGGTCGCTGTGGAACACGCCCATGACCTGGTTGGGCGCGCCCGCCGGATTGGTCAACGGACCCAGGATGTTGAGGATGGTGCGCATGCCCAGTTCCTTGCGGACCGGGGCCGCGTACTTCATCGCCGGATGATGCATGGGGGCAAACATGAAGCCGACGCCGACTTCGCGGATGCAACGCCCGACTTCGTCCGCGCTGAGGTTCAGGTTGACGCCGAGCACCTCCAGCACGTCGGCGCTGCCCGACTGTGATGACACGGAGCGGCCGCCGTGCTTGGCCACGCGGCCGCCGGCGGCGGCGGTGACGAACGCGGACGCCGTGGAGATGTTGAAGGTATGCGCCTTGTCGCCGCCGGTGCCGCAGGTATCCACGAGGTTCGCGCCGTCCCCGGCGTCGACCTTGGTCGAGAATTCGCGCATCACCTGGGCCGCGGCGGCGATTTCCGACACCGACTCGGTCTTCACGTGCAGGCCCATCAGGATCGCGGACAGTTGCACCGGCGTGACCTTGCCCTCCATCACCTGCCGGAACAGGTCCACCATTTCGTCGTAAAAGATCTCGCGCTTGTCGGACAGGCGGTTGATCGCCTCTTGCGGACTGAACATGTTCACACCTTCAGATTCAGGAAGTTTTTCAACAGGGCATGACCGTGTTCGGTCATGATCGATTCCGGGTGGAACTGCACGCCTTCCACGGGCAGGGACCGGTGGCGGATCCCCATGATGTCGCCGTCCTCGGTCCAGGCCGTGACATCGAGGCATGCCGGGCACGACGACCGCTCGATGACCAGCGAGTGGTAACGCGTCACGCGGAACGGGGACGGCAGATCCGCGAACACGCCGACGCCGGTATGCGTGACTTGGGAGGTTTTTCCGTGCATCAAGGTCCGGGCATGGACGATGCGCCCGCCGAACGCCTGGCCGATGCTCTGGTGGCCCAGGCACACGCCCAGGATCGGCATCTTGCCGGCGAATCGTTCGATCGCCGACACCGAAATCCCGGCCTCGTTCGGCGAACAGGGCCCGGGCGAAACGACCAGCCGCGCGGGGTTCAATTTGGCGATGGCATCGAGCGTGAGTTCGTCGTTGCGCACCACCTTGACGTCTTCGCCCAGCTCGCCGAAGTACTGCACCAGGTTGAAGGTGAACGAATCGTAGTTGTCGATCATCAGGAGCATTCGTTCTCTCCTCACGCCGGGTTGGTGTCGATGCCGGTGGCGACCATCTCGGCGGCGCGCAGCAGTGCCCGCGCCTTGCTTTCGGTCTCCTGCCATTCGAGTTCCGCTACTGAATCGGCGACGATGCCGGCCGCCGCCTGCACGTAGAGTTTGCGGTCCTTGACCACGCCGGTGCGGATGCCAATGGCCAGGTCCATGTTGCCGTTGAACCCCAGGTATCCCGCCGCGCCCGCGTAGATGCCGCGCTTCGACTTCTCCAGTTCATCGATGATTTCCATGGCGCGCACCTTGGGCGTACCGGTCACAGTGCCGGCCGGAAAGGTTGCGCGCAGCAGCTCGATCGGCCCGATGCCGTCGCGGATTTCACCCTCGACATTGGAGACCAGGTGCATGACGTGCGAATAGCGTTCAACCACCATCTGCTCGGTCACCCGAACACTGCCGGTCTTCGCGACGCGCCCGATGTCGTTGCGCCCCAAGTCGATCAGCATCAGATGTTCGGCCTGCTCCTTGGGGTCGGCGCGCAATTCCTGCTCCAGCGCAATGTCGCGCTCGGGCGTGGCGCCGCGCTTGCGCGTACCGGCGATCGGGCGCACCGTCACTTTCGCGCCTTCCTGGCGGACCAGGATTTCCGGTGACGCCCCCACGATCTGGAACTCGCCCAAGTCGAAATAGAACATGTAGGGCGACGGATTGATGGACCGCAAGGCGCGGTACAGGTTGATCGGCGGCGCATCGAAATCCTGCACGATGCGCTGCGAAATCTGCACCTGCATGATGTCGCCATCGACGATATAGCGTTTGCAACGGGCGACCGCCGCCAGGTACGCATCCTGGCCGATGTCGGAGGCCGGCGGGGCGGGCGGTTCCCCGGGCACGTAGACCGGCAATGGCGCCTGCTGGCGCAGCGCCAGCCGCAGGGCCGTCAGTCGCCGTGTCGCCGCCGCGAGCGCATCGGGCTGTGCGGGGTCGGCGTACACGATCAGGTGCAACTTGCCGGACAGGTTGTCGACCACGGCCAATTCGTCCGACAGCATCAGCAGGATGTCGGGCGCACCGATGGGATCCGGCTTGCGCTGATGGTCCTCCAGGGCCAGCTTGGGTTCGACGTAACGCACGGTGTCGTACCCGAAATACCCCGCCAACCCGCC
>JAEUMZ010000210.1 GCA_016790765.1 Betaproteobacteria bacterium
TGCGCGCTCCGGCAGCTGGCCAGCCCCAACGACGTCATCGAGGTGCCCGGCGTGGGCGACCGCGATCCGCGCCAGATGTCGCGGCAGACGCTGGCCGAGGTGATCGAGCCGCGCGTCGAGGAACTCTATTCGCTGATCCAGCGCGAGCTGCGCGCCTCCGGCTTCGAGGAACTGCTCTCGTCCGGCATCGTGCTCACCGGCGGCAGTGCCGGCATGGCCGGCATGGTGGAGCTGGGCGAGGAGGTGTTCCACATGCCGGTGCGCCTGGGCGTGCCCAACTACAGCGGCGGCCTGGCCGAGGTGGTGAGGAACCCGCGCTTCTCCACCGGTGTCGGCCTGCTGATTTCCGCGCTGGAACAGAAGAAGCGCGACGAACACGCGCGTTTGCAGTCCGCCAACATCAAGGGGATTTTCGAAAAGATGGCCAGCTGGTTCAAGGGGAATTTTTAGCGGGTGAGGGGTGAGGGGTGAGGAGGACGTGAGTTTGAAGTTGCCAAATTGAAGTGCAGGCGGTGATGATTGTGGAGTGGGTTTCCCCCTCACTCCTCTCTCCTCACCCCTTCCAGGGTTTTCAAAGGAGTAGCAGTCGTTCAGTTGTTTCAACCGCAAGGAGAGAGAGACCATGATTGAAATCATCGATACGGAACAACCGGAAGCGATCATCAAGGTGATCGGCGTGGGGGGCTGCGGCGGCAATGCGGTCGACCACATGATCGGCAACGGCGTGGCGGGGGTGGAATTCATCTGCGCCAACACCGATGCGCAGGCCTTGAAGCGCAACCAGGCGAGGACCACCATGCAGCTGGGCACCACGGTGACCAAGGGCCTGGGGGCGGGCGCCAACCCGGACATCGGCCGGCAGGCGGCGATCGAGGACCGCGAGCGCATCGCGGAACTGATCGACGGCGCCGACATGCTGTTCATCACCGCCGGCATGGGCGGCGGCACCGGCACCGGTGCGGCGCCGATCGTGGCGGAGATCGCGCGCGAGATGGGTGTGCTCACCGTCGCGGTGGTCACCAAGCCGTTCGCCTTCGAGGGCAAGCGCAAGAAGGTGGCCGAGGCCGGCATCGAGGCGTTGAAGCAGCACGTCGACTCGCTGATCATCATCCCGAACGACCGACTGATGGAGGTGCTTGGCGATGATGTGTCCTACGAAGACGCGTTCAAGGCATCGAACGACGTCCTCAACGGCGCGGTGGCCGGCATCGCCGAGGTGATCAACTGCCCGGGGCTGGTCAACGTCGACTTCGCTGACGTGCGCACGGTGATGAGCGAAAACGGCGTGGCCATGATGGGCTCGGCCTCCGCCTCCGGCACCGACCGTGCGCAGGTCGCGGCCGAGCGCGCGGCGGCATCGCCGCTCCTCGAGGACGTGAACCTCACCGGCGCGCGCGGCGTGCTGGTGAACATCACGGCCAGCAAGTCCCTGAAGCTCAAGGAAGTGCACGAAGTGATGAACACCATCAGGAGCTTCACGGCGGAAGATGCCACGGTGATCTTCGGCTCGGTGTTCGACGAGGGCATGGGCGACGAACTGCGCGTGACCATCGTCGCCACGGGCCTGGGCGGTACGGTGTCGCGCCGCCAGCCGCAGGTGGTGTACTCAGCCCCGGTGCAGGCGTATGCACGCACCGGCACCGACGACGCCGTCGGCGCGCCGATGACCTCGCCCGCCGGTGCCATTAACTACGCGGAGTTGGATACACCGGCGGTGACGCGCCGCCGCCGCGATGCCACGGTGGCCGCCATGCAGCAGTCGGGCGTGGAGATGTACGACATCCCGGCGTTCCTGCGCAAACAGGCCGACTGAGGCCGGGAGACCAACGCTCACCGGGTGACTCTCTCCACCCGGTGGGCGGGGTGTCCGCCACGTTTTCGAGAGCAAGGAACAACAGAGTCAAAGGCGAGAACGCAGATGGACGCCGATGAAACGCGGATGAACGCCGAAGTTGTTTCGCGGATTTCGCGGACGTGAACGATTGAGGATTGGATGAGGATTACGCTGTATTACGTTCCCAGCAACGCCAGCATGGCCCCGCACCTGCTGTTGAACGAGATCGGCTGCCCGTTCGAGCTGAAGCTGGTCGATCGTGAGAACAACGAGCACCAGTCGGCCGAATACCTGAAGTTGAATCCGAGCGGTTTGATCCCGGTGCTGGTCGATGAAGGCCGGCCGATCCACCAGACCGCTGCGATCCTGCTTCACCTGACCGACAAGTTCCCGTCGGCCGGGTTCGCGCCAGGGGTGGGCGACGCCCGCCGTCCCGCGCTGTATCAGTGGCTGTTTTACCTCTCCAACACCTTGCAGCCGGAACTGATCACCTACTTCTACCCGCACCGATTGGCCGACGACGAGGCCATGGCCGAACGCGTGAAGCACCATGCGGAGCAACGCGTCGCGGGCATGCTGGACCTGCTCGAGGCGCACCTGGCGGCGCAAGGCCCGTTCATGCTGGGCGCAGACTTCAGCATCACGGACCTGATGTTGCTCATGTTGTGCCGCTGGACGCGCATGCACGCGCGGCCGGCGCAGACGCGTCCGCACTTGAAACGCTTGATCGAGACGGTGGCCGCGCGACCGGCGGTGGTGAAAACCTTCGCCGTCGAAAAGCTGCCGTTGCCGTGGTATTGAACGCAAAAGTCCAATAGAGGCGGGCACTCTGGGGTAATAGTGCCTCGCAAGCCGCACCAGTCCTTGGGTTTGTCCATCATTCGCTGGGAAACGGCCCGCGCCAAGGATGCGCGGTGTATGATGAACCTTTACGCCTAGCCTAGGAGTTCATCATGGTCATCTGCCCCATCGCCATCGTTGCCGGCTGCGAAAAATGCCCGGCCTTCAAGGTCTGCCCGATGACCAAGATCCTGGGCGACCAGAAGGACGCCAAGCCCGGTTCAGGCGACAAGCCGGCGGCTGAAACCAAGGGCAAGAAGAAATCGTAGGGCCCGGTCCGCATTCGCAAGGAACTCGGGGTCGGTTGAAGGGTCTTTTCCCCAGCCCCCAGCCCCCAGCCCCCAGCCCCCAGCCCCCAGCCCCCAGCCCCCAGCCCCCAGCCCCCAGCCCCCAGCCCCCAGCATTCCGTGATCAAGCAACGCACCCTGAAGAACATTGCCCGCGCCACCGGCGTCGGCGTGCACCTCGGCCATCGCGTGGAAATGAACATCCGGCCCGCGCCGCCGGACACCGGCATCGTGTTCCGCCGCACCGACTTGCCCGGTGCGCCGTCGGTCAGGGCGCATGCGCTCAACGTCAACGACACGCGCATGTCCACGCGCATCGAGGATGCGAAGACCGGTGCGCGGGTGGCCACCGTCGAACACCTGATGTCCGCGTTTGCCGGCTTGGGCATCGACAATGCCTATGTGGACATCGACAACGAGGAAGTGCCGATCATGGACGGCAGCGCCGCGCCGTTCATCTTCCTGATGCAGAACGCCGGCCTCACCGAACAGGGCCGCGCCAAGCGCTATGTGCGCGTGAAGAAAACCATCGAGATCGCCGACCACGACCGCTATGTCTCGCTCGCGCCGTTCAACGGCTTCAAACTCAACTTCAACATCCAGTTCGACCACCCGGTGTTCGCCAAATCCGGCAACGACATCGAAATCGATTTTGCGCGCATGAGCTTTGTGCGCGACGTGGCACGTGCGCGCACCTTCGGTTTCACCCACGAGGTCGAGGCGATGCGCGCGGCGGGCCTAGGACGCGGCGGCTCGCTCGACAATGTCATCGTGATCGACGACTTCCGCGTGCTCAACAGCGAGGGGTTGCGCTTCGACGACGAGTTCGTCAAGCACAAGACGCTCGATGCGGTGGGCGACCTTTACATGCTGGGTCACCCCTTGATCGGCGCCTTCCGCGGCGTGAAGTCCGGTCATGCGATGAACAACCAACTGGTGCGTGCCCTGTTGGCGGATGCCGAGGCGTTCGAAATGGTCACCTTCGACAAGCAGCGCGCGCAGTTGCCCGAGGCGTTCGGCAACATGACGCTCGCGCCGGCCTGAGCAGGCGGCGGGGTCCGGCATGCTGGTGGGCCTGCGCCTGGTCCTGATCGCCGGGGTGCTCCTCGCCGCGATCGCGCTGATGGGCTTCCTGTTCACGCGCAACCCGAAGGCGCTGCGCTTTGCCAAGACGATTTCTGCCATCACCCTGATCCTGGTCGCCGTACTTGGCGCGGTGTATTTCCTGGAACGCGCCCTGTTGCGCTGATGGCCGGGGCGCTCCGATACGGTCTTTGCGGCTGCCGAACGACCCGGCGAACGATGAAATTCAGTCCGCCGCGACAAGCGTGAGCCGGTGTCTTTCCGGGGTGAACCCGGCCGGTCGGGTGCCCCGCGGCCACCTGATCGCTTAGTCAGTTAGTCCACGCTTACTTTTCGCTGCCAAGCGGGTGATGGTGCGTTTTAGCGGCGAATCTGTCAGCTTTGCCGCCAGTTCCGCGAGCATGGCGGGGGGCAACGGCGGCCGGGCCGCGTGTGCGGGCGCTGACTCGCCGGCAAAGGAAAAGTTGGGTTGCACCAGGACCGTGATTACGGTAACCTGTTGTTCTTTCATTCGATTTTCCCCGCGCCCGGGTTCCGGGCGCGCTGATCGCAGCGCCTCCAGGAGGCGTGGCAACATCTGTTTCAACCGTGCCGCGGTGGCTCCATTGGCCGTGGCAATGACCAGTGTCGATCCCTCCACCGTGGCCACGCGGCAACTGTCCTTCAGGCCGACGGGCAGGGTATCGGCAATCGTTTTTTGCAGGCGGGAGAGTGCGGCAAGCCGGTCGTGGACCGGTTTCAGGGCCGGGTTCTCGCGCACCAGGGTGCCGGCGGATTTGGCGGTACGAATCGGCATCGAGTCAGGAGTCGTCGCATGAACATCATTCTGGTATCGGACTCGCTGGCCAAAAGCCGCATCGTCACGATCTCGCAATCGCAGATTATCATGGCCGTGCTGGGGTTCATCAGCGCGGGTTTCATGCTGGCGCTGGGCACCTACTGGGTCACCATGAAGTATGCGGTGGACATCCAGAATCCGTTCATCCAGAGCCTGATCTCCACGCTCACCCAGCAAAAGACCCAGCAGGCCGAGAAGGACATGCGCGAGCAGATGAACTCGCTGGCGGTCAAGCTCGGGGAACTGCAGGCGCGCCTCATGCGCCTGGACGCCTTCGGCGAGCGGCTGGGCAAGGCCGCCGGCGTGAAACCCACCGAATTCCGCTTCTCGGAAACGCCCGGCCAGGGCGGCCCGGCGCCAACCGCCTACGGCGAGTTGAGCTACACCGATTTCCAGTCGCGCATGAGTGAGATTTCGCGCATCCTCGACGATCGCAGCGACAAGCTGGGCATCCTCGACTCCGTGCTGATGGAGGGGCGCCTGGCCGCCAAGGCCGTCCCCACCACCATGCCGGTGGACATCACCTACTTCTCCTCCAACTTCGGCTACCGCATCGACCCGATCAACGGGCGCCATGCGTTCCACACCGGCGTCGATTTCAACGCCCCGATGGGTTCCGAGATCGTGGCCGCGGCCGGCGGCGTGGTGTCCGCAGCGGAGCGGCACGCCGAGTACGGCAACATGATCGACATCGATCACGACAACGGGCTCACGACCCGTTATGCGCACCTGAATTCGATGGTCGCCAAGGTGGGGGATGTGGTCCTCAAGGGCCAGAAGCTGGGAACGCTGGGCCAGACCGGCCGCGCCACCGGCCCGCACCTGCACTTCGAAGTGCGCCAGAACGGCGTACCGATCAACCCCAATCGCTTCCTGGCGGTGGTGCGGGCCCAGGAGCCCGCGCTCGCGCAAAAGTCCGCACGCGCCCCCTGATCGTCTCCCTTCCCGCGCGGCGCGCATGACCGCCGCCGCGCGCCCGCGCGCTCGCGCCTCCCGGCACCGCGCGCGCGCCTCGCGCACCGCCGTTCCGGCGCAGGCCCCTTCCCCCATTTGCCAAGAAGAACCCCATGCTCGACAACCTGATGAAATCCATCTTCGGCAGCCGCAATGAGCGCCTGCTGAAGCAATACCGCAAGACCGTCGCTGTGATCAACGCGCTGGAACCGGCGATGGAGAGGCTCACCGATGACGAACTGAAGGCCAAGACCCCGGCGCTCAAGGAGCGGCTGGCCAAAGGCGAAACCCTGCAGCAGATCCTGCCCGAGGCCTTTGCCGTGGTACGCGAGGCCGGCAAGCGCGTGCTGGGCATGCGCCACTTCGACGTGCAATTGATCGGCGGCATGGTGCTCAACGACGGCAAGATCGCGGAAATGCGCACCGGCGAAGGCAAGACCCTGGTCGCCACGCTGCCCTCCTACCTCAATGCGCTGACCGGCAAGGGCGTGCATGTGGTGACGGTCAACGACTACCTCGCCAAGCGCGACTCCGACTGGATGGGCCGCCTGCATCAGTTCCTCGGCCTGACGGTGGGCTGCAACCTGTCGCAGATGCCGCACGACCAGAAGCAGGCCGCGTTTGCCGCCGACATCACCTACGGCACCAACAACGAGTTCGGTTTCGACTACCTGCGCGACAACATGGTCAACAACAAGGCCGAGCGCGTGATGCGCGGCTTGAACTTTGCCATCGTCGACGAAGTGGACTCGATCCTGATCGACGAGGCGCGCACGCCGCTGATCATTTCCGGGCAGGCCGAGGACTCGACGGCGCTCTACGCGAAGATCAACGCCCTGATCCCGGCGCTCAAGCCGCAGACCGAGGAAAAAGGCCCCGGCGACTACTGGGTGGACTTGAAGATGCACAGCGTGACGCTGTCCGAGGAGGGCCATGAGCACGCCGAGGAGCTGATGACCAGGAACGGCCTGCTGGCCGAGGGCGCATCTCTTTACGATCCGGCCAACATCATGCTGATGCACCACCTGTACGCGGCAGTGCGCGCGCATTCGCTGTATCACAAGGACCAGCACTACGTGGTGCAGAACGGCGAAGTGGTGATCGTCGACGAGTTCACCGGCCGCATGATGGCCGGCCGCCGCTGGTCCGAGGGCCTGCACCAGGCGGTGGAGGCCAAGGAGGGCGTGAAGATCCAGAACGAATCGCAAACGCTGGCCTCGATCACGTTCCAGAACTACTTCCGTCTCTACGGCAAGCTGTCCGGCATGACCGGCACGGCCGACACCGAGGCCTTCGAGTTCCAGCACATCTACAACCTGGAAACGGTGATCATCCCGACCAACAAGCCGATGGTGCGTGCCGACAACAACGACCAGGTGTTCATCACCGCCAAGGGCAAGCACATGGCCATCGTGGCCGATGTGAAGGACTGCTACGAGCGCGGGCAGCCGGTGCTGCTGGGCACCACGTCGATCGAGAATTCCGAGCTGCTGTCCGAGTTGCTCAAGAAGGAGAACCTGCCGCACCAGGTGCTCAACGCCAAGCAGCACGCGCGCGAGGCCGAGATCGTCGCGCAGGCCGGCAAACCCAAGGCCATTACCATCGCCACCAACATGGCCGGCCGCGGCACCGACATCGTGCTCGGCGGCAATCCCGAAAGCCAGGTGCGCGCCATCGAGGCCGACGCGTCGCTGTCCGCCGCCGACAAGGCGGCGAAGGTCGCAGACATCCGCGCCGGCTGGCAGGCCCTGCACGACGAGGTGATCGCCGCCGGCGGCCTGCACATCATCGGCTCCGAGCGCCACGAGTCGCGCCGCATCGACAACCAGCTGCGCGGCCGCGCCGGCCGCCAGGGCGACCCGGGGTCCTCGCGCTTCTACCTCTCGTTCGAGGACCCGCTGCTGAAGATCTTCGCCGGCGAGAAGCTCAAGGCCATCATGGCGCGGCTGAACCTGGCCGAGGACGAGGCGATCGAGGCCGGCATGGTGTCGCGCTCGATCGAGAACGCGCAGCGCAAGGTCGAGGCGCGCAACTTCGACATCCGCAAGCAGCTGCTTGAGTACGACGACGTCGCCAACGACCAGCGCAAGGTGATCTACCAGCAGCGCAACGAGTTGCTGGACGCCGACGACATCAAGGACACCATCGAGGGCATGCGCGGCGGTGTCATCCTCGGCGTGGTGGAGCAGTTCGTGCCGCCGGATTCGGTCGAGGAACAGTGGGACATTCCGGGCTTGAAAAAGGCGCTCGAGTCGGATTTCGGCCTCACTGGCCCGATCGACGAGTGGCTGAAGGACGACGAGCACCTGGACAGCCAGGAGATCGCGCGGCGCTATGCGAAGCTCGCCACCGAGGCCTACGACCAGAAGTTCGCCCACATTGACCCCGCGCCGGTGCGCCACTACGAGCGCGCGGTGATGCTGCAGTCGATCGACACGCATTGGCGCGAGCACCTGGCCTCGCTCGATTACCTGCGCCAGGGCATCCACCTGCGCGGCTATGCGCAGAAGCAGCCGAAGCAGGAATACAAGCGCGAGGCGTTTGAGTTGTTCAGCGGCATGCTGGACAGCATCAAGCGCCAGGTGACGCAGCTGTTGATGCTGGTGCGCGTGGAAACCGAGGCCGAGGTCGATGCCGCCGAGAAGGCGGCCGAGGAAGCGGCGGCGCGTGCGGCCAAGAACGTGCAGTACCACCACGCGGATTATGACGCCGCGCTGTCCGGCGCAGACGGCGGCGAGTCGCTGGAAAGCGTGGGGACCGCGGAGCCGGGTGCGGCACTGCCCTATGTGCGCGAAGGCGCCAAGATCGGCCGCAACGACCCGTGCTGGTGCGGGTCGGGCAAGAAGTACAAGCAGTGCCATGGCAAGCTGACCTGATACGGCCGCGATGGCGCGCGAAGTCCCGGTCCCGGTGCTGACCTACCACGGGGTCAACATCGACGGCAACGACTATGACGGCAACGACCACGTGGCCTTGCGCGAGGACCTGCACCTCCTGAGCCGCCTGGGCTGGCGCGTCGCGCCGTTGCCCACGCTGGTGGACCAGGTGCTGGCCGGGCAATGGCCCGCCGCGAAGACCGTGGCATTGACGTTCGACGACGGCAGCGATTTCGATGCCGTCGACCTGCCGCATCCCACGGCCGGCCTTCAGCGCAGCATGCTGGGAATCCTGGAAGATTTTGTCCGCGACGTTCCCGGCGCGCAGCCCGGCCTGCATGCCACCGCGTTCGTGATCGCCTCGCCCGCGGCGTTGCCGGTCCTCGATCGCACCTGCCTGATCGGACAGGGCTGGTGGAACGACACCTGGTGGCCGCATGCCGTCGGAAGCGGCCTGATGGGCATCGCCAACCACAGCTGGGATCACGCGCATCCGACCTTGCCGGAGGTGCGGCAACGCGACCAGCACAAGGGCGATTTCCATCGCATCGACACGCATGCCGACGCCGAGGCGCAGGTGCGCTCGGCGCGCGATGCCATTCGTGCGCGCGCCCCCAATGCTGCGGAAAACTTGTTCGCCTATCCGTACGGACACGCTTCGGCGTACCTGGCCGAAACCTACTTTCCCCGCGGATTGACGACACACGACCCACCGGCCCTGGCGGCCTTCACCATTACGGGCGAATCCTGGACCCCCAACACCGATCGATGGCAAATCCCGCGCTGGGTCTGTGGTTTGCACTGGCGCAGCCCGGACGAGCTGGCCAAGCGTCTGGCCAGCCTGGCCTGACCCGCGCCGGTCAGAACGGGCCGAGGGCGTGCGCCGCGGCCACGCGCCCGGCCTGAACGTCGGCCGGCAGCCGCCGCGTCCAATGGACGATCAAATAGGGATGGTCGAGCCGCTCGAAACCGGCGCGCAGGTCCACGCGCATGGCGCGCGCGTCGCCGCAATAGCCGAAGATCGCGTCGCGGTCGCGCAGGTTGGCGAAGCTCGCGCGCAGCATGATCTCGGCCACGCCGCCAGCGGCCCCGATGCGCTCGCGATGCGCGGCCGGCATGCGGCGATAAAGCCGCGCATCGAGGCCCATCCCCCCACACAGGTAGAAATCCGCCATCGGCGTGAAATGGACGTACCCGGCCAGTGCCTGGTCCGCGCCATAGCGCGCGACGACGTGCCGCGGAAAGTCGGGAATGGGCGCCTTGAACAGCCGCTCGAACAGTTCGCGGCTGGCCGCATCGGGCGATTCCAGCTCGCCCACCGTCAGGAGGTCATTGACCCCGCTGGCGAAATCGAACGTCCGCATGCTCAGGCCCTGGCCACCACCAACGCGTCCTGGCCGACCCAGAACGCGTGCTCGCGAAAGGCCAGCGGGGCGATGCCCAGCGCCTCCTCGACGCAGCGCTCGGCCCAGGCGCGCGTGGTGAAGGTGGTGCCATACACATCGCCGCCGAGGGACGGCGACTCGCTGGTGGGGATGAAGTGGGTGCCCGCGGCATGGAAGCGCACACCTTCGTCGATCGCCATGCGCTCGTTGTGTATCGTGAACACCAGCAACCCTCCCGGCTGCGTGGCGCGGTAAAGGGCCTGCAGCCACGCTGCCCAACGCGCCGGCGGCACATGCGTGAACAAGGACAGCACGAACACCAGCTCGAACGCGTGCGGCGCATGGAACGACTCCGGCTGGCGCGCCGAATCCAGCACGCGCACGCCGAATTGCTCATGCACGAATTCGTTGGCGCCCGGCAGGATGTCCGCGCAGGTGATGCGTCCGGGCAGGACCTTGACCAGGTGGCGCGTGAAGCGGCCGTAGCCCGAGGCAAACTCGAGCATCGAGGCCACGCGCGTCAGCGGCCGGTCCACGCTGTCCATGAGGACCATGAGCTCGGACAGGGTCCGCCAGCCATCGGAAAGGTATTCGCGGATCGCATTGCGCGAAATGTCCTGCCCGGCGATGAAGCGGAAGATGTCGTCGCGCGGATCGATCACGCAGTTGATGCGCATCCACGCGCTGTAGCGCTGGCGCGCGTTGAGCCGCTCCAGGGCGTTGTGCGCCTCGAGGTTCGCATGCTGTTCGCCGAGCACCTGCCAGTACAGGTCGGCGGCGCGCGCCGGGTCGCGGGCTTCAAGGCTGCGGGCCTGGGCGATCAATTCTTCCATGCCATAATTTTGCCCGACTCCGCGCCTCGGCACCGAGGCGCGTCATCTGACCCTGGGGTGTGAACGTGCCGGTCAACCTTCCTCCACTGACAAGCCTGCAGTTGCGCCCGGTCCGTGGCGTGCGGCTGGGACATGCCCGGGCCCACATCAAGAAGCCCGACCGCAAGGACGTGCTCGTCGTCGCGTTCGACGAAGGGTCCACCGTGGCGGGCGTGTTCACCAAGAACCAGTTCTGTGCCGCCCCGGTCCTTGTGTGCCGGGAGCACCTCAAGAAACACGCATCGGTGCGCGCGCTGGTGGTCAACACCGGCTGCGCCAATGCCGGCACCGGTGCGCAGGGATTGGCCGATGCGCGCGCCACCTGCGAGGCGGCCGCCAAGCTGATCGGCTGCGCGCCGCGCGAGGTGCTGCCTTTTTCCACCGGCGTGATCCTCGAGCACCTGCCGATGGATCGCCTGCTGGCGGGCCTGCCGGCGTGCATGGCCGGCCTGACAGCCGACGGCTGGGGCGATGCGGCCGAGGCCATCATGACCACCGACACGCTGCCAAAGGCGGCCTCGCGCCAGATCGACATCCACGGCCACACCGTGACCATCACCGGCATCGCCAAGGGCGCCGGCATGATCGAGCCCAACATGGCCACCATGCTCGGGTTTATCGCCACCGACGCGGTGGTGGGCGAGGATGTGCTGGCCGACATGGTCAAGGAAGCCGCGGACCTGTCGTTCAATGCCATCACCGTGGATGGCGACACCTCCACCAACGATTCCTTCGTGCTCATTGCCACGGCGCAGGCGGGCAACCCGCCGATCAACGGCGAGGGCACCGCCGAGTACGCCAAGCTGCAGGAGGCAGTCAATGCGGTGGCCATCGATCTGGCGCAGGCCATCGTGCGTGACGGCGAGGGCGCCACCAAGTTCATCACCGTCAAGGTGGAGGGCGGCCAGACGCGCGAGGAGTGCATGCGCATCGGCAAGTCGATCGCCAACTCGCCGCTGGTGAAGACCGCCTTCTTTGCCAGCGACCCGAACCTCGGCCGTATCCTGGCGGCCATCGGCAAGGCGCGGGTGAAGGACCTCGACACGTCCAAGATCCGCGTCTACCTCGATGCCGTGCTGGTGGCCGAGCACGGGGGCCGCGCTGAAAGCTACCGCGAGGAACTGGGTGCGGCGGTGATGAAGCAGCCCGAGATCACCATCCGCGTGGTGTTGAATCGCGGCATCGAGTCCGGCACCGTGTGGACCTGCGACTTTTCCTACGACTACGTGAAGATCAACGCGGACTATCGCAGCTGATGTTTCCCAAGTTCGACAAGCTGGCCGCGCGGCTCGAAGCGCTGCTCGAACGCGCGGAAGCCTGGCTGCCGGAGTCCCATGCGGAGCCTGCCTGGGAGCGGTTCATTGCGTACCGCTGGCGCCCGCGCGTGACCGCGCTGGGGCGCATCGGCCAATTGGTGGGTGTGGCGCACCCGCATCGCATCCGGTATGCGGACCTGCACCATATCGATGAGCAGAAGACACGGCTGGACGAGAACACGCGCCACTTTGTCATGGGCCGGCCGGCCAACAACGTGCTGCTGACCGGCGCGCGCGGCACCGGCAAGTCCTCGCTGGTCAAGGCCGCGCTCACGGCGCACGCGGCGCGTGGCCTGCGCCTGATCGAGGTGGACCGTGCGGACCTCATCGACCTGCCGGACATCGCCGATCGCGTGGCTAGCCGCCCGGAGCGCTTTATCGTGTTCAGCGACGACCTGTCGTTCGAGGCCAACGATCCGGGCTTCAAGGCGCTCAAGTCGGTGCTCGATGGCGGCATCGCGGCCACCCAGGACAACCTCCTGGTCTACGCCACCAGCAACCGCCGCCACCTGATGCCGGAACTGATGCGCGAAAACCTCGAGGCGCATCACGCAGCCGACGGTGAAATCCATCCCGGCGAGACCACCGAGGAGAAGGTGTCGCTTTCGGAGCGCTTCGGACTCTGGCTGTCGTTCTATTCGTTCGACCAGGAGACCTATCTCGCCATCGCCGAACACTGGGTGCGGGAATTGACGCACGGCCGTTCGGTGGATGCGCCGGCGATGAAAAAAGCCGCCCTGTTGTGGTCGCTCGAACGCGGCGGGCGCAGCGGGCGCACCGCGATGCAATTTGCGCGCGACTGGGCGGGCAAGCACCCGGGCACCGCGGCGAAGCATCCAGCGAAGAAAAGCGCGGTGCAAAAACGATCCCGCCGCGCATGACCGAAAAGGTCACCGACGTCGCGGTCGCGATCTTCCTCCAGCCCGACGGCTCGTTCCTGCTGTCCTCGCGGCCCGAAGGCAAGCCCTACCCCGGCTACTGGGAGTTCCCCGGCGGCAAGATCGAGCCCGGCGAATCGGTGCGCGATGCCCTGGTGCGCGAACTGGTCGAGGAACTCAACGTCACCATCACCGCCGCGTATCCGTGGTTCACGTTCCTCATGCGCTACACGCACGCCACCGTGCGCCTGCACTGCTGGCGCGCGCTCGCCTGGCATGGCGACATGCGCGGCATGGAAGGTCAGGCGTTCGCGTGGCAGTCCATCGACAACATCAGCGTGGCGCCGACGCTACCCGGCTGCGTGCCGATTTTCAAGGCGCTGGCGTTGCCGACCACGTATTGGATTACGAATGCGGCGGAAATGGGGGCTGCAGCGTATCTGGATGCATTGCGCAAGTCGCTGGAGACTCCGGTGTCCATTCAAATCCGTGAGAAGGCGATGCACGGCGCCGAACTCGAGGATTTCTCCATGCGAGTTCTGGACATCGCGCGCCCGCGTGGCTGCAAGGTGCTGGTCAACGCGGATGTCGAACGGGCGCACAGGATCGGCGCCGATGGCGTTCACCTGACGGCGGCGCAAGTGCGGCAGATCGAAATGCGGCCCGATCTTCCGCTGGTCGGCGCCTCCGCGCACGATCGAGCCGAACTCGACGCTGCGGCGGCCTTTGGCTGCGACTTCGCGGTGCTGGGACCGGTGCATGCGACGCGCACGCATCCGGGGGTCGAGGGGATGGGGTGGGCGCGCTTTGCGGCGCTCGCACTGGATTCGCCGATTCCCGTCTTCGCAATCGGGGGCCTGGAACCTTCGGAGGCCGATTGCGGCATCGAGCATGGCGCGCATGGGCTTGCCATGCAACGGGGTATCTTTACCTGACCTTCGGAGGCGCGCAACGACATGGCTTCCACGCGCGGAATTGAGCGTCATGACTGGGTGGTTTGCGGGTTGGCACTGGCCTGCGCCGCCAGCGCCGTGCTCGGCAGTCAGCATGCATTCCTGGTCGCGTGCCTTGGAATCCCGTTTGCGCTCATCTGGCTGGTCCGGATTGCGTTCGTGCAGCGCACGCGACCGATGACGCCTCGACTCCTGGGCGGCGCCTGTGCGTTGGTCCTTCTTGTTGCAGGACCTGCGTCATGTACCCTTCATGTTTCCTCGCTGGAAAGGCGCATGCAGGAGATCATCATTGCGTTGGATGCGCATCGTCAAAAAACCGGCACCTATCCCAAGCGGCTCCTGGAACTCGTACCTCCACCGAACGCACGTTGCGATCGAAGTTCGACGCGCCAAGTGTCATATCACACACGAAACGGAGACACCGAGTTCTCGCTGACTTGTGTTACCTTCGGAATGAACAAACACACCTTCGACTCGGTCACGCGCAAGTGGACTGATTGGGATTAGGACGATTCAGCCGGGACATGCACCATGCCGATCCGAACCCACCTCCACCCCGCCGACCTGCAAGGCATTGCCCAACTCGCGGTGGATGCCACACTGGGCGTGACCGGCATTGTCGAGGACATGCACCGCAACATCGCCGGAGTGTCGTTGCCGCTTGGGAAGGCTCCAACGGGCAGCGCGCGCGGGTTGTCGGGGCTGGTCTATCGCGGCGTGCGCGGCGTGACGCGCCTGACCGGTGCCGCGATCGGCGCGGCGATGACGCCGCTGGTGCCGCTGTTCGGTGCGCGGCCCTCGTCGCCGGAACGCAATGCCGTCGTGGCGGCGATGAACGGGGTGATGGGCGACTACCTTGCGGAAACCCACAATCCCCTGGCGCTCACCATGCAAATGAAGGTGGACGGCAGGCCGCTCCCGCCGGGCCGCGCCGCGCTGGCCGCCACCGTCCCCACCGCAAGCGACAAGGTGCTGCTCCTGATCCACGGCCTGTGCATGAGCGATGAGGGCTGGTGCCGCGGCGGGCACGACCACGGCCGGGAACTGGCGCGCGAACTGGGCGCGACGGCCATCTACCTCAGCTACAACTCCGGGCGGCACATTTCCGACAATGGAAAGTCATTGGCATCGTTGCTCGAGGAATTCCTGCCGCTGTGGCCGATAAAGGTGAGGGAACTCACGATCATCGGACACAGCATGGGCGGCCTGGTGGCGCGCAGCGCGCTGCATGCCGCGCAGCAGGCCGGGCATCGCTGGCCGGCCAAGCTCAAGCACCTCGTGTTCCTCGGCACGCCGCACCACGGCTCACCGGTCGAGCGCGGCGGCCACCAGGTGGATGCATTGCTCACCATGAGTCCCTACGTGGCGCCGTTCGCCAAGCTGGGTCAGGTCCGCAGTGCGGGCATCACCGACCTTCGCCACGGCAACCTGGTGGAGTCGGATTGGCGTGGCACCGATCGCTTCGAACGAACGCAGCGGCGGCCGGCCCCCTTGCCGCTTCCTGCAGACGTTGCCTGCTATGCCGTCGCCGCCACAAACGGCAAGAAGGTCGGCAGCGCCAAGGATCGCGTGATGGGCGACGGGCTGGTGCCGGTATCCAGCGCGCTGGGTCGGCATCGGCTGGTCAAATGGTCGCTCGACATTCCCGAATCGCGCCGCGTGGTGGTCCCCTCGACGAACCACATGCAATTGCTCAGCTCCACCGAGGTCTGCGCCCAACTGTTGCGCTGGCTGCGACCGTAGCGAAGAAACCCAAAGCCAAACTCCATATCTGGCGCGGCGTTTGCGGCATATTCGGCCTGGAAACCGCGCCAGTGCTAGGGTTTGATGCGAGAATCCTTCGAGATTTCAGGCGTCGAGCTGGAACGGATACACGCTGCCCAATTGCAGGATGCGCGTCAGCTCATCGAGCGCCGTGCACACTTGCGCGGGCAGCTCGGGGTCCAGCAGATCGGCATCGGCCATGCGATCGCGGTAATGCCGCCCGACCCAGTCGCACAAGGCGGCGTGCAAGGCGGGCGTGAGGATGACGCCCGGGTTGGTGGCGGCGGCCTCGGCGGCATTGAGTTCCACGCGTAGCCGCAGGCACGCCGGCCCGCCGCCGTTCATCATGCTCTGGCGCAAGTCGAACACCAGCGCCTGGTCGATCGGCCCGCCGGAGGCCACCAGTTCGTCGAGAACCGCGGACACGCGCGGGTGGTTGCGGCATTCCTGCGGCACCACGATGGCAATGCCGCCGCCGGGCTTGGACAACAGCTGGCTGTTGAACAGATAGGTGCCCACCGCGTCGGCCACGCTCACGCGCGCGGCCGGCACTTCGACGATGGTGAAACCGTCGCCGCATTTTTCGCGCAGCTCGGCGTGGGTCGCGGCGCGGTCGAGGAACGCCTGCTCATGGCAGAACAGCACGTTGCGATGGCCCACGGCGATCACGTCGTTGTGGAACACGCCCTGGTCGATGGCGTCCGGATTCTGCTGCGCGAACACGCTGCGCGCCGATGACAGCCCGTGGCGTCGCGCAATCGCCTGCGAGGCCTCGAGCGACTGGCGCGCCGGATACTTCTGCGGCCGCGGCGCGCGGCCGTCGAAGCCCACGCAGCCATAGACGAAGAACTCCACGCCCGGCGCACCGATCACCGGGCAAAAACGCGTGTGGTTGGCCGCGCCCTCGTCGCCGAAGGCCGGCGTGGCGGGCAGGGCGGCGTGGTGCGCGAAGTGCGTGTCGCCGGGGAACATCGCGCGCAGCACGCGCGCCGTTGTCGGGTGCTCGATCGAGCGGTGGAAATTCTGTGCGAGGTTGGCCACCGAAAAATGCACGCGGCCGTCGGCGGTATTGGCGCTCGGGCTCACGGTGGCCGCATTCGCGGTCCACATCGACGAGGCCGACAGCGTGCTGTTGAAAATCGCGCGCGATTCGCGGGCCGCGGCCTCCAGCACCGCGCGGTCGCTGCCGCCGAACCCGAGCCGCCGCAAGGTCGCGAGATCCGGCCGCTGCTGCGGCGCGAACACGCCCTGCTTGAAGCCCAGGTCCATCAGCGCCTTCATCTTCGCCAGGCCCTGCAGCGCCGCCTCGCGCGGGTTGGCCACGGCGCCCTGGTTCTGGGTCGAGGCGATGTTGCCGAAGGAGAGGCCGCTGTAGTTGTGGGTCGGGCCGACGAGGCCGTCGAAGTTGTATTCGTGCGCGGTCATGGTGAAAGGGGCTACATCGTGAGGCCGGGCGGCAGGTTGGCGGGCACGGCCAGCGTGTCCGCCTCCAGCGATGATTGCGGATACGCGCAGTAGTCGGCCGCATAGTAGGCCGAGGCGCGGTGGTTGCCCGAGGCGCCGATGCCGCCGAACGGCAGCGCGCTCGAGGCCCCGGTGAGCGGGCGGTTCCAGTTGACGATGCCGGCGCGGATGCGCGCGCGGAACGTTTCGTACTCGGAGGCGTCGTCCGACAGCAACCCGGCGGCGAGGCCGAAGCGCGTGGCGTTGGCGCCGTCGATGGCGGCCTCGAGCGTGTCGTGGCGCACCACCTGCAACAGCGGGCCGAAGAACTCCTCGTCCGGCCACGGCGACACGTTCGTGACGTCGATGAGGCCGGGCGTGAGCAGCGCCGTGCCCTCGGCGAGGCGGCGCATCTCCAGCAGGGGCCGCGCGCCGGCCGCGACGAGGTCACGCCACGCGGACAGCAGCCGGTCCGATGCGCCCAGCGACACCACGGCACCCATGAACGGCGGCGGCTCGGCGTCGAACGCCCCCACGGTCAGGCGCGCGCTGACCTCGGCCAGCCGCGCAAGAAGCCGGTCCCCCGCATCCCCACGCGGCACGAACAGCCGTCGCGCGCAGGTGCAGCGCTGGCCCGCGGAGATGAATGCCGACTGCACGATGTTGTACACCGCAGCATCGACGTTGGCCACCTTGCCGATCACCAGCGCGTTCATGCCACCCATCTCCAGCGCCAGGATGCGCTGCGGCTGCCCGGCATTGGCGCGATGGATGGCCGCGCCGGTGGCGGCACTGCCGGTGAAATAGAGGCCGTCGATGCCCGGGTGGCCGGCCAGCGCCACGCCGGTGTCGCGCTCGCCCTGCACGAGGTTCAGCACACCGTCGGGCAATCCGGCCTCGCGCCAGCAAGCGGCGGTGAGCTCGGCCACGCGCGGCGCCAACTCGCTCGGCTTGAACACCACCGCGTTGCCGGCGATCAGCGCCGGCACGATGTGGCCGTTGGGCAGGTGGCCGGGAAAATTGTAGGGGCCGAACACCGCCACCACGCCATGCGGGCGGTGGCGCAACATGGCGCGGTGATCGGCCGCGGGCACGGTCTTGGTGCCGGTGCGCTCGTGGTAGGCGGCGATGGAGATGGCGACCTTGCCGACCATGGTGGCCACCTCGGTCTTCGCTTCCCACAGCGGCTTGCCGGTCTCTGCGCCGATGGCATTGGCCAGCGTGGCCTCGTGCGCCTTGACCACTTCGGCAAATCGCTTCGCCAGCGCGAGGCGGTCCTCCAGCGGCGTGCGCGACCAATCCGGGAACGCCGCGCGCGCGCGCGCCACGGCCGCATCCACCGCTGCCGCGTCCGCGGCGAGACCTTCCCACACCACCGCCTGGGTCACCGGATTCCGCGATGCGAAGCGCGCCGCGCTCATGCCGGTCTCCGGTCCTTGGGCGACAACGCGACGTGGTACGCGGTCATGCTGGACTTCAGTCCCAGCGCCTTGGCGCACGCCGCCTGCAGGATCAGCCCGTCGTCGCGCGCCACCAGGCGGCCCAGCGTGAGGCGGTAATCGCCCAGCCCGCCGGTGGCGACCAGCGACAGCGGCGTTCCGTCGAACAGCGCGTCGTCATCGTCCAGGATCGATGCCACCGAGCCGCTGCGCGCGTTGCGCACCGCGTCGATGTCGGGCAGGTCGCACTCGACCGTCGGTCCCGCGTCGAAGATGTCCACGTGCTGGTCGAATCGGAACCCCTCGGCCTCGAGCAAGCGCCGCGCAGGCCGCGTGCTCGGATGGGTTTCGCCGATCACGGCCTGTGCTTCGGCGGTGAGGAAAGAGCTGTACAGCGGATGCTTGGGCATCAGTTCGGCCACGAACGACTTCCTGCCGATGCCGGTCAGGTAGTCGGCTTGGCTGAAATCCATCGAAAAGAAGTGGCGGCCCAGGCTCTCCCAGAACGGTGAGCGGCCCGCCTCATCCGAAACCCCGCGCAGTTCGGCGATGACCGTATTCGAAAAGTGTTCGCGAAATTGCGCCATGAACAGAAATCGCGACTTCGACAGCAGGGCCCCCAGCTTGTCGCGCCGGAACGCCGGGTCGAGATAGAGCGAACACAACTCCGTGGCGCCGGTATGGTCGTTGGACAGGAACAGGGTCGGCGTCTGGGTGAAGATGCCCAGCTCGCGCGAGGCATGGACGACGATGCCCACGCGGTAGGAGTAGAACGGCTCGCGCAGGCCCACCGCCCCCATCAATGCCGAGACGCCTGCGATGTGACCGGTGGCCGAATCCTCCAGCGCAAACATCCACTGTTGGTCCTCGCGCGCCAGCTGGCCTGCGAAGGTCTTCACCGACGCCTCGACCCGCGCGGCAATCAGGTCGCGATTGTCCGGCAGGGTGGTCATGCCGACGCCGGCCGTCCGGGCCAGCGCGAGGATGGCATCCGTGTCTTCGATGCGTACCGGGCGGATGATCACGCTTCGCTCCCCTCGCGGCGCTCGATGAGCACGGGCACGTGGCGCAGCGCGTCCCCGGGAGACAACGCCAGCAACTCCGCCAGTTGGGTGCTGCCGCCTGCGTCGCGGCCGCTGTGGCTGACCGGCGCCAGGGTCGCGCGGAAATTGGCCAGGGCCGTGTTGGCGGCGATGCTGTCGACGGCCGCCGCCGCGCTCTCGCCGCGCCAAACGGCACGGCGCTGGTGGCGCAGGGTGGCCAGCGTGGACAGGCGCGCCTCCACCGTCGGCCCGCCGTCAAAGATGTCGATGTAGGTGTCCGGATCGAAGCCCTCGTCGATCAGGATCGAGAACGGCAGTTCCCCATCGGGGTGCAGCTGCCCAATCGCCAGCTGCGCCGACGGCGGCAACAAGGGCACGTAAATCGGGTATTGCGGCATCAGTTCCGCGATGAAGGTGCGGCTCCTGCCGCCCGAGAGGCGCTCGGCCTGCGGATATGCCATGTTGAAAAAGCGCCGGCCGACCGCGTCCCAGAACGGCGAGCGGCCCTCGTTGTCGCACACGCCGGGGTTTTCGGCCGCCAGCTTGTCGGCAAAGCGGCGGCGGTGCTCGGCGATGAACAGCAGGCGAGCGCGCGACAGCAATTGCGGCAGGCGGGTGTCGGCCAGCGCGGGGTCGATGAAGAAGGAGGTCAGCAACGAGTAGCCCGTCAGGTCGTGACACAGGTGCAGGGCGTGAATCTTGTTGCTGACCTTCAGGTCCTGCGAGGCGTGGACGATGATTTCGTTGCGGTAGGAATAGAAGCGGTCGTGAAAGCCGGCCGACGCAGCGATGCCGCTGGTGCCCGCCAGTTCACCGGTTTCGACGTTTTCCAGCACGAAGAAGTACGACTCTTCGCCCGGCACGTCGACTTCCACGGAGAACGAGGCGATGGAACGCTCGATTTTCTCCGTGAGCTTGGCGCGGTCGGGCGGCAGCGACGTGATGCCGATGGCACTTTGCGTGGCCATGCGCTCGATCTGCGGCAGATCGGCGTGGGCGGCGGGCCGGAGGACGAACATGCGGCAGGCTCAGGCGGCCTTGGCGGCGGCCGCTGCGGAAGTGCGCACCTGATCGATGAACTTTTCGATCGCCAGCGCAAAACGCGCCATGCCCTCGGCGATGTCGGGCTCGGCGATCAGCAGGGACGGCGCGAATCGCATCACGTCGGGGCCGGCGATGAGCACCATCAATCCCGCCTCCTCCGCGCACTTCACCAGCTCCTTCCCCTTGCCGGCAAACTCCGGCGCGAGCTGGCAACCGATCAGAAGGCCGTCGCCGCGGATGGCGCTGAAGACGCCGAAGCGCTGGTTGAGCGATTCGAATCCCTGCACGAACAACTTGCGCCTGGTGGCGACGCCGGCCATCGTCCCGTCGCGCAGGAGGATGTCGAGTACCGCTTCGGCCACCGCGCAGGCCAGCGGGTTTCCGCCATAGGTGCTGCCGTGTGCGCCGACGCCGAACGCCTTGGCCGCGGCGTTCGTCGTGAGCATGGCACCGATGGGAAAGCCACCACCCAGGCCCTTGGCGCTGGTCAGCACGTCCGGCGTGACGCCGAGGTTCATGTACGCGTAGAGCTTGCCGGTGCGCCCGGCGCCGGACTGCACTTCGTCGAAGATCAGCAGGGCCTGATGCTGGTCGCACAGTTCGCGCAGGCGCTTCAGGAATGCCGGCTCGCCGGGCGTGACGCCGCCCTCGCCCTGGATCGGCTCGACGATGACCGCACACGTGCGTGCCGACACCGCCTGTTCGGCGGCGGCGATGTCGTTGTACGGCAGGTGGCGGATGTCCGCCGGCAACGGGCCGAAGCCCTCGGTGTACTTGGCCTGCCCGCCGGCCGTGACGGTGAACAGCGTGCGGCCGTGGAAGCTGTTGTCGAAGGCGATGATCTCGGTCTTGTCGAAATCGCCGAGCTTGTCCTTGCCATGCGCGGCGACAAAGGCATCGTAGGCCACCTTGCGCGCCAGCTTCAGCGCCGCCTCGTTGGCCTCGGCCCCGGAGTTGCAAAAGAACACGCGGTCGGCAAAGGTGGCATCGACCAGCTTCTTGGCCAGGCGGATCGCCGGCTCGTTGGTGAGCACGTTGGCCACGTGCCAGAGCTTGTTGGCCTGCGCGGTCAGCGCGGCGACCACCTCCGGGTGGGTGTGGCCGACGGCGGACACGGCGATGCCGCCGGCAAAGTCCACGTACTCCTTGCCGGCCTGGTCCCACACGCGCGCGCCGTGGCCGCGCACCGGAATGAAACCGCCGGGCGCGTAGTTGGGCACCATGACTTCGTCGAAGGTGGCGCGGGTGACGGCGGGCGGTGCGGTGATGTTCATGGCGAAGTCCTCGACGCGGGGAGCGGGATCGAATGGGTATTCTAGTTGGCGCAGGCGTCGATCCGCTATCGAAAAAGCGACTGCGAATTCTGAAATCGCCGGTTCATGGGTCCTCCTTGCGACTTGCGCCCGTGCCGAACATCCGGCGGCTGCGTTCTTCGCGCGGCGTGGTGTCGAAATGCGCGCGATAGGCGCTGGAAAAATGCGGCCCCGAGGAAAACCCGCAGGAGAGCCCCACTTGCAGGATCGACTGGCTGGTTTCGCGCAGCAGCTGGCGTGCGCGGTTGAGCCGCATTTCGAGGTAGTAGCGCGAGGGCAGGCTGTTCAAGTGCTGCTTGAACAGGCGCTCCAACTGCCGGCGCGAGACCCCCACCAGGCGCGCGATGTCCTCGGTCGGCAGGGGCTCCTCGAAGTTGGCTTCCATCAGCTTGACCGCCTCGGTCAGCTTGGGCTGGCCTCCGCCGATGCGCGCCGCGAGCGGCACCCGCTGGCGCTCGCCGGCGCCGCGTATGCGCTCCACACCCAGTTGGTCCAGCACGTCGGCCGCTGCTTCCGCGGACAGCGGCCGTGTCAGCCAGGCCGCCATCGCCTCCAGGGCCGCCGCACCGCCAGCCGCGGTCAGGCGGGCGCGGTCGAGCTCGAACACGTGCGCAGACCCGATGATCCTGGGGAATCGCTCCGCGAGCATGCCGGTGTACGGCCAATGCAGTGTCGCACGGTGCTGGTCCAGCACGCCGGCACGCGCGAGCAGCCACGCACCGGTGCCGAAGCCGCCGAGGACGGTCCCGCGCGCTGCTTCGCGCTGCAACAGCCCGATCAACGCCTCGTGCCCGGTCTCCGGCAGGGGCGAATCGGCCAGCACCAGCAGGGCGTCGAAGGCCGGCAGCGCACCCTCGACCGGCAACGCGGCCAGTTCCAACCCGCCCTGCGATGTTACCTTGGCGGTTTCGCCCAGCAACAGCGTGGCGATGGGCGTGCCTTCGCACACTTCGTTGTAGGCCTCGATCGCGCACTGCGCAGCGCCCAGCGCGCCGAACGCAAAGCGCGGCAGCAGCACGAAGGCGATGCAGCGCGGCGCGGATGCAGGGGAAACGTCGGCGGGATGCTGCACGGTGGGATCGGCGCCCCCGGGAACCGGGCGGACGGAAAGCGTTATTTTAGGCTGCCGGCCAGGAAACGGGTCAGCCGTTCGCTTTGCGGGCGCGTCAGGACCTCGCGCGGATCGCCCTGTTCCTCGATGAGGCCCTGGTGCAGGAACACCACGTGATTCGACACTTCGCGCGCGAAACCCATCTCGTGCGTGACCACGATCATGGTGCGGCCCTCGGCGGCGATCTCGCGCATCACCTTCAACACCTCGCCGACCAGTTCCGGATCGAGCGCCGAGGTGGGTTCGTCGAACAGCATCACGGCCGGCTCCATCGCCAGCGCGCGCGCGATCGCCACACGCTGCTGCTCGCCGCCGGACAAGTGCGCCGGATACGCCGTGCGCCGGTGCGCCACGCCGACGCGCTCGAGGTATTGGGTCGCGCGCGCTTCGGCCTCTGCCCGTGTAAGGCCCAGTACGCGCTGTGGTGCCTCGACGACGTTTTGCAGAACCGTCATGTGCGACCAAAGATTGAACTGTTGGAACACCATCGACAGGCGCGCCCGGAACGACGCCAGTTGCCGGGCATCGCTGGCTTTCAGTGTGCCGTCGCGATCGCGCTGCAATGCGAGCGTTTCGCCGGCCAGCGCAATGCGGCCCTCGTGCGGTTGCTCCAGCAGGTTGATGCACCGGAGCCACGTGCTCTTGCCCGAACCACTGGAGCCGATGAGGCTGATCACATCGCCGGCACGCGCGGTGAGCGACACCCCCTTCAGCACCTCACGGGCGCCGTAGCGCTTGTGGATGTTGTCCACCACCAGTTGCGGATGGTCCATGCGCCTACTCGCTCAACAACTTGCCGGAGCGGAACGCGGTGGCCCCGGCGATCTTGGCCAGGCGCATGCCGGCGTACGCGAAGCGGCGGTTCTCGCGCGCATAGAGGATGCCGCCGGTGGTGGCCTTCAGCGTGGTCGTGGTACCCGTCAGCGGGTCGATCACATCGGCGACCGGATCGCCCGCATGCATCACCTGGCCCAGCGTGGCGCGAAATGCCACCACACCGGAATGCGGGGCCACGATCGGTTCGGAACCGGCCAACGGCGTGGCCGGCGCTATGAGGCCCGGCAGGCGCGGCACGGGCAGGTCGATCAGGCCCTGGTGCGTCAGATACGCGATGATGGCGCCCGCATCCATGTCGGCCAGCGCATGGTCGACATCGGTGGCACCGCGCAGTTCAACGGTGACCGAGATGCAGCCCAGGGGAATCGGGCGGTCCGGAAACTGCTCGCGCAGCTGCCACCAGGTACGCGAGCAGGCCTCGTCGAACGGATAGTCGCCGCTGGTGGTTTCCAGTAACGACGCGGCCGCACCCAGGTAGCGCGCCAGCGGTTCCACACGCTCCCACACCGGCGTGGCCGTGTACAGGTGCATCAATGCCTCGCTGTCGCAATGCAGGTCGAGCGCGATCTCGGCGTCCGCAGCCAGCGTGAGCAGGGTTTTGCGCAGGCTCTCCAGTTCGTTGACGGCGTGGACCTCGGCCGCGGATTCGACCAGGGCTCGCCGGATCAAGGCCGCATTCTTGCCCTCGTCAGACGCGAGCTTGCCCTCCACTTTGGCCGCGACCGCAGCGGCGAGATCCGGGTAGTGCCGGTTAAAGTTGTCGCCCTGGCGCAATTCGAAGCGGCCGATGTGGCTGTGATCGATCCACTGGGCAAGCCCGATCGGATTGGCCACCGGCACCAGCACGATCTCGGCTTTCAATTTGCCTTCCGCCTCCAGTATGCCGAGCCGCTCGCGCAACTTCGTGGCCACCAGCAGTCCCGGCGGCTCGTCGGCGTGAAGGGCGGCCTGGATGTAGGCCTTGCGGCCGCCCGGGTGCTCACGACCGTCCGGCCCGAAGTGCAGGCTCACGATGTCGCGCTGGGTGCCGATGGTGCTGGAGAGGAGCGGGTGGCGTTGGGTTCTCATGGGGGCGATCGGGAGGTCAAGTGGCGGGCCGCGCGGCGAGGTGCTGCAGCCAGCGCGCTTCCGCGCGGCGGAACAGGCGCACCAACAGCAGCGTCAAGCCCAGATACACGAGGCCGGCCGTGACATAGGCCTCGAACGGAAGATAAGTGCGCGAATAGGTGTCGCGCGCCGCGCCGGTCAGGTCCACCAGGGTCACCAGGCTGGCGAGCGACGTGGCGTGCAGCATCATGATCACTTCGTTGGAGTACGCCGGCAGTGCACGCTTGAGCGCCGAGGGCAGCACGATGCGCACAAAGGCCTGTTGACGGGTCATGCCCAGGCTGTATGCCGCCTCGATTTCACCGGCCGGCGTGGCACGGATGGCGCCGGCGACGATCTCGGCGGTATAGGCGGCGGTATTGAGGGCCAGCGCCAGCACCGCGCAAAACCATGCGGACTCCAAGCCGATCCACAGCACGCTTTCGCGGATCGCATCGAATTGCGCAAGCCCGTAGTAAATGATGAACAGTTGCACTAGCATCGGCGTGCCGCGAATGACGAAGGTGTAGGCCGCCACCGGCCAGGACCACCACGCATGCGAGGACGCGCGCGCCACGCCCAACGGCAGTGCGAGCGCGAGGCCGAAGGCCAATGCCGCGACGAGCAGTTGCAGGGTGGTCGCCAATCCACTGGCGTACAACGGCGCGGCATCGATCAGCGGCGCGAGTTCCACTTACGCCGCCCTTCTCACGCCAATGGACACTCGCCGCTCCAGCGCTTTCAGACCCAGCAGCGATACGCTGGTGATGGCCAGGTAAATGGCGCCGGCCGCGGCATAGAACGCAAACGGGTCCTGCGTGGACCCGGCCGCCGACCCGGCGCGATGCATCATGTCGGTCAGTCCGATGACCGACACCAGCGCGGTCGATTTCACCAGCACCAGCCAGTTGTTGGTGAAGCCGGGCAGGGCGAAGCGGATCATCTGGGGAAACGTGATGCGCCACGCGACGTCGATCGGCGACATCCCGTAGGCGAGCCCGGCTTCCCGCTGGCCCGGGGGGATGGCGAGCAAGGCGCCGCGAAAGGTCTCGGTCAAATACGCTCCGAAAATCAAGCCGAGCGTGAGGCATCCGGCGGTGAACGGGCTCAGGTCCGCCGGACCCCATCCCAATGCGCCAGACAGCTTGTCGATAGCCCATTTGCCACCGAAGAAGATCAGCAGCATCAACACCAGGTCCGGCACGCCGCGAATCAGGGTGGTGTAGCCATCCGCGACGGAGCGCACCCAGGGCGTACGCGAGAGTTTCGCCACCGCGCCGATCAATCCCAGGCCGCTGGCGATGGCCAGCGACACCAGGCCGACGCCCAGCGTCACCAGCGTCCCCTCCAACAGGCTGGGCAGATAGCCGTGCAGCATCAGCGCGATCCTTCGCCGGGGATGGCGCCGTAAATGTCGAACTCGAAGTAGCGATCCTGGATCTGGCGGTAGGTGCCGTCGGCGCGCAGGGCCGCGATGGCGGCATTCAGTTCGGCTTTCAACGCGGCATCGGCGTGGCGCAGCGCAATGCCGGCGCCGGTGCCGAAATACCGCGGATCGGTGAACGTTGGCCCGGTGAGCTCGAATTGCCGTCCGCGCTTGGACTTCAAGAAACTTTCGCCGGCCACCACGGAATCGGCAAGCACCGCGGTGAGCCGGCCGGCGATGAGGTCCAGGAACACGTCGTCCTGCTTGTTGTAGCGCACGATGGTGGCGGCGGCGAAGACTTCGGTGGCAAACCGGTCGTGCGTGGTGCCGCGCTGGACGCCGATGCGCTGTCCCGCCAGGCCCTGCGGCGTGGCCTCGAGCCGGGTGCCGCGCTTGACCAGGAACTGCGCGGGCGACTGGTAGTACTTCACCGTGAACGCGACCTGCTTGCTGCGCGCCTCGGTGATGGTCATCGAGGCGATGACGGCGTCGATCTTGCCCGCCTGCAGGGCCGGAATCATGCCGTCGAAGGGCAACTGCACCCATTCGCAGGTGGCCTTGAGCCGCGCGCACAGGGCGGTACCGATGTCGATGTCGAAACCGCGCACCACGCCATCCGGATCGAGACGGCTGAACGGCGGGTAGGAGCCTTCGAC
>JAEUMZ010000019.1 GCA_016790765.1 Betaproteobacteria bacterium
TCCACCACTACAGCATGCGGCAGGCCATCGAAGAAGGTTTTATCCATGATGTGCTGGCGCATTACACCTCCTACAAGCGTTACTACAAGCTAATTCAGAAAATTGAGGACGATCCTGAGGTGCCACGCCGCAAAGCCGCCCGGGCGCTGGCACGCTTTGTGGAGTTTCACGACTATGAAATCGCACAAAAGGTCGAAGTGATCGTCGAGCATTTCCGGACTCATGCGCGCCATAAGATTGGTGGGCGTGCCAAAGCGATGGTGGTAACTGGGTCGCGCGAGCATGCAGTCCGCTACAAGCTGGGTTTTGACAAATATATTAAGGAGAAGGGCTACACCGACGTGAAATCCCTAGTGGCATTTTCGGGGGAAATCATGCTTAAGGAATTTGGTGGAAAAAAGTTCACGGAAGTAAGCATGAACAACGGCATCAAGGAATCTGAACTACCGGAGAAGTTCAACACCGAGGAATATCAGGTCCTCCTGGTGGCCGAGAAATACCAGACCGGGTTTGACCAGCCCCTGTTGCACAGCATGTACGTTGACAAGCGCTTGGCTGGAATTCAGGCAGTGCAAACTTTGTCTCGGCTCAATCGCACGATTCGCGGTAAGACTGACACATTCGTCCTTGACTTTGTAAACGAACCGTCCGAAATCTATTTGGCTTTCAAACCCTATTACGAGGCAACAAGACAAGGTGAAGACACCGATCCGCAACAGCTCAATACTTTGGCTCATACGTTGGCTGGTTGGAAAATCTACACTGCGGCAGAAGTTAGCGCCTGGTGCGAAATTTGGTTCCGCAATCGGTTGAATCCAACTGGTGGTGAGCACAAAAAGTTGAACGGGCTTCTGGATCTGGCGATTGAGAGGTTCAACAAACTCGAGGAAGAGGATCGGAACCAATTGAAAGGTCAGCTTGTCAGTTTCCGCAGCCTATATGGTTTTGTTTCTCAAGTCGTTCCGTATCAAGACTCTGCCCATGAAAAGCTCTACACTTACACGCGATTCTTGCTGGCCAAACTTCCACGTTCATCGGACAACAGAAAGGTACAGGTTGACGATGATGTGGAGCTTCAGTATTACCGTTTGCAGAAGATCAGTGAAGGTGCCATAGACCTGAAGGCGGGTGAACCGGAAGCCCTGTACGGACCAACTGAAGTGGGGACAGGGCAAGCGGATGATGAGGTACAGCTATCGACGCTTGTCAGCAAGCTTAATGAGCGCTTCGGAACTGCGTTCACACCGGCCGACCAGCTATTCTTCGACCAAGTCCGTGAAACTGCTGTGGCCAATGAGCAGCTCCGACAAGCGGTTATGGCCAACACAATCGAGAATTTTGAGCCGGTTTTCAACAAACAACTTGAGAACCTCTTCATTGAGCGTTTGGAAGGCAATGAAGAAATTTTTGTTCGCCTGATGAATGACGAAGCGTTCAGAAATGTTGCTGCCAGCCACCTGATGCGGGCCGTGTACCACCAAATTCGAACAACAGGTAAGGTGAATTAACGTTCGCGAATGAACTCGGCAGAGAGAATTTGCATATATGCCGCTTGTCGGCGATTCAGAATCTCACGCAACTTTGAGAGGAATTACTTTTGCGCCGCGTTGTGCGAAAACCAATTGTTCTCCCCACCACTTAAATAGCGCGGTGCGTTGAGTGAATCGTTCACCGCGATCATAGGCACGAACGACTTCGTTGTCGTGTGCATGGTCGAGCGCCAATTCAACCACGTCGCGCTCAAAGCCTTGTTCGCGGGCCAGGGTGGAGAATGCACTGCGCCAGCCATGTGGTGTGTGCTTGTTGGCGAGACCGAGGGAAACGCGGTAGACCTTTTCGATGGACTCCCGGCTGATGTGATTGCCACCGCTGGGCGACGGAAAAACAAAACCCTTGCGGCCGAAGGTGTTCTGCCAGTTGCGAAGTTCATCGACAAACGCGGGGCAGAGAGGGATGCGATGATCAATCTCTCTCCCCTTGAACTTCATTTTGGCCCGCGGAATGCTCCAAACTGGTTGGGCCGCATCGAGGTCAAACTCGCGCCAGTCGGCTTGCACAACGTTGCTGATGCGCCCAGCTGAGAATGCGCAAAGACGATGCGCCATACGTACAGACGGCGAAAGGCGTGCCATCTCCGCCCGGCGCAGGATGTCGCCGAGTGACGAGAAGTCCAGCAGTGCGGGCATGCGCCCTTTGTCTTTCTTGCGAGGAAGGATTTCGCGAGCCGGCCCTGCGGCGTTGTCGCGACAAAGCCCTTTGGCTTGGGCGAAGCGGAAGACCCCGTTCAGGTGTTGAAGGATCCTGGTTGCCGTCTCTAAAACGTCGCGCTTTTGTATTTCTTCGATTGCCTTGGCGACTATGGCCGGCGTAATGCTGCCAATTGGAAGGCTGCCGAATGCGGGATAAACGTCTCGCTCGAATGCGCGGACGGATTTTGTGTAGTGAACATCGCTCCACTCCCCCCGCTTCTTGGCAAGCCACTCGCTGGCGACGGCTTTGAAGGTGCTGTTGGCGTTGGCGGAAGCCGTTGCACGGCCAACTCGCCGAACGTCCACGGGGTCGCGATGTTCGAGCAGTTGGGCCTTCACGGAGGCCAACTCGACCCGAGCGGATGCGAGTGAAACAAGCGGGTAGGTGCCAATCGAATAGAGCTTCTCCTTGCCCTCTATCCGGTACTTGACGCGCCAAGTCGCGCTGCCAGTGGGCGTGATGAAGAGATGAAGCCCTCCGCCATCCGCCAACTTTTTGCCCGATGTTCCCTTGGCAACAAATGCTTTGATTGCCTTGTCTGAAAGTTTGCCGCCGATACCCCCAACGTACTTCTTACGGCCGGTTCGATTTTCCATGTTACCCCCATTGATACCCCCAATATGCTCGGCAGTTGGTGGAGTTGTCAAGGCGATACAGGACGGTAACTTACTGGTGCAGAAAAGAAAAACGCCGTCACTAGGACGGCGTTGGATGTTGCTGGGGGTATAGCTGGTGGAGCCGGGCGGAATCGAACCGCCGTCCGCAAGCCCTCCGCAGGCCGCTCTACATACTTAGATCCCCTCTTTTGATTCTGACCCTTCCGGCGCCGGTGGGCAGGCTCTGGACGGGCGGGCCACCTTGGTTTAACCCGGCATCAAGTGGCCCGATGCAAGGCGATCCTCGTTAATGACTCTGCTGTGTATTGCTACACCTGACGTTGAGGCCCATCAGTGCAGAGTCCAGCCGGTTATTAAGCGGCCAGAGCGTAGTTTTCGTCGTTTGCGACTATTGATTTGTGGGTGTATTTACGAGGTAGCCACGCCTCGGTATGCACGGTTCTGCTTTGTTGCCCACGTCGAAACCAGGTCGGCCCCGAATTCGGTGTGAAGCGTGATTCTACGCGTCAGATGGGGCCGGGGTCGAGCAATTCAACCCGCGATTGCACCCGCCGGTCAGGCGGCCTTCATGGCCGGCCACTCGATGGTGATGCGTGCGCCGCCCAGGCTGGAGGTCGAAATGGTCGCGCGACCCCCGTGCCATTCCGCAATGCGTTGCACAATGGCCAGCCCGAGGCCGGTGCCGCCGGCGTTTTCCTGGCGCGTGCGGCTGCTGTCCAGGCGCGCGAAGGGCACGAACAGGCGCGCCTGGTCCGCCACCGGGATGCCGGGGCCGTCGTCATCGACGTGGATGCGGAAGCGCTCACGATCCTCCTCGACGCTGACCTCGACGCGCGACTTGGCGAAACGCAGGGCATTGCGCACCAGGTTTTGCACCGCACGCGCCATGTACTTCGGTTCGCAGGGCGCGTCGGCAACGTTGGCTTGCACGGCCACCGGCACGCTGATGTCCGCTGCCTGCGCAGCCTCGATTTCGTCCTCCACGGCATTGGGCAGCCAGCTTTCCACCGGCACCGAGGCCAGCGCCATGTCCGGCGCGACGGTGTTGCGCTCCAGGCGGGAGTACAGGAGCATTTCCTGCACCAGGGAGTCAAGCTCGTCGACGTCCTGGTGCATCTTGCGGATGAGGTTTTCGCGCTCGACCGGCGTCGCCTCCTCGGCCAGGGAGAGCGCGAATCGCAGGCGCGCCAGCGGCGTCTTCAGCTCGTGCGAGACGGCATTGGTGAGGTCGCGGTGCGAATTGACCAGCTTGCCGATGCGCTCGGCCATGCGGTTGAACGAGTCCGCGATCGGCCGCAGCGCGGAGCCGCCCCGGATGTTGACATGGACATCAAACTGGCCGGCGCCCACCTGCTCGGCCGCACGGTCGATGCGCTTGAGATCGCGCCAGAACAAGGCGATCCACGCCATGATGGTGAGCGCGAATAATGTGGATTCGACGATCCACACGAAGACCATCGGCCGGAACAGGCCGAAGATCAGCGGTTCCGGGGAGGCCTGGGCCGTGATCTTGGCCACGTGGTCGGTGCCGAGCACGGTGCGGTACAGGATGGCACCGTTCGGGTTGGTCAGGCGCGTCACGTGCACATCACCGTTCGACAGCCGCGCAAGGACATCCGGCTCCAGGGCCTTGGTCGACGCCAGTTGCGACAATGGCACCAGCTCGAACGGGAACCCGATGCGTTCCTTCATGTGGGCGACACGCGCCGGCCACTCCGCCTTCGGGTAGCCGCGCAGCGCTTCCTCGACGAACACGAACGTGCGGCGGGTCGAGTTGCGGCTCTCGATGGCCTTCGCCGAGTTGATGGCGTCGTCGACGAAGTGCGTGTGGATGAGGTAGGAGCTGGCCGAGGTCAGCAGGACCAGGACCCACAGCTTGAGGAAGACCTTCCCCATCAGGTCACCAGGGGTTCGGGCTGAACAGGTACCCGTGCGGGCGCACCGTCTTGATATGGCCGGCCGCCGAGACATCGTCGCCGAGTTTGCGGCGCAGGCGCGAGACGCGCGAGTCGATCGAGCGGTCGATGCCGTCGTAGTCGAGCCCGCGCAGGGATTTGAGGATTTCATTGCGCGGCAGCACGCGGCCCGCGTTGGTGGCCAGCAGCCACAACAGGTCGAATTCGGCCGTGGTGAGGTCGATGTTGCTCTCGCCGAGCATCACTTCGCGCGAATCATGGCTGATGTGCAGGCGGCCGAACTGGATGGTGTCGCCGATCTCGACCGCGCGATCCGGCGCGTTCAAGCGCCGCAGGATCGCCTTGATGTGCGCCAGCAGCACGCGCGGCTGCACCGGCTTGGCCAGGTAGTCGTCGGCGCCCATTTCCAGGCCCAGCACCTGGTCGATGTCCTCGTCACGCGCGGTGAGCATCACGATGGGCACGTCGGCGCCCGCGGCGCGCAATTCGCGGCACACGTCGAAGCCGTCGGTGCCGGGCAGCATCACGTCGAGCACCACCAGGTGCGGCTGCTCGCGCTGGATGCGCGCCAGCGCCTCGTCGCCGCGGTGCTCGATGCTGACCTGGATGCCTCGCTTTTCGAGGTACTCGGCCGTCAACCGCGCGAGTTCCACGTCGTCCTCGACGATCATGACGCGATACGCCTGTCCCGAGGGGCTCATCAACATGTCCGGATCCTTGTCCGGGTGCAGGCCGAATGGCCGGCGTGGCGCGCGTGACATAACGTATCCCTGCAGCATGGCTGCCTCCGTGTACACATGGTAATTATCGAGGATACGTGAAGAAAAGTGGGGGTCTGTAGCACGATGTCAGCGTCCTGTGGCAATACGTAACCGGCCGCGCGCTCGTGCAGGTGCGCGGCCGGACGTGGGTGGGAGTGCTATTTGAAGGTGTAACGCGCGCCGATCGTCACGTAGCGGCCGCGCAGGTCGTTCTGCGAGATGTCGTACTGGACGGTCGTCGCGGTGCCGCCGTTCTGCGGGTCGAAGGGGGGTTGGGTGTCGAACAGGTTCTGCACGCTGCCGAACAGGCGCCAGTTGCGCAAGCCGTCGTAGGAGACGAACAGGTCGGCTTGCACATAACTCCCCACGCGCGCGTTCGCGGGCGGGACGGCGACATTCTGCTGGTCCCAGGACGCGTTCTCCTGGCGGCTCAGCGTGACGGCCCACTTGTCGCGCTCCAGGGTCGCGCCGATGCGTCCGCGATAGCGCGGGATGCCGCCGCCCTGGAAGCCGTTCGAGTCCACGTAGTCGGTGATGTCGAAGCCCTGCGCCGGCTGGCTCTTGAAGCTGGCCACGTACACGTAGTCGGCCGACAGCGTGACCTTGCCCCAGCCGGTGCGGAACGACTTCTTCAGGTCGATGTCCACTCCCGAGGTCTCGGTGAATGCGAGGTTGCGGTAGGCGTCGTTGACCGCCACCAGCGTGCCGTCTGCCGCGCGCAGGATCTGCCCGGGGAATTGCGCCGGGTTGCTGACGATGGTCTGGAACCCGTTGGCGGTGACCACGTCGTTCTGGCGGATCTTGTACCAGTTCACGCCGATGTTGAAATCGCGGTCCGGTTCCCAGACGAATCCGGCGTTGTAGTTGCGTGACCGCTCGGCCTTGAGCGCCGGGTTGCCGGAGAACGATCCTGCGATGTTGACCAACTGGTTGAAGTTGGGCGAGGTGGGCAGGGTGTCGATCACGCTGGTGAAGAAGGTGGCCGAGCTGCGCGAGTTTTCCGGCAGGGTCGGTGCGCGGAATCCCCGCGAGGCGGTGGCGCGGACCATCAGCGACTTGTCGGGCGTCCACTTGAGGCCGACCTTGGGTGAGAACGCGCTGCCGAAATCGCTGTACTTGTCCTGGCGGCCGGCCACTTGCAGTTCGACGTTGCGCACGGCCGGGATCGAGAACTCGACGTATCCGGCGGTATTGTTGCGCCGGCCCTCGGTTCCGGTGGCGCCCTGCCCGAGCACGTTGCCGTTGGTGATCAGCGCGTCGGGCCGGTCCGAAATGGATTCGCGGCGATGTTCGATCCCCGCGGCAAAGGCGACCGGACCGGCCGGCAGCGCACCGATTTCCGAGGACACCTTGGCGTCGAAGAAGTCGAGC
>JAEUMZ010000029.1 GCA_016790765.1 Betaproteobacteria bacterium
TCGGATACAGCGGGTCGTTGCGCACGGTGGTGAGGTGCGAAGTCTGCGCGGCCGCGAACTGCTCGGTGAGGTAACCCTCCACGCCGAGGCCGGCGACGCGCGCGATCTCGGCCGGCGTGGCGCCAAAGCTGGCCTGCGCCAGCAGGCGCGCGGCGTCGGCCTGCGGATGCGCGCCGACCGTGACGTTGACCGCCGGCGAGTTGGCGGTGAGGCCGTTGCTGTCGGTGACGCGCGCGCTGACCGTGGTGGCGCCCTCCACCCCGGGCCGCCAGTCGAACGCGTAGGGCGCGCTGGTGTCCTCGCCCAGCTTCACGCCGGATTCGAAAAACTCCACCTTGGTGACCGTGGCGCCGGTCACGGTGGGCGTGGCCGTCAGCGCGGAGACGACACTGACCTGGCCGGTGGCGGCGGCCGACAGTGCCAGCAAAGGCGGCGTGTTGTTGGAAATGCCGTTGCCGGACTTGGCCTTGGCGGTGGCGATGTCGGCGGCGGTCACCGTGCCCGACAGGTTGATGTCGTGGACGAAGTTCGCGGCCTGCACGTTCTGGCCGGCGCGCGCCTTGATTTGCGACCAGTCGGCCGAGGCGATCACGCGATTGTTGGACACATCCCCCACCAGGAAGCCCAGCGCCACCGAGACATTCGCGCTGCCCGTCGCACTGGTCACGCCGGTGAGCGCCACGCTGACCCGGCGCGCATTCTCGATGCCGTCCAGTGTGACGATGACGTCGGTGCCGGAAACGGTGGCGCTCGCGGTTCCGATGGCGGCGCCGCCGGTGGTGGTCGCGCTCGCGGTGCCGGCCGCGGTGATCGCCTCGCTGAAGCGCAGCACGATGCGGTGCGTGGATTCGAAGCGCGGCTCGACGGTGACATTGCCCGACAGCGCCACGCTGCGGTCGAGCACCAGGTCGAAATCACCGGCCGTGCCGTGCGTTTTGCGCGACAACGCCTGCGTGAGCGCCGGTGCAGCCCATGCATCGGCGCCAATCAACGCACACAGCGCCAGGGCGCACAGTGCGCGGGCGCCGCGGTGACGCGGTGGCTCAGGGCCTTGCGGCATGGTGGTCGTTTCCTTGGAGCGCCCCGTCGAACGCGGGGCATCCCTGCAATGAGCAGCAATCATGCCAAATCTCACTTGCCCTGGCCTTTCCTTGAACGGGAAGTCACCACAGGCCATGTTCCGTCGTCGTTCGGCGACAGCCAGGGCCCGCAATGATCGGAATTCGGCAACTAGGCAGGACGTCAGAACCGTTGCTCGCGCAGCGGGGACAAGCCGAGGCGCTCGCCGCGCGCGAGCGATCGTTGCAGCAGGGCGAGTCCGCGCACGGCCGATACGCTGCCCACGCCGGCGCTCGGTTCGCATTCGCCGGCGCTGGCGCAGGCCAGCAGCGCGTGCCAGCCGCTGTCGCGCTGGCAGGCGCCGCCGCGCTGGCACGCCAGCAGGCGCAAGCCGTCCAATACTTCGAAACTCTCGACCGGCGTCAGCGCGCGCTCGCCCAGGCTGAGCACCGCGGCGTTCATCAGCACTTCCAGTTCCTGCGCGAGGTCGACCAGCAGGTCCGCGTCGCCTTCGGCCAGCAGGGTGGCGATCAGCGCGTGCGACTGTTCGCGCTCGCCGGCATCCATGCGTTCCCAGCCGGCGCTGAGCCGTTCCAGCGCGTGCAGCTGGATGAGCTTGCCGTCGCCGCGCTGGAGTCCCTCCTCGGCCAGTGCGTGATAGTCGATGTCGGTCAGGCGTTGCGGGAAAAATCCCGCGCACAGTTGCAGCAGGCCCTGTTGCGCGGCACGCTGGCGCGGTGCGTGCGCCACGGCCGGCGGCAGCCCTTCGGCGTGCAGCGTATCGAGCGTGAGCCGCGCCTCGCGTGCGCAGAAGTCATACGCCTTCAGGGCCCGGTAATAGCCGCCATGGGCGGGCTGCGATCGCACTGCGGCAATGGCGTGCAGCAGGCCGGCCCCGGCTTCCCATTGATGGGGGTGCAGACCCGTGGGTCCGGCAGGCCGTGGGGTTTGCGAGCGCGCCGCCGGCGCGGCCTGCATCAGGCGCTCCCCCGCGCCTGTGTCGGGCAGCAGGCCTGCGCGCGGGATCCAGAATCCCAGCAACAGCACGACCCCGCCCGCCACCAGGAGGTCCCACCCCCTTTGCGACAGGTTCGGTCTTCGCGCATTTCGCGCCGAAGGTGCGGCAAGCGCATGCATGGCCTGATGATACGCGCCGCGGGGTTGGGATGATTGCTACTGGCGGCGCGGGCGGCGCGGCGCTAAGGTGCGCGTTCGCGCCCGCCCGATCACCCCATGCCCGCAACCCCTGCCCCGACGTTGCCGCCGCCCACGCTGGCCTGGGCGATCTGGTCGCTCGGCGCGGCGCTGTACTTCATCGGCTTCTACCAGCGCGTCGCGCCGGCGGTGATCGCCGGGGAACTGAGCACCGCGTTCGGTCTCACCGCCGCGGGGCTGGGCCACCTCTCGGCGTTCTACTTCTACAGCTACGTGGCGATGCAGATGCCGACCGGCATCCTGGCCGACCGCCTCGGCCCGCGCAAGCTGCTCACGGCCGGCACCGTGGTGGCGGCGCTGGGTACGGCGGTGTTTGCCCTCGCCCCCACCGCGACGGTAGCCAACCTCGGCCGCATGCTGATCGGCGCTTCGGTGGGCGTGGCCTTCGTGTCGATGCTCAAGCTGGCCAGCGTGTGGATGCCGCCGCGCCAGTTCGCGCTGGCGTCGGGGCTGGCGCTGGCGGTGGGCGTGCTCGGTGCCGTCTTCGCCGGCGCGCCGCTCGGCGCCGCGGCGCAGGCGATTGGTTGGCGCGCCGCCATGGGCGCCAGTGCGGCCGCCACGCTGCTGCTGGCCTTTGCCGTGTGGTTCACCGTGCGCGACCATCCGGCCGAGCGCGGCTACGATTCGCACGCCGCGCGGTCCGAGGCCAATGCGGCGGCGCGCCCGCACGTGTGGGCCGACCTCCGTGAGATTGCGCGCGCGCGCAACGTCGTGCTGCTGTTCTTCGCGGCCGGCGCCGCCAGCGCCATGGTGCTGACCTTTGCCGGACTGTGGGGGGTGCCGTTCCTCATGACGCACTACGGCCTCACGCGCACCGCGGCCGCCGCGCAGTGCTCGACCATGATGGTGGCCTGGGCGCTGGGCAGCATCGCCTATTCGGCGGCCTCGGACCGCATGGGCCGGCGCAAGGCCCCGTTCATCGGCGGACTCATCATCGCGCTGGCGTTGTGGTGCGCATTGATCTACGGCCCGCGCTGGCCGATCGGTACGTTGACGGCGCTGATGGTCGGCATCGGTTTCTTCGGGGGCTGCTTCATCCTCACGTTCGCGTTCAGCAAGGAATCCGGCCCGGCGCGATTGTCCGGCACCGTGTCAGGCATCGCCAACATGGGCGTGATCCAGGGGCCGATGCTGATGCAGCCGCTGGTGGGCGTGATGCTCGATGCGTCGTGGACCGGCGCCCTGCAGGACGGCGTGCGGGTGTTCGAGTGGGCCGCCTACCAGCGCGCGTTTTCGCTGGTGCTGGCCTGGGGCGCGCTGTCGCTGCTGCTGCTGGCCTTCACGCGCGAGACCGGCTGCCGCCAGCAGTCATGAACGCCGGCGCGCCGGGCGCACACCGCGGCGGTAGAACATCCAGCACGCCAGCCCGCCCAACATCATGGTACCCATGCCCAGCGCCAGCCACAGCACCGAGTGCGACAGCGCCGGCGACAGCACGCCCGCGACCAGGGCGTTGAACAAGCCGCCGACGAAGGCCGACAGCGAGGAGGCCATGCCGCGGCGCGCCGGGAACAGGTCCATGACCATGATCGAGAGCGAAGGGAACGCCGTCGCGGTGCCGGCGGCATACAGGTAGATCGGCACGATCGACCACGGCACGCCGGGTTTTACAAAGAGGGCCAGCAGCACGTTGGACACCACCGCCAGCGTCATGATCATGTAGCCCAGGCGCACGGTCTTCTCCGCCGACCACTTGCCCGCGACGCGGCCGGAGATGAGTGCGCCGGTCATGATGCCGGCGATGCCGGGCACGAACAGCCAGGAGTACTCGGTGGGCCCGAGCTTCAGGTGCTGGGGCAGGAACACCGGGGCGGACAGGATGTAGAGGAAGAACCCGTTGAAGTTGAGCGCGGCGGCGAACGACAGGCACAGGAACGGCCGGTTCGCGCCGACTTCGCGGTACCCGGCCAATAGCGGCGCCAAGCGGAACGGCTGGCGCAGTTCCGGCGGGTGCGTCTCGTGGAAGGCGTAGGCGCTCATCGCGATGAGGAACGCGGTGAAGGCGACGATGAACCAGAAGATCGAATGCCAGCCGAGGTGCGCGTACAGGTAGCCGCCCAGCATCGGCGCGATCGCCGGCGCCAGGCCGAACCACAGCGTCACCATCGACATGATGCGCTGCGATTCTTCGACCGGGAACAGGTCGCGCACCATGGCGCGGCCCACCACCATGCCGGCGCCCACGGACACGCCCTGCACGCCGCGGAAGAACAACAGCTGGCCAATGGTCTGCGACAGCGCGCAGCCCACGCTGCCGAGGAGGAACACGATGAGACCGGCCAAGATGATCGGCTTCCTGCCGAAGCTGTCCGACAGCGCGCCGTGGAACAGGAACATCACGCCGAAAGCGGCGAGATAGACCGAAAACGTCTGTTGCATCTGCAGGTTGGATGCCTTGAGGTCGGTCGAAATCGCCTGGAACGCCGGGATGTAGGTGTCCACCGCAAACGGCCCCAGCATGCCCAGCGCCGCCAGCAGCAGGGCCAACAGCCAGCGCGGGGTTTGGTGGTGGGCGTGGGGGGCGGTCAAGAGTCAAAGTCCTTGTCTGGTGCTGGGTTTGGGGCAGAAATGGCTGGGAAGGCGCACCAGTGCTTGGGTTTGATGGATGAAATGGACGACATCGGCGTTTTGCGGCTCAAATGTCGATCGGATCAACGTCGACGATCCAGCGCACCCCACCGTGCTTGAGCGCGTCCAGCGCGGGCATCCATTGTGCAAGGAAAGACTGCAGCGCGGTGCGCGAGGCGGATTGCACCATCAGCTGGCGGCGCTCGAAGCCGGCCTTGCGCGCCAGCGTGGCGGGCACCGGATCCCAGAGGTCGATGGCGGAACGCTGCGCGCCATCGATTGACGCCTGCACCTGTTGCGCTGATGCGCGCGCCGCCAACATGAACTGCTCCACGCGTGCGGCGTCGCGGCCCTCGGCGCGCAGCAAGGCGAGGCGGGCGAACGGCGGCAGGTGCGCCGCGCGGCGTTCCTCCAGGGCCAGTTGCGCGAACCCGGCGTAATCGTGCGCCACCACGGCGCGATAGAACGGGTGCTGCACGAAGCGCGTCTGGATCAGCACGCGGCCGGGGCGTTCCGCGCGCCCGGCGCGACCCGCCACCTGCATCAGCTGCGCGACCAGCCGCTCGGAGGCACGAAAGTCGGCCGAGAACATGGCGCCGTCGGCGTTGATGACGCCGGCCAGCGTGAGCTGCGGAAAGTCGTGGCCCTTGGAGAGCATCTGCGTGCCGACCAGCAGGTCGACCTCGCGCGCCCGCACGCGCTCGATGAAGCGCTCCATGTCGCCGCGGCGGCGCACCGTGTCGCGGTCGGCGCGCGCGATGCGCGCCTCGGGGAACAACCGCGCCAGCGCGCCCTCGATGCGCTCGGTGCCCTCGCCCATCGCCACCACCACGATGCTCTTGCACTCCTCACAGGCCTCCGGCACGCGCGCGGTGTCGCCGCAGTGGTGGCATTTCAGGCGCCGGTCGCCGCGGTGGAACACCAGCCGCGCGCTGCAGCGGCGGCACTGCGGGATGTGGCCGCATTGCGTGCACACCAGCGCCGGCGCGAAGCCGCGGCGGTTGATGAACAGCAGCGCCTGTTCGCCTTGCGCCAGCGTCTCGCGCACTGCGTCGATCATGCGCGCCGACAAACCGTCACGCACGCGTTCCTGCTCGAGATCGACCAGTTCGATTTTCGGCAGCGTCGCCGCCGGGTTGGCGCGCACCGGCAGGTGCAAGGTCTGGCAGCGCCCGCGCGCCGCGTTGGCCAGCGTTTCCAGCGACGGCGTGGCCGAACCCAGCACCACCGGGCAGCCGAGCTGCTTGGCGCGCACCACGGCCACGTCGCGCGCCGAGTAGCGCAGGCCCTCCTGCTGCTTGAACGAGGCATCGTGCTCTTCGTCGACGATGACGAGTCCGAGACGCGGCATCGGCGTGAACACCGCCAGCCGCGTGCCGATCACCACGTCGGAACGCCCGAGGGCGGCATCGAGGAAGCGTTCGCAGCGCTCGGTGGCATTGAGCGCGCTGTGCAGCGCGGTCACGCGCGCGCCTTCGAGCCGCGTTGCCAGGTGCTGCAGGAATTGCGGCGTGAGGTTGATCTCCGGCATCAGCACCAGGACCTGCGCGCCGCGCGCCAGCGCACGCGCCATCGCCTGCAGGTACACCTCGGTCTTGCCGCTGCCGGTCACGCCGTCGAGCAAGAGTGTGGCGAATTGCCCGGCGGCGCCGTCGATGGCCTCGGCCGCCGCGCGCTGGTCTGCATTGAGCGCCGGGCCGGGCACCAGGGTCACGTGTCGCGCGGGCATCTCCGCCTCGATCGGGCGCGCTTCCACCAGGCCATCGGCGATCAGCGTCATGGCCTTCGCGGACCATCCGGCGTGCCGCGCACGCAGTGTTTCCTCGGCCGTGAGGCCCGCGGCCACATCCTCGAGCACGCGGTGCAGCGCGCGCGCGCGGCCGGGTTCGGCCAGGCGCGCGTGGCCGGCCGGCGTGAGCGCAAACAGGCGGGAGGGCTTGCTCACCAGGGGGCGCGCGGAACGCAAGCGCGGCGGCACCGCATTGAGGATCACCGGCCCCAGCGCATGGTGGTAGTAGCCGGCACAGAACCGGAACAGCGCGAGATCGGCGGCCGACAAGGCCGGCCAGTCGCGGTGCACGTGCGCAACCATGCGCAGTTTGGCGGCCGGCACGTCGGTTTGCGAGGTGATGTCCAGAATCACCGCCGCCGATTCGCGCGGACCCCAGGGCACGATGGCCAAGCGCCCGATGTCCGCATCGGTCGCATCGGGCAGCGCAAAGTCGAACAGCCCGCTGCGCGGAACATCCAGCGCCACGCGGGCGATCAGGCGCGCATTCATGGCGGCATGATGCGGCGCACCCGCGATCCACACGGTCCCAAGGGTGTGCAGCGTGAGGGATCAGCGCGGGTCACGGGAAGCGGGGATTACGGCACGGCGAACGCCGCTTTTGCGGCGAAATCCCGCCCGGAAATGGGCCGGCGGCGGAGGCCAAATCAATGCCCCCCGCTGGACGGGGATTCCGGGCCGGTTCCAGCCCCAGCGCCGCTCCAGCATTGGCGTTCCGCCCTGTGGATATCTTTGTGCATTGTTTGCGTTCGCAGGGGGCCACGCTACGGTCCACCGGCCAGGCCGCCGCGAGCCGCCGCCGGCAGGAAAAAAAACAACTGATGAATCAATGTGTTGCAGGCACTTCCCGAAGGACGTTGCGAATCACCCCGGAAAATCGATGGATCAAGGTTTCTGTGAATAATCAAGTGGCTTTGAGGCAACAGGCGCAAAAAAATTTTCTTGACTTCCGTGCCTCAGGACGCCCCAGCACTGGCGCGGTGCACGGCGTGAACGAGCGCTTTCACGTGCTCAGGCGGGGTGAATTGCGAAATGCCATGGCCGAGGTTGAAAACGTGCCCGGTGGCGCTGCCGTCGGCGCGGAAATCGGCAATGATCCGGGCCGCCGCCTGCTCGATCACCGGGACCTCGGCGAACAGGACGGCCGGGTCCAAATTGCCCTGTAGCGCAACACGGTGACCCACGCGACGCTTGGCCTCTGCGATTGGCACCGTCCAGTCGAGACCCAGGGCATCGGCCCCGGACTCGGCCATCGATTCGAGCCACAGGCCGCCGCCCTTGGTGAACAGGATGCGCGGCACGGTGCGCCCCTCGCGTTCGCGCGTGAGCCCGGAGAGCACCTGGCGCGCATAGGCCAGCGAGAACGCCTGGTAGGCATCGTGCGCCAGCGTGCCGCCCCAGGTGTCGAACACCATCACCGCCTGCGCACCCGCCTCGATCTGCGCATTGAGGTAGGCCACCACGCTCTGGGTGATCTTGGCCAGCAGGGCATGGAACACATCGGGGCGCGAATACATCAGTGCCTTGGTGGTGCGGAAATCGTCCGAGCCGCTGCCCTCGATCATGTAGCACGCCAGCGTGAAGGGACTGCCGGAAAAACCGATCAGGGGCACGCGGCCGCCAAGCGCGCCGCGGATCTGCCGCACGGCGTCGAACACGTATTGGAGCGATGCCAGGTCAGCCACCGGCAGGGCAGCGACCTCGGCTTCGCTTCGCACCGTGCGCTCGAACTTCGGGCCTTCGCCTTCGGCGAAGTACAGGCCCAGGCCCATCGCGTCGGGCACCGTGAGGATGTCGGAGAACAGGATCGCCGCATCGAGCGGGAAGCGCTCCAGCGGCTGCAGCGTGACCTCGGTGCAGTAATCCGGGCTCTTGGCCAGCCCCAGGAAGCTGCCGGCGCGCTTGCGCGTGGCGTTGTACTCGGGAAGGTAGCGGCCCGCCTGGCGCATGATCCAGATCGGCGTGTAGGGCGTGGGCTGGCGCAGCAGGGCGCGCAGAAAAACGTCGTTCTGGAGGGCAGTCATGCGCGGCGATCGTTGGGATAGCGGTGCGCCGGGCGTGGCGCGAAGCCGCCATTATCCCATCCGCCGCCCGCCGCCCCGGCGCGCTACATCTGCTTGAACAGGTGCGTGAAGTTGCGGCTCACGGTCAAGGTCTCGGGCCGCGTCTTGAGCTTCAGGTCTGCCTGGTCGCGCAGGCCGCGCACCACGCCGGCGATGGCGCGCGTGTTGACAATGGTGGCGCGGTGGATCTGCCAGAAGACGTTCGGGTCGAGCTCGGCGAGCAGCTCCTTGATCGGCTTGCGGATCAACACCTCGGCATCGTCGAGCACCACGCGCGTGTACTTTTCGTCGGACTGGAAATAGACGATTTCGTCGACCGCGATCAGGCGCACTGTCTGGCCCACGCTGGCCTTGACCCACTTCAGGTAGCCCGCCTCGCCGCCGGAGAGCTGCGAGGTCAGCTGGCGCAGCACCTGCGTCAGTTCGCTGCCGTCGTCCTCGGCCGGGTGGGCCAGGCGCTCCTTCAAGCGCTCGATGGTCTCGGCCAGCCGCGCCTCGTTGAACGGCTTCAGCACGTAGTCGATGGCGCCGCGCTCGAAGGCCTCGACCGCGTGCTGGTCGAATGCAGTGATGAACACCAGGTGCGCGCGCTTGGCGCGGCCCTTGCCGATCAGCCGGGCGGCTTCCAGCCCGGTCATCACCGGCATGTGGATATCCAGGAACAGGATGTCCGGCTCCAGGGCCTCGAAGTGCTGCAGCGCTTCGGCGCCATTGGTCGCTTCCGCGACGATGGACAGCTCCGGCCACAGTTTGGCGAGCTTCGCCTTGAGCATGTCGCGCAGCAGGGGTTCGTCATCAGCGAGGATCGCGGTGGGGTTCATGCAGATTCAGCTTCTGTCAGTGGCTTCGATCCTACTCCCGAGCGCCCGCCAGGGCGCTTGGGCGTTCGGCGGCGGCGGACAGAAGCAGTTCTGTCCGCCGAAACCCCGCCGAACGTATCGGCAAGGATCGCGGTGGGGGAGGTCATGATTTTTCGACGGGAATCCGAATTTTCGCCACAACACCACGCGGTGCATTCTCCTCCAGCAACAACTTGGCCTGCCGGCCGAACAGCGCGTGCAGGCGCTCACGGATATTCTGCAGCCCGATGCCGGTGTTCGACCAGGTGGCCAAGCCTTGTCCATTGTCCGCCACCGAGACCAGCATCGCCTCGTCGCCGCCGCCTTCGCCTTTTTCCCGAATCGCGCCGATGCGGATCTCGCCGCCCTGCTGCATCGGGTCGATGCCGTGCTTGATCGCATTCTCCACCAGGGTCATCAGCATCATGGGCGGGAACGGCCGGTCGGCCAGTTCCGGCGGGATGTCGACCGTGAAGGCCAGCCGCTTGCCCATGCGGATCTGCTGGATTTCGAGATAGGCGCGCGCCATGTGGGCTTCGCGGCCCAGGGTGGTGCCGCCCTCGCGCATGTCGGGCAGGGCGGCGCGCAGGTAGGTGATGAGGCTGTCCAGCGTCTTGCCGGCCAGCGGCGGGTTGGCCTCCACCAGGTGCTGGACATTGGCCAGCGTGTTGAACAGGAAGTGCGGTTCGATCTGCGCCTGCATCAGTTTCAGGCGCGCCTCGAGCACCTGCTTTTCGAGTTCGTGCCGCTGGGCATCGGCGGTGGCGGCCTCGGCGGCGGCGCGCGCCGCCTGTTCGCGGTACACGAGGACCGTGGCCGTGAGCACGCCAACACTGATGCCGACGGCGGTAAAGATCACCATGCCCCAGAAAATCGGCTCGACATTGATCATGTCGTCGAGCGAGCGCCCGATCAGCAGGCCGGAGGCGATGGTCCCGAGCACGGAGAACAGCACCAGGCCGGCGATCTGCAACTGCACCAGCTTCAGGCGCGGCCGGTTCAGGCGCGGGTGCAGCACGGTGGCGGTCTCGTAGCCGAGCAGCATGACCACGCCGACCACGAACAGCCGGGCCCACAGGTAGAAGAAGCGCGTTCCCGACGCGAAATACGGGATCACGATCAGGGTGGCCAGCATGGTCAGCGCCGCCGCCAGGGCGAGGCGCTTCCAGGACAGGGCCTTGAGCAGGAATTGAAAGGCAGTCATGGCCGCAGCATAGCGCGGCACACGGCGCAATCAAACGCGGTCAGGACAAGGCGCGGAAAAACGGGGGTGGAAGGCGCCGGCCGGTGCGGGCGGCCCGGCGACCGGCGCTCAGCTGCGGCCGGCGATGACCACGCGGTTGCTGGATTTCCAGCGCGCCGCCAGGCCGGGGCGCCGTGCCGAGGAGGCGGCGCCCGGATCGCGCGCCGCCTTCAGCCACTGCATCAGGCTGGGGGCGCCGGGCAGGGTCAGGAGGGGGGCATCGCGCTGCGGCTTCATGGTCGACTTTCGTTCAGGTGGTGCTGCAAATGATGGGGGAAGGAGATGGCAAGATCATGACAAATGCGGGCCTGATATGCAGTGAAGTACCTCACCTTCACTGCGCCTTCTTCGATCGGCCTGCGGCAAAAAAAACCCGGTTTCCTTGCGGTCACCGGGCGAAGAGTCGAGGGAGGTATCGACTAGGGAGCCTGGGAAACCGGGCCGGCGCACCTGCTGCGGACCATGCGCCTGGGACGGTTTCGCGAATCGGGGTGACGGGTCGGGTGAATCAGCCGATGCGGGTGACGCGCGGCGCGGTGACGACCACGGCGGGCACATCGGTCGAGGCCGGGCGCACGGCGGCGAGCGGGCCGGCGCTGATGTCGGCCGGGACGGCGCTGGTGGTTTCGATCGCGCCGGCGGCGGCGAAGGTCACCATCGCGGCGATCAGGGTGGTCATCAAGAGGTTGTCTTTGCTGGTTTTCATGGCTTTCTCCTGCTGCCCTGCACAGAGGGCGGTGTGTTGCGTGGTGTGTTGCGTGATGTGATGGGTGGCACTTTAGACGCCGGGCAGTCCACTTCACTACCAGTTCGCGACGAAATGCGCATTTCGGGCGCCGAAACGTCAAAAATCGTGGCTGGCGCAAAACCCGTCATTTGGCCCATCACGGCGTTCGATGCGCTGGTCAGCGCGGCTGGATGGCGCAGGCCATGAAAAAAGCCCGCGGAGCGGGCTTTTTCGGGGGTGGGTTGCGGCTCGCTCAACGGTGCCCGTGCGGGTGATTGATCGAATCCTGGTTGCGGATGACCTGCGGCAGCAGCGACCCTGCGACCATGCCGATGAAAGAGGCGATCAGGCCGTTGAACTGCGTCGGCATGACCGCCTCGGCATAGAACGCCTCACACAGGGCCCAGACCACCAGGCCGCCGACTGCAGCGAGCAAGGCGCCCTGGGTGGTGGCCCGCTTCCAGAAGATTCCTGCGGCCAATGGCACGAAAGCGCCCGCCAGGGTGACCTTGTAGGCGTTCTGCACCATCTCGTACATGGTGCTGGTGTTGTTCAGCGCAAAGACCAGCACGGCCGAGGTGAACACCACCAAGGTGATGCGCAACAGCAGCAGGAAACGCTTGTCCGAAATGTTCTGGCCGAACAGCGGACGGATGACGTTCTCGGTGAACAAGGCAGTGGGCGCCAGCAGGGCCCCGGACGCCGTGGACAGGATGGCCGACAGCAAGGCGCCGAAGAACAGGACCTGGGCGAACATCGGCATGTGCGTCATCACGAAGTTGGGAAGAATGAGCTGCACCTCGCGCGCGCCCTGGCTCAACAAGCCCTCGACCATCTTGGCGTCGAGCATCAGCGCCGAGTAGGCGATGAAAATCGGCACGAAGGCCATGCAGAAGTACAGCAAACCGCCGATGAGGGAGCCCATGACGGCGGTCTTTTCGTCCTTCGCCGAGGTGACGCGCTGGAACACATCCTGCTGCGGAATGGAGCCGATCGCAAACGTGGCCCACGCCGCCACGAAGGCGAGCCACTCCTTGGAACCGCCCGTGGGCCAGAACTGGAACTTGCCGGCGTCCGCCGCGTGGGACAGCACCTTGCCCACGCCGCCCACCGAAGCCGACACCATCCAGGCGATGATGATCAAGCCGACGATGATGACCGCCGACTGGAACAGATCGGTCAGGGCCACCGACCACATGCCGCCGAACGTGGTGTAGATCAGCACCACGATCGAGCCCAGCAGGATGCCCTGGGTCAGGGAAATCGACCCGCCGGACAGCGAATTGAACACGATGCCCAGGGCCGTCAGTTGCGCCGAGGTCCAACCCAGGTACGAAATGGTCACGGCCAGGCTGGTCAGCACCTCGACGCCCTTGCCGTAGCGCTTCTTGTAGAAATCGCCGATGGTGAGCAAATCGAAGCGGTAGAACGCCTTGGCAAAGAAGATCGCCACGAAAATGAGGCAAAACGCTGCGCCGAACGGGTCCCCCGGAATGCCACCCATGCCGTCCTTGACGAAGGTCGCGGAGATCGACAGCACGGTCTCCGCACCAAACCAGGTCGCGAACACGGTGGCCACGTTGACGTAAAGCGGCAGGCTGCGGCCGGCGACCAGATAGTCCTTGGAGCTGGACACGAACTTGGCGGCGTACAGGCCGATGCCGATGGACACGGCGAGGTAGATGAGGACGGCGGTGACGAGCATGACGGTTCCTGCGTCTGAAGCCTGCCGTCTTGCACGGAGGCCAAATGGTTGGGCGGATGGGCGAACGGCTGGGTCTAAGGATAAAAGAACAACAGGTAGAAATACATTCCCGCCACGGCCGAAAGCAGGAGCATGAGCACCAGGAGCACCATGGACTGGAAGCGCTGGGTGCGATCGAGGTCGTCGATCGCCTGGCGGATTTCGGACAGCTGCTGGGTGGGATTGTTCTCCAGCGCACGGTGCACCAGGCGCGGCAGTTGCGGCAGCATGCCGGCCCATTGCGGCGCCTCGTGCCGGAGTTGCCGCACCACGCCGCGCCAGCCGATCTGCTCGTCCATCCAGCGCTTGAGGATCGGTTGCGCAACGGGCCGAAGGTCGAGCTTGGGGTAGAGCTGCCGGCCGAGGCCCTCGATCTGCAGGAGCGTCTTCTGCAGCAGCACCAGCTGCGGCTGGATTTCCATCCGGAAGCGGCGCGACACCTCGAACAGGCGCAACAGGATGGTGCCGAAGTAGATCTCGTCCAGGGGCTTGTCGAAAATCGGCTCGCACACCGAGCGGATGGCCGATTCGAACTCGTCGATGCGCGTGTCCCTTGGCACCCATCCGGCCTCGATGTGCGCCACCGCCACCGCCTTGTAGTCGCGCTCGAAAAAGGCGGCGAAGTTGCGTGCCAGGTAGTTGCGGTCGGCGTCGGTCAGCGTGCCCATGATGCCGAAATCGAC
>JAEUMZ010000076.1 GCA_016790765.1 Betaproteobacteria bacterium
GCCGTGATAGCGGCCCTTCAGGAACTGGCCCACGTATCGATCGCCATTCTCGAGCGTGAGGTCGCCCTGGCCGCTGAACATGCCGTCGGCAAACCCGCCCACATAGACCTTGCCCCCGGGCCACTCGGCGCGCCCGGTGCCGTGCATCACGCCGTTGCGAATCTCGCCCACATAGCGCGCACCATCGGGGGTGATGGCGTCCGGCGTGGAAGGTGGGGACCCAAGAGCCCACAGCGGCAAGGCGGCACAGGCAGCCAAAACGAACCCGGTGGCGGCAAGACGCATGGGCGGCATCCAGTCAACTCGATGCACGCCAGTATGCCGCGCATTTGTGGCCAAAGCGTGGCGGCACGCGGTGGCGTGCGCACGGCGTGCCGTTACTTGACGCTGTAGCCCTTGCCAGACATGCAGGCGGCCACGTCCTTCACCCAATCCGCCTTCTTGACCGCGCCTGCGCCGGGTGCGCTGGGTTCGTAGCCGGTGTTCTTGATCCCGGCGCGCTCGCAGTCGATGCGGTCGAACGACTGCTGCGTCATGGATTGGCCGCGCGTGGGGGTGATCGCCAATTCGTCGGTCGGCGATTTTTCCTGCCGCACGTACACGGGGGTCGGGCCGGCGCGGCGCGGGTCCCGATCGGTGTGCGCGTCCTCGTCCCACTCCTCCAACTCGCGGTTGACGTAGAAACGCGATTCACTGATCGGCACCATCGGTACGGAAATTCCGCCATGGCGCCCCCAATAGCCGATCGACAACGCCGGGCTTCCCCACCACCAGGGGAATCCCCAACTGGGTCCGAGGTAGACGGAACCGCTCCAGCGGCGCGGGTGATGACCGTGGTGCCGGACGCCCGCGTGGCCGGCGCGGTGCACCGGTGCGGACTTGACGCCCGGCGCGCCGGCGGCCTGGACGGGCGCGGACCCTGCACCCGCGACCAGCAGCAGCGTTGCCGCCGCAGCCAGCAACGGACCCCTTGCAAAATTGTTCATGCGACCTCCTGCACAGTCACAAATCGATGCTACTCCGGTTTGGCAACGGCCGTGGCCCGCTCGATGGTGGTCGAATCGAGCGTGGCGAGAAACGCCACCAAGGCGGCCGCCTCCTTGTCCGACAACTTCAACGGCAAAAGTTCCGAGCCCATCACGTGGCCCTGCACGATGCGCCGCTCCGCCGGCAGCGATTCGGGCGCCTCGGCGTAGTGCGCGATCACGCGCGCCAGACTGGCCAGCTGACCGGCGTGCATGTACGGCGCGCGCGTGGCCACGCCGCGCAGGCCGGGCGTCTTGAACGCACGCTTGAGCAACGGGTCGCCGTGGACGATGAACCGCAACTCCCGGCATTGCGCGGGTTGGGCGTCGCTGAACGCGCCCAGGCAATTGAACTCGTCGGCCAACGCCTCGTCCGCGCCCAGGTAGCGGCCCAGGTCCGGGCGGCCCGGCTCGCGCGGCGGCACGCGCGTGGAATGAAAATAGTGGTCCGTCATCAGCGGCCCGGTGTGGCAGGTGTTGCAGCGGCCGCGGCCGATGAACAGCGCCAGTCCGGTTTCCTCTTCGCGGGTCAGGCGTTCGCTTTCGTCCAACCGGGGCTTGCCGCGCACCAGCGCCTCGGCATAGCGGTCGAAACGCGACGGCGTGTGCACCAGCGTGCGCTCATACGCGGCGATGGCCTTGCCGAGGTTGGCGAACACGCGTGAAACCGCCAACTGCACTGTCTTGTCCAGCGCGCGCCATGCCACGCGCTCGGCGGTCGTTCCCTTCGGGCCGGCGTCGCGCGGCACGTTGGACAAGTCCGGCAAAGGCCCGAACACGGCCTCGTATTCCGCCCGGTAATGTTCTGCCACCAGGTGCGCGTACAGCGCACGCGTTCCGCCGTGTTCCCTTGCATCCTCCAGCGGCGCCAGCGCCTGCGCCCAGAGGCTGTCCTTGCGGCCGTCCCAAAAGAACCAGGCGTTGTGTGCGACATGGGCCAGCGGCTGCGTGCGGCGCGGCGTCTCACCGATCGCGCGGCCGCGCGGCTTGCCATCCTGGAACTGGAAGGCGGGTTGATGGCATGTCGCACAGGACACGTTGCCCGGCTTCGAAAAGCGCTCGTCGAAGAACAGTTCCTTGCCCAGCGCAATCGCCCGCGGGTCGCGCTCATGCCGGTTGGACGCATCCGCCGGCGCAGCGGGCACCTGCGACAGGCGCATGGACGCGATGGTGTCGAGATCCGCAGGACTCCACGGCGCCTGGGCGTGCACGGTGCCTGCGAACACCATGCCCAGTGCAATCCACCCCGCGCGCATGCCCTACCTCGCCTTCGGCAACGCGACCATCCAGTTGAAATAGGCGAAGTCCTCGGTGCCGTTGGCCTGGATCGCCACGATCAGTTCCCAGTGGCCCGGCATGTTGAACTTCATGCCCTCCACGCGGTACAGCCCGGGGGCCGTCTCGCCCACCGTGATCGGTCGCGTCGGCAGGCCGTGACCATGCCCCGGCATGCCGCCATTCAGGTACACCAACCCTTTCGCGATCGGCGTGCCGTCCGGCGTCATGAGCCGGATCGACCAGTCGTGAATCTGGTGCACGGCCGGCTCCGGAACCGGCGCCACCAGCGCAACGCGGAACTTGCCCTCCTTGGTGAGCTTGTCGAGCGACAGGTCCAAGGCGGTCGGCGCGCTCGCACATGCCGCCAACAGGCCCACGACCGGAAAGAGAACGTATTTGCGCCACATGCCTTGAGTTTGCCTGAAAGCCGGTGCGCCGGAACACCTGGTGCGGCATTCGGTCGACAAACCCCAGCACGGGCGCGCCGATCAGGCCAAAACCTGCCCGGTCGCCGCACCCGTGCTGGGGTTTCGCACGTGTCACGCATGTCACAAAACGGAAACACGACCGGCGCATCATCGGCCACAATAAGAAAAACAAGGAGGTAGAGATGCAAAACAACAATAGCAATGCTTCTCCCGCAACCGCCCCCGCAAGCCTGGAACCGGCGGTCCAAAGTGCGCTCGATGATTTCGTCGAGGCCTGCCAGGCGTCGTTCCGCGGCGAGCTCGCATCCATCGTGCTGTTCGGATCCGCGGCCGAGGGCCGCCTGCGCGCCACCTCGGACGTCAACGTGATCGTGGTCCTGAAACAGTTCGACAAGGCCGGCGCCGACCGGTTGCGCGACCCGCTGCGCTTCGCCAAGGCTGCGGTGGATCTCAATGCCATGTTCGTGCTGCAGGACGAGCTGGGCGCGGCGATGGAAGCCTTCGCGCTCAAGTTTGCCGACATTGCGCACCGGCATCGCGTGCTGTTCGGCGCCGACCCGTTCGTGAACGTGGCCCTGCCGCGCGACGCGCTCATCCGGCGGCTGAAGCAGGTGCTGCTCAACATGCAGATCCGCGCGCGGGAACGCTACATCCTGCTCTCGCCGCGCGAGGAGCAGCTGATCCGCTTCATCGCCGACAGCGCCGGGCCGCTGCGCGCGGCCGCGGTGTCGTTGGCCGAGCTCGAAGGCAAGCCCTCGCCGGAAAGCCCCAAGGCCGCGCTCGAGTCCTTCGTGGCGGGCCTGAACGATCCCGAACTGGCCGCTTCGCTGCACGCCTTGTCGGTGGCGCGCGAGACACAGGCACTCGATGCCGGCACGTCCGGCCCGGTGGCCATGGCCCTCATGCTCCTCATCGGCCGCCTGCGCGAACGCGTGGAGGCGCTGCAATGAACCCGTTCGCCCTGCACGGATTCTCGTTCCTGTTCTTCTACATCGGCTTGGGCGTGGTCACGCTGGTGGCGTTGCGCTATTGGTTCCGCATCAGCGAGCCCGCGCCCTCGGACATGCCGCGTTTCAACGACCCCTACCTCATTGCCTACCTGCGCGGCGGCGAGGAGGAGGCGATCCGGGTCACCACCATCTCGCTGGCCGACCGCGGCCTGCTGGTGTTCGAGGGCGACCAGCTCAAGCGCGCAAGCAACGATCGCGACCTCGCCCAGCGCGACATCGAGCGCGCCGTGCTGCAGGCGTTCGCAAAGCCGGCAAGCGGCAGTGCTGCGCTGACGGACAAAGGCGCACGCCGCGCCTGCGAGGCGTACAAGAAGGCACTGATCAAGACCGGCCTGATGGCGGGGCCGGCGGTGTATTCGAAACGCCTGGTGTCGGTCGGCGTCGCGGCCGTCATCCTGATGGGCACGGCCGGCTACAAAGTGCAGCTCGCCCTGTCGCAGGGGCGCCACAACGTCGGTTTCCTGATCATGCTCGCATTGCTGTTTGCTGCCATCCTGATCGGCGTCTGGCGCATGCGGCGCACCGGCGCCGGGGACGCCGCGGTGGCGGACATGAAGCAGCTGTTCAAGCGCCTGAAGGACCGCGCCAAGACGCTCAAGAGCGGCGGGCAGACCAATGAACTGGCGATGCTGCTCGGCGTCTTTGGCTTGACGGCGCTGTCCGCCTCGGCGTTTCCGATGATCGACAGAATCTATCCGACGCCCCGGGCGGACAGCGGGTCCTCGTGCAGCAGCTCAAGCAGTTGCAGTTCCAGTTGCGGGGGAGGCTGCGGGGGTGGAGGCTGCGGTGGATGATCCCCTGGGCGCCTTCGTGCGCGATCGAGTCGCAGGTGGGGAACCCGACCGTGTCGCAGGTGGGGAGCCCGATCGCGTCGCAGGTGGGGAACCCGACCGTGTCGGGTTGGGCTGGCGCGGCGACCTCGCCGCCGGCATCTTCGCCCACCTCGATCGCATCGACCTGGTCGAGCTCATTGCCGATGACTACTTCAAGGCCGATGCGAAGACTTTGCGACCGCTGCAGTTGCTGTCCTCGCAGGTGCCCCTCACGCTGCACGGCGTGGCCATGGGCCTGGCGGGCAGCGAACCGGTGGACGATGCGCGCCTCCTTGCCATGGGGCGGCTCATCGACGCGCTCAAGCCCGAGTCCTGGTCCGAGCACCTCGCGTTCGTGCGATCGGGCGGCTTCGAGATCGGCCACCTGGCCGCGCCGCCCCGGCGTGAATCGAACGTGGCGGCAGCCATCGCCAACATCGAACGCGCCACGCGCGTCATCGCCGCTGCGCCGCGCCTCGAGAACATCGCCACCCTGGTGGAACCGCCGGGCAGCCCCTTAAGCGAGCCGGCGTGGACCGGCACGATCCTCGACGGCGCCGGGGCGCCCATGCTGCTGGACCTGCACAACCTGTATGCCAACGCGCGCAACACCGGCCAATCGCCTGAGGCGCTGCTCGCGGCCATGCCGCTGGCGCGCGTGCAAGGCGTCCACCTGTCCGGCGGCCACTGGATCGACGAACCGGCGATGAGCGGCCGCACGGCCGGGCAGCGCCTGCTCGATGACCATGTGCACGACGTGCCCGAAGACGTGTTCGGCCTGCTCGCGGTATTGGCGGCACGCGTGCCGCAGCCGCTCGAGGTCATTATCGAGCGCGATGGTGCGTATCCGGATTTCGACGTCCTGCTCGGGCAGGTTGACGCGGCGCGCGCGGCGCTGGCGCGCGGTCGCGCACATCGTCATCCGGCAACGCTGAAGGCCGCTGCATGAGCGCATTGCTCGAAGCCTTCCTCGCGCGCCTCTACGCGGACGAACACGCGTTGTCGATGTTCCTGCGCGATCCGGAGGCCGCGATGGACGGCGCCGGATTGGTCGAGGCCGACCGTGCCGCAATGCGCGCGGCGGACTTGGTGGGGCTCAGGATGGCGGCGAAGAGTTATGCGAACAAACGTGCCGGCCGTGGCAAGCCGGCCAAGGCGTCCGGGCACTAGTTCCAATTCACGAGCGGGCCCCGCCCGAGAGCCCGCCGCAGGCGGCCTGCAATCGCGCGTACAGGGAATGAATCGCGGCGATGATCGCGAACGTGGTCAACTGGGTCAGAAACGCCACGCCAACCCCGCGCACGAACGACCACGCGCGGTGGCCGGCGTAGAACTGGCTTGATGCAAAGCCGAAATACAGCATCCAGACCACCAGGTACACCGCCACCAGCGCGGGCGGTGCCGCGATCAACCAGATCGGCATCACCACCCCGACGAAGAACACCGAGCGAAAACTCGACGTGTAGGCAGCCAGCACGAGGTGCTCCACATAGTGCAGGCGCTGGCCCCAGAACAGCAGCGTGGCCCACAGCGCCAGCAGCGGCACCTGCAACAGGATGACCAGGTTGACGTTGCGGCTGAGGAACTGGCTGACCGCGCTTTTCGGTCCGAACCCGCCGCCCATGAAGTTGGTCGACACCATGATCAGCGAGGCCACGCCCACCACCACGACCAGCAAAGTGAACGGATTGAAGTAGCGCTTGCGCTGGCCCTCGATGAACTCTCGCGCGATGCGCCCCGGCCGCACCGCCAGGCCCTTCAACACCGCAAACGCACCGCGATCGACGTGCGCGAACGCATGCAGAAGGTCGTGCGCGATCTCGTGCGCAGTCAGCCGGTGCGTGGCCGCCTTCTGGCCGCAGACGGGGCAGAAGGCGTGACTGGCGTCGCGCGGCGCGCGGCAGTTCAGGCAGTGGGTGGTGGGGAAGTCCATCGTTGAGAGTGATTCAATAGTCATCCGCCCCGTTTGACGCATACTGCCCGCGCTGCCCGCCCCAGTTCCTCGGCGTCAGCGTGGCTTGCGCGCCGGTGAGGTCGTAGACCACGTTCGCATTGTTCTCGCCCAGCCACAGACGCAGCCCGTCCATCAACTCGCCTGCGGGGCGGACTTTCCATGCATCCGGCAGGTGCGCCTCGTATTCGGCGGTGCCGTTGTTGCCGAAGATCCACACCGGGCAGCCGACTTCGCCGCGCGCAAGGTGCGGCTCCAGCAGGCGCTTCAACTGCGTGCCGTCGGCCTGGCCGTTCATTCTGAGTTCGATGCGCTTGGCAAACATGCGGCGCGCGGTGTCGAGGTCGAACACGTCCTCGGCGGCGACGCGGTTGCCGCCGGAGAAGTCGTCGTGCGTGACCTTGCCGCGCACGATGACCAGGCTGTCCTCCTGCAGCAGCCCGCGGCGCTTGTCGAACACTTCCGCATACAGCAGCACCTCGATGCGCGCGGTGGCGTCGTCGAGCGACAGCACGCACATCTTGCCGCGCTTGCCGTTCTTGACGCGCGATTCGTGCAGGATGCCGGCCAGCAGCACCATCGTGTTGGGTGCGATGTCTTTCAGCGCGGTCTTCACAATCTGCCGCACTTCCTTTTCGTAGCTGGTGAACGGGTGGCCGGAGAAATAGAACCCCAACGCCTGTTTTTCGTGCATGAGCTTGTCGCGCTCACCCCAGGGGGTGACATTCGCCAGCGCGAGCTCCGCTCCGCTGTCGGCACCCGCGTCCCCGAACAGGCTCACCTGCTGCTTGTCGCGGTCGGCCTTGTCCGCCAGCTCGAGGGCACTGGGCAACGACAACAGCAGGGCGTGCCGGTTGGGTTCCAACGCATCGAACGCGCCGGCCTTGATGAAGGCCTCCATGGCGCGCTTGTTCACCACATGGCGATCCACGCGCTTGACAAAATCCAGCAGGTCCTTGAACGGGCCGCCTGCGGCGCGCGCGGCGACGATGTTCTCGATGGCGCCCCGGCCGGTGCCCTTCACGGCCCCGAGGCCATACTGCAGGGTGGTCCGGTCCATGGCCACGAAGCGGTAGGCGCCGCGATTGATGTCCGGCGCACTGACCACCAGCCCGTTGGCCTTGGCGTCCTCCACCAGTTGTTCCACCTTGTCGGTGAAGTCCATCACGCACGACAGGTTGGCCGCCATGAAGGCGGCGGCGTGGTTGGCCTTCAGATACGCGGTCAAGTAGCCCAGGTAGGCATAGGGCGCCGAGTGCGACTTGTTGAAGCCGTAACCGGCGAATTTCTCCATCGCGTCGTAGAGCGCCATGGCTGCCGCATTGGACACGTGGTTCTTCGCCGCACCGTTGGCGAAGGTGGCGCGGTGCCTGGCCATCTCCTCGGGCTTCTTCTTGCCCATGGCGCGGCGCAACAGGTCCGCGCCGCCCAGCGAATAGCCGCCGATCTCGCGCGCGATCTGCATCACCTGCTCCTGGTACACCATCACGCCGTAGGTCGGCCCCAGGATGGGGGAGAGCACCGGTTCGAGCTTCGGATCCACGTACTGCACGCGCGACTTGCCGGCCTTGCGGTCGCAATAGTCGGGGATGGAATCCATCGGGCCGGGACGGTAAAGGGCATTCAGGGCGATGAGGTCCTCCAGCCGGTCCGGCTTGGCGCGGATCAGCATGTCGCGCATGCCCTTGGATTCAAACTGGAAGATCGCCGCGGTGTTGCCCTTGGTGAAGATCTGGAACGACTTGGGATCGTCGAGCGGCACGCCCGCCAGGTCGAACTCCTTCTCGCCCAGCTCGCGCACGTTGCGCTCCGCCTCTTCCAGGATGGTGAGCGTGGTGAGGCCCAGGAAGTCGAACTTCACCAGGCCCACCTGTTCCACATCATCCTTGTCGTATTGCGAGATGACCGAATCGGACCCCTCGGCCACATACAGCGGCGTGAACTCGGTGAGCGGACCCGGCGCGATCAGCACGCCGCCGGCATGCATGCCGACGTTGCGCGTGATGCCTTCGAGCTTGACGGCCAGCGTCAGCAGCTCGTCGACTTCCTCCTCGGCCTTGCGGCGGTCGTTGAATTGCGGTTCGGACTTGAAGGCCTCGGTCAGCGTGATGCCCAACTGGTTGGGCACCAGCTTGGCGATGCCATCGACGTGCCCATAACTCATTCCCAGCACGCGTCCGACATCGCGGATCACCGCCTTGGCCGCCATGGTGCCGAAGGTGGCGATCTGCGACACCGATTCGGCGCCGTACTTCTTCTTCACGTAGTCGATCACCCGGTCGCGCCCGTCCTGGCAGAAATCGATGTCGAAGTCGGGCATGGACACGCGGTCGGGATTGAGGAAGCGCTCGAAGATCAGGTCGTACTGCAGCGGGTCGAGCCCGGTGATGCCCAGCGAATACGCCACCAGTGAACCGGCTCCGGAACCGCGCCCGGGACCCACCGGCACGCCATTGTTCTTGGCCCAGTTGATGAAGTCCGCCACGATCAGGAAGTACCCGGGGAAGCCCATGTGCACGATGGTCTTCACCTCATAGTCGAGGCGTTCCTGGTAGCGCGGCCGCACCTCGTCGCGCCGCGCAGCGTCGCGATAGAGCGATTCGAGCCGGCGTTCGAGGCCGGCCTTGGCCTGCTCGTAGAAGTACGCCTCGATCGACACGCCTTCGGGCGTCGGGAATACCGGCAGCTTCGACTTGCCCAGTGCGAACTCGAAATGGCAGCGCCGCGCGATCTCGAGCGCATTCTCGATCGCCTCGGGCACGTCCGCGAACAGGTCGCGCATGTCCTGCGCGGACTTGAAGTAGTGTTCCTCGGTGAAATCGCGCGAGCGCCGCGGATCCCCCAGCACCTCGCCGCGCGAAATGCACACGCGCGCCTCATGCGCCTTGAAGTCCTCGCGTTGCATGAACTGGATGGGGTGCGTGGCGACCACGGGCAGGTTGGCCTGCTCGGCCAGCGACAGCGTGGCGGCCACCAGTGCATCGTCGCGTGCGCGGTCCACGCGCTGGATTTCCAGGTAGTACGCATCGGGAAAGTCGAGCGCCCAGGCCTTGGCCAGCAGCCCTGCACGCTCGGCGTCGCCCTGCGCCAGGGCCTGGCCCACGTCACCGGTTGCCGCGCCCGACAGCGCGATCAGGCCGTCCACTGCGTCATGGACGAGCCACTCGCGCTTCATTTCGGCGCGGCCGCGCCAGAGGTTCTCGCGATATGCACGGGTCAGCAGCCGGCACAGATTGAGGTAGCCCGACCGGCTGCGGCACAGCAGCAGCAGGCGCGACGGCTGGTCGCGGTTCTTGTCGTTGGAGACCCACACATCGCAGCCGATGATCGGCTGCACGCCCCGGCCGCGCGCGGCCTGGTAGAACTTGACCGCACCGAACAGGTTCGACTGGTCGGTGATGGCCAGCGCGGGAATGCCGTCGCTTGCCGCCCGCGCCACCGCTTCATCGATACGCACGATCGAGTCGGTGATCGAATACTCGGTGTGCAGGCGGAGGTGGACGAAGGCGGACATGAGGGCTTGCGGTGCGAAGTGTCGCCTTACGGAAGAGCGGCGTTGTCGATTTTACTAGAGCAACAACTCTCCGCAGATGAACGCCGATTTGGCGCCGATGGACGCCGATAAAACCCCAATCAAGAACAGTTGGGATTGCGGGCGCAAGTTTCCTGCACAAGCCGTCTTGGCCGTTATCGGCGTCCATCGGCGCAGTATCGGCGTTCATCGGCGGATCCAACGCTCTCAAGCCGCCGCTTCGTTCCCCCTGCAAAACGCCCCGATGCGGGCCGCGATGTCCGGGATCAGGGGCACCGGAAAGTCGTGTCCCATGCCGCGCACCACCGACAGTTCCGCGCGGCCGCCGCCGGCCTGGATGACGCGCGCCGTATCCTGCCCCGCGGCGAGCGGCACCAGCGGGTCCTCGTCGCCGTGCAACACCAGGGTGGGGGCCTGGATGCGCGCCACCGTGCGCGACCGGTCGTCGCTGGCGGCGATGGCGACCAGCTGCCGCGCGCCCCCCGCCGGATCGTGTGCGCGCCGGACGTGGCGCTCGCAGACCTCGCGCAGGTAATCGGGCGGCGCCGGGTAGGTCAGGCTGCCGATGGTGGTGAGCACGTGCTGCATGCGCGCGATGGCTGACGGGATATCGCGCCCCGCGGGCGACAGCACCGCCTTCAGGGCGCGCCATTGCGCCTGGGGAAGGCTGCGCCGACCGGTGGTGGACATGATCGAGGTGAGCGACCCGACATGGTGCGGATAGTGGGCGGCGAGGTTCTGCGCGATCATGCCGCCCATCGAGGCCCCCACCACGTGCGGCCTGCGCAGTCCCAGCGCATCAATGAGCGCCGCCGTGTCTGCGGCCATGGTGTCGATGGTGTAGTGCGCGCGCACCTTGAGGCCCAACTTGAAGCGAATGTATTCGACCGGCACGTTGGGCATGCCCAGGTGGGTCAGGTGCGTGGACAGGCCGACGTCCCGGTTGTCGAAGCGCACTACGCGAAACCCTTGCGCCACCAGCGACTCGATCAGCGCTTCCGGCCACAAGATCATCTGCACGCCCAGGCCCATGACCAGCAGGATCGCCGGATCGGCTTCGTTGCCGCGCGATTCGTAGTGGAAGCTGAGGCCGTTGGCGTCGATGGAGGGCATGGAGTTCGGGACTGGGGATTGGGGGCTGGGGACTCGGGGGCGCTATGCGCACATTCCGGCGCTCTCGCGCTTGATCGTTCAGTTCAGGCTACGCACGCAATCCAACGTTGGTTTTCCCCAGCCCCTAGTCCCCGATCCCTAGCCCCCTCCCTACCACATCGCATCCGCATCCCGCTTCGGATCGCGATAGAACCATTGCCGCCATCCCTCGCGGTGGAACCGGCTCCATTCGCCTTCGGGTTGGGCGAGGCGATCGGCGACCGCATACCAGGTGGCCGGGTTCACCCCCATGCCGATATGGCTGGCCACCACTTCGATGTTTTCGGCACGCTTGCCCTCCTGCTGCAACGACAGCGGCCAGGACACCACGCCATCGCTGCGGCTGAAGATCGAGGTCGTGGGCACCGGGGGCGCGAGCTTGAGTTGCTCGAGCATGTCGTGGTCGTCGAGCTTGAGGCCGCTGGCGAACTCATAGAGGCGCCAGGCATGGGTGGCCTTCGGGTCACCGGCGAACGGTGTGCCCAGGGTGATCACGCTGCGCACGCTGCCGGACAGCGACTTGGCGAACTCGCGTGCATAGATGCCGCCAAGGCTCCAACCGATCAGGCTCACCTTGCGGCCGGTGTCCTTGGCGATTGCTTGCACGCGCTCCATGCTCTTGGCCAGCACGCCTTCGCGCGGGCCGAAGTTGAGGCCCAGGTCCCAGCCGTAGGTTTCATAGCCCAGGCTGGCGAGGAAATTGCGCAGCGGCACCGTGGACAGGTCGCCGGCGGCGAGACCCGGAAAGACGATCACCGCATGGCCGTCGCCGGCCGGCGCGTTGCGCAACAGCGGCCAGGTGGCGATCGACGCAGTGAGCTCCAGCGGCGCGCGGGATTCCAGCGCCAGCAGCAACGCGCCGGGCGCGCGCAAGCCTTCGGTTCGTTCCATCAGGTCCGCGAACAAGTCGTTCCTCCATTGGGTTTCTTCGCGCTTCGGCTTCTTGGTGGTATTGCGGCGGCTGGATTGCATGGCGGCGGGTGAGCGTGGTCGTGTGCGTCGAGCGGACTGGGAACGGGCCATGCTACCGCCGGGCTGCGCGCACTGCGGCCTTGACGGTGGTCGCACGCTTGCGCACCGGCGTGCGCGCTGCCGGCTTGGGCGGCGGCAAATCCGCCTGCATTTTTTTCATCATCGCGGCGTGCTCGGCTTTCAGGTACTCGGCGAACTTTGCCACGTTGGGCACCGCCTTCCGGCAGGCAATGAAGCCGTAATCGAGCGAGCCGTTGTAGCTCTGGATGGTGATGTTGAGCGCGAGGCCGTGGGTGACGATCGATACCGGGTAGTACTCCATGATCTCGGCCCCGGCGACATACAGCGCCATCTGTGGGCCGGGCACGTTGGAAATCACCACGTTGGCGATCACCGGGATGCGGTTGGACGCCACCGCCATCTTGTACAGCGGCGTGATGATGCTCATGATCCACGGGATGCCGAGTGACGGCAGGTCCGTGGGCACCACGCTTTTCATGGTGCCAGTCAGCATCTTGGCCTTGAGGGCCGATTTCATCATCGCCGCAAAGCGCTTTTTTTCGTCGGCCAGGTGCGTGCCCAGGCTCACCAGCATCATCGTGACCTGGTTGCCCTGCGAGGTGTCGCCCGGTGTGCGCAGGCTCACCGGAATGCCCGCCACCATGGACTTGGCCAGGGCCGCCGGCTGTTTTGCAAAGTAGCGCCGCAGGGCGCCGGCGCACTGCGCCATGACGATGTCGTTGAGCTTGGCCTCGTGGTGCCGCGCCAGCGCCTTGGTCTCGGCCAACGGGATGCGCACGCCGGCAAACCCGCGCCGGGTGCTGATGGCGACATTGAGCGGAGTACGCGGGCCCAGCGCGATGCCGCCGGGAATTTTTTTCAGCAGCGACCTGGCCGCCTTTTCCGGCGAATCGCCGGGCTGGATGTCGGGCATCGCCGGCATGCCGGTGCCCTGCTCCGAGGGCGCGCCGGCCTTCTTGGCCTGCGAAGAGGACAGCAGCGCAGCGCCGGCCAGGCCGACGGTCTTCAAGGCTCCGGGCACGGCGCCGATGATCTTGCCGTACTGCGCCACGGAGGTCATCAGCGCGTTGGACAGCAGCTTGGCCGTAGTGGGCTTGAGTGCAGGCCTGGCCTTTTCGCCGGGCGCAATGACGCGACCCTTGGGGTCGGTGTCGAGGACCGCCTGCGCCAGCGCCACGCCCCCCTGGCCATCCAAGGCGGCATGGTGGATCTTCGAGTACAGACCCACGCGGCCATCCGCCAGGCCTTCGATCACCGTGAACTCCCAGAGCGGCTTGTCGCGGTCGAGCACGGCCTCGTGCAGCTCGGCCGTCATGGCTTCGAGCTGCGCCTGCGTGCCGGGCTTGGGCAGCACTTTCCGGAACACGTGGCGATCCAGGTCCACCGGCACGTTTTCCAGCCACACCGGGTTGGCGAGGTCAAAGGGCACGAACGACAGGCGGCGCGAGAACAAGGGCGCCAGGTGCATGCGGTCGGCGATGAGTTTCCGGTAGCGCGGAAACAGGCTGCCGCGCAATCCGGCCGGGCGCTTGAGCACCATCAGGCTGCCGACATGCATCGGCGTCTCGGCGGTCTCGAGATGCAGGAACAGGGCGTCGAGTGCACTGAGTGGCTGCATGGAGTCCCCTCGCCGGTGGCGGTTGTTATCGATTGGATTCTGGCACGTTTCGCACGCCGGTCACGCCGGCCGCCGGGCGGCGAAGAATGCCTTGAGCAACGCACTGGATTCCCCGGCCAGGAGGCCGCCCTCGAACGTGCAATGGTGGTTCAGGCGCGGCTCGGCGGTGAGGTCGATGACGCTGCCGCACGCGCCGGTCTTCGGCTCCGCCGCACCCCAGACCACGCGCCGGATGCGGGCGTGCACGATCGCACCGACGCACATGGCGCACGGTTCCAGGGTCACGAACAGTTCGCACCCGGGCAGCCGGTAATTGCCCAGCTTGCGAGCCGCATCGCGCAGGGCGGCGACTTCCGCGTGCAGCGTGGGATCGACGCCGCTGATCGGATGGTTGTACCCGCGGCCGACGATCGTGCCGTCCTTCACCACCACCGCCCCGACCGGGACTTCGCCGGCCGCCGAGGCCAAGGCGGCCTCGGCCAGCGCCTCGCGCATGAGGGCGTCGTCAGCGGGGTTCAAAGGTCAAACCCAAGCACTGGAGCGCCGTTCCAGCCGATAATGTCCCAAACACCGCGCCAGTGCTAGGGTTTGCCCATCGAAACATAGGCATCGACTTCAATCTCCACCAAATGCGCCGGATCCACCAGCGCGCGGACCTCCACCATCGTGGCCGCCGGCCGGGTGGCGCCAAAGTACTCACCATGCACGCGGCCAATCGCCTCCCATTGCGTGATGTCGGTGACGAACATGCGGGTGCGGACCACGTCGGTAAGCGCGGCTCCGGCGCTTTCCAGTGCGCGGGCGATCTTGTCCAGCGCGTAGCGCGTTTGCGCCGCCGCATCGTTCACGCCCACCACTTGGCCCTGTTCGTCGGTGGCCGTGGTGCCCGCCACCCAGACGTGGTTGCCGATGCGCACGGCGCGCGAGTAACCGACGATGGATTCCCACGGGGCCCCGGTGGAAATGTTCTGGCGCGCTTGCATGACCGCATTGTATCGGCTCCCGCCCCGGCAACACTGGCCTCCCCGGGGGTTGCCGACGCATACTGCGCCTTCGGGATCACGCCCGAGTCCCCTCGCTGCGGAGAGATTCATGCCCCTCGCGCTGTATGGCCACCCGTTCTCCTCGTACACGCAGAAGGCGCTGATCGCGCTCCATGAGAACGCCACGCCCTTCGAGTTCCGGATGATCGGGCCGGACACGCCGCAGCATGCCACCGAGTGGCTGGCGCGCTGCCCGCTGCAGAAGTTCCCGTTGCTGGTCGATGGCGAACGCAGTGTCTTTGAAACCAGCACCATCGTCGAACACCTCGCGTTGCACCACCCCGGGCCGGTGCACCTGATCCCGGCGGATCGAGAGGCCGCGCTCGAAGTGCGGTTCCTGGACCGCGTGTTCGACCTGCATGTGATGGATCCGGTGCAATTTGCCGTCGCCTGTGCGCTGGAGCGGATTCCGGTACCGGCAGACCGGGCCCGGGCGATCGCCGGCGAGCGCCTTTTGCGCGCCTACGGCTGGCTGGAGGCGCACCTGGCCGGCAAGACCTGGGCCGCAGGCGAGGACTTCACGCTGGCCGACTGCGCGGCGGCACCGGCGTTGTTCTATGCGGATTGGACCTGCGAGATTCCGGACTCGCACACCAACTTGCGTGCCTACCGTGCGCGCCTGCTCGCACGGCCATCCTTCGCGCGCTGCGTGGAGGAGGCGCGGCCGTACCGGCCGCTGTTTCCGTTGGGTGCACCCGACCGCGATTGAGGTGTGTGGCGGCCTGCTATTCCCACTCGATCGTCGCCGGCGGCTTGCCGGAGACGTCATAGACCACGCGATTGAATCCGCGCACCTCATTGATGATGCGGTTCGACACGCGCGCCAGCAGCGCATAGGGCAGCTCGGCCCAGTGTGCGGTCATGAAGTCGGTGGTCTGCACCGCGCGCAGCGCGACGACATTTTCATAGGTGCGGCCATCGCCCATGACGCCGACACTCTTGACCGGAAGGTAAACCGCAAAGGCCTGGGCGACCTTGTCGTACCAAGGGGTGCCGTCGGCGTCCTTCGTATTGCGCAATTCTTCGATGAAGATCGCATCGGCCCGCCGCAACAGGTCCGCCGCCGGCTGCGTGACCTCGCCCAGGATGCGCACGCCGAGGCCTGGTCCCGGGAACGGGTGGCGGTACACCATCTCGCGCGGCAGGCCCAGCGCCACGCCCAGCGCGCGCACCTCATCCTTGAACAGTTCGCGCAGCGGCTCGAGCAATTGGAGGTGCAGCGTTTCCGGCAAGCCGCCCACGTTGTGGTGCGACTTGATGGTGTGCGCCTTCTTGGTCTTGGCCGAATTGCTTTCGATCACGTCCGGATAGATGGTGCCCTGTGCAAGCCATTTGGCGTTCACGCGCTTGGCAGCCTCGCGCTGGAACACCTCCACGAACACGCGGCCGATGACCTTGCGCTTTTGCTCGGGGTCCGACACGCCCTTGAGTTCGCGCATGAAGTCCGCGGAGGCGTCCACGTGCAAGATGTTCATGTGGCGCTGGTCGTGGAACATCTCCATCACCTGGCGGCCTTCATCGAGGCGCAAGAGGCCGGTGTCCACGAACACGCAGGTGAGCTGGTCGCCGATGGCCTGGTGGACCAGTGCTGCGGCCACGCTGGAATCCACCCCGCCGGACAGGCCCAGGATCACCTCATCCCGGCCGACCTGTTCCTTGATGTGCGCCACCGCCGTGGGGATGTACTCGGGCATGTTCCAGTGCGACCCGCAGCCGCAGATGTCATGCACGAAACGATTGAGGATGGCGCGGCCCTGCTTCGTGTGCGTGACCTCCGGGTGGAACTGCACCGCGTAGAAGCGCCGTGCCTCGTCGGCCATGCCGGCCACCGGGCAGTTGCCGGTCGAGGCCATGAGCTTGAAGCCCGGCGGCATGGCGGTGACCTTGTCGCCGTGGCTCATCCAGACGTGCAGCAAGCCGTGGCCTTCGGCGTTGCGCGCGTCCTCGAGGCCGTCGAACAACTTCGTGTGTCCGTGCGCGCGCACCTCGGCGTGGCCGAACTCGCGGTGCTCGCTGGCCTCGACCGTGCCGCCCAGTTGCACGCACATGGTGAACATGCCGTAGCAGATGCCGAGCACCGGTACGCCGGCCTCGAACACGGCAGCCGGGGCGCGCAGGTCCTGGGCCTCGTAGGTGCTCGCGTGCGAGCCGGACAGGATGATGCCGCTGGGCCGGAAGGTGCGGATGAAGTCGTCGCCGACGTCGTTCGGATGCAGTTCGCAGTAGACGCCCGCCTCGCGAACGCGGCGGGCGATGAGTTGCGTGACTTGCGAACCGAAATCGAGGATGAGGATTTTGTCTTGCATGGTGCGCTCAGGCGCCGGCGGGCGCTTTGTCGGTGGCGCCGGCGGGCGCCTTGTCGGTGGCATCGGATCCCGCCGCAACGGGCGCGGCGTTGGCTGGATGCACCGGCATGCCGTGGCGGGCGAAAAAGCCGCGTGCGATCCACCAGGCGAAGCCGAGCAGCAGGGCCGAGGTGAAGAATGGCGCACCGAGGCGCCAATCGTCCTTGGGCAGGTGGCTCACTGCGGCAAAGATCTGCGTGCCGAGCAACGTGCCGGCGATGATCGCCAGGCTGCCCAGCGACTGCAGGGAGCCCATCAGCGCGCCCTGCTCCTTCGGGTCGGTGGCCTTGGAGGCAATCGCCTGCATGGCCGGGCCGGATGCAAACGCAAACAGATTGGACAGGATCAGCGCGTAGAACATCCACCCCTGCGTCGACAGGCCATACCCCACATACACCACCGTGCCGGTCCACAGGCCGAGCAGCGAGAGCTTCACCTCGCCGAAGCGCTTCAGCATGCGCGACAACAACACCGCCTGCGTGACCGCAGCCGTGATGCCAACGAAGAACAGCGCAACGCCGTTCTCCCAGGGTCCCCAGCCGAACTTGAAATGCGTGAACAGGACCCAGGTGCCATGCATCAGGTACTGCGCCAGCGAGGCCAGGCCGAAGACCAAGATGAGTGCCCCGATGTCGCGGCGCGCGAACAGGCGGAACAACGAGGCAAACGGGTTGGCCTTGGGCCAGGTGAAGACGTTGCGCCGGTCGTGCGGCAGCGATTCCTTGACATGGAAGTAGCCGAACACGGCGTTCGCCGCACACAGCGCCGCGCCGACGTAGAACGGCAGGCGGTGGTTGATCTCGCCCAGCAGTCCGCCGATCATCGGCCCGGCCACGAAACCCAGGCCGAACGCCGCGCCGACCATGCCGAACATCTTGGTGCGCGTGGCCTGCGTGGAAATGTCCGATGCGTACGCCGTCGCGGTGGACATCGAGGCCGAGCATGCGCCGCCCACCACGCGGCCGAGGAACATCCAGCCCAGCGTGGGCGCCCAGGCCGTCAGCAGGAAATTGAGCGACATGCCGGCCGAGGAGTAGATCAGCACCGGCCGCCGGCCGATCTTGTCGGACAGCGCGCCCAGCGCGGGCATGCACAGAAACTGCATCAGGCCGAACACCGAGGCCAGGATGCCATACCAGGTGGCCTGGTCATTGGGAGAGGTGGTGAAGTCGCCCACCAGAAGGGGCAGCACCGGCACGGCGATACCGATGCCCAGCATGTCCAGGAACACCACGGCCAGCACAAACCGGAAGCCGCGCTTGCGGGCGCGCTCGTCGTCCGCGATCTCGCCGGCGGGCGGGTGCGCCGCCTTGTGCTCAGGTTCCAAAATTCTCTTTCCAGGTTCGAGCAACCACGGGATGTTGCTCCGTCAGGGTCACGGCCGCACCCAGCTTCGGGCAATGCGCGAGGATCCACTGGCGGCCCGGCGACCAACGGGACACCATCGCCAAATACAGGTCCAGAACGCTCATCGACGACCCGAGGACATAGGGCGCGGGATGAAGTTGCGACTCCATGGTCGTCCACATGTCGCGCAAGCGCTGCGTGAGTTTTTCGCGAAACGCCTTCTGGGCCTCCTCGCCCTCCACCCAGCGCTCCGGAAAATCGCGGAAAGCGAACACGGAGTACACGCTGGCCGGGACGAAACTCATCCACCGCAGGAACTGCGCGCGCGTCGCCGGATCGGTGGGGGCCAGGCCCGGCGTCTTTTCGGCCAGCCAGAGGAGGATGGCCGACGATTCGGTCATCACGCTGCCGTCGTCCAGCACCAGAACGGGTACCTGTCCGAGCGGGTTGAGCCGCTCCAATTCGGGAATGCGCTTGAACGCCGGCTGCCACTGCAGGGCTTCAACATAGTCGTACGGCACCTGCGCCATGCGCAGCATCGCCTCGACGACAGCGGAACCACATCCCTTGCAGCCGTAGAGTTTCAGCATGCGCGGTCAGTCCACGCGGTAGTTCGGGGCTTCCTTGGTGATCTGCACGTCGTGAACATGCGATTCGCGAATGCCCGCGGAAGTGATCTGGACGAATTCCGCCCGCTTGTGCATCTCGCCGATCGTCTTGCAGCCGAGGTAACCCATGCTCGAACGCAACCCGCCGACCAGCTGGTGCACCACGCCCAGCATGCTGCCCTTGTACGGCACGCGGCCCTCGACGCCCTCGGGGACGAACTTGTCGGCGTTGTTCTGCGGGTCCTGGAAGTAGCGGTCCGACGATCCTTTCTGCATCGCGCCCACCGAGCCCATGCCCCGATAACTCTTGTACGAGCGCCCCTGGAACAGTTCGATCTCGCCGGGCGCTTCCTCGGTGCCGGCGAACATGCCGCCCAGCATGACGCACGAGGCGCCGGCCGCCAGCGCCTTGGCCATGTCGCCGGAAAAACGGATGCCGCCATCGGCGATGCAGGGAATGTCCTTCCTGGCCAGCGCATCGGCCACGTCGGCGATCGCGGTGATCTGCGGCACACCCACGCCGGCCACGATGCGCGTGGTGCAGATGGAACCCGGACCGATGCCGACCTTCACGCAATCGGCGCCGTGGTCCACCAGCGCCAGTGCCCCCGCAGCCGTGGCGACGTTGCCGCCGATCACGTCGATGTCGGGAAAGCGCTTCTTGACCCACTTCACGCGCTGCAGCACGTTCTTCGAGTGGCCGTGCGCGGTATCGACCACCAGCACGTCCACGCCGGCCTCTGCCAGGAGTTCCACGCGCTCATCGGTGTCCGCGCCGATGCTGACCGCGGCGCCGACGCGCAATCGCCCCATCTCGTCCTTGCACGCCAGCGGGTGCTCGGTCGACTTCAACACGTCCTTCACGGTGATCAGGCCGCGCAATTCGAAGGCCTTGTTCACCACCAGCACACGTTCGATGCGGTGCTTGTGCATGAGCTTCAGGGCCTCTGCGCGCGTGGCACCTTCCTTGACCACCACCAGGCGCGCCTTCGGCGTCATGATGTTCTTGACCGGCTGGTCGAGCGCGGTCTCGAAACGCAAGTCGCGGTTGGTGACGATGCCGACCACCTTCTTGCCATCGAGCACCGGAAAACCGGAGATCTGGTGCTTGCGGGCCAGCGCCATCACCTCGCGCACGCTCATGCCGGGCGCCACGCAGAAAGGATCCTTCACCACGCCCGACTCGAAGCGCTTGACCTTGGCCACTTCAACCGCCTGCAATTTGCCGCTCATGTTCTTGTGCACGATGCCGATGCCACCCTCCTGCGCAAGCGCGATTGCGAGGCGCGCCTCGGTCACCGTGTCCATGGCGGCGGACAGCAGCGGGATGTTGAGGGCAATGCGGGGAGTCAGGCGCGTGGCGAGCGAAACATCGCGGGGCAACACTTGCGAGAGGGCCGGGACGAGGAGGACGTCATCGAACGTCAGGGCTTTTTTCAGCACTTTCACGGTGCGGGACTCCGGCAAAAGCGGCATTATACGCGAGGGCAAAAACGGCCCTTTTGACTGCCGGACGCTGACGCAACTTGTTGACGGCAAAGGCATTTCCGATTACCGTAGCGAAATTGCTCGAAGTTGGCGGTGTAACTCGTTGATGCGAAATAAGGTTTATTCGAGTTTTTGCTGGGTCCTGCCAACGCTGCTGGGTGTTGGCGGTTGCGCGTTGCAGTCACCCGTGCAGGAACAAGCTCCCGTGCCCCTTGCGCAACCCGCACCACCGCCCGCACCGACGTCATTGCTCCCGGAGGCCGAGGAGGCCTTGGCTGCCGCGGAGCAGAAGGTGATCGAGGCGCGCGTGAAGCGCTCCTTGTGGATTCCCGCAATCGAGCAACTCCACAAGGCGCGCGCAGCTGCCCAGCGTTTCGACAGCGCCGCCACGCTGGCGCACGCGAAGGAAGTGATCGCCCTGTGCACGCTGTCGATCGCGCAATTGGAGTCGCCGCCGGTGCGCTGGTGACCGCGCGCAACCCGTTCAAATCCCGCTCTACGAGGAGCCCCTCATGAAATCTCCGATCCGATTCCTTGCCACTGCGGCCATCCTCCTGGCGGCCGCCACTGTGACCGCGCAGGTCTACCGATGGGTGGACAAGGATGGCAAGGTCCAATATTCCGACCAGCCCCCACCGGCAGGTGCCTCGAAGGCGGACCCGAAAAAAATCGCCGATGCGCCGGCCGCCGCCACCGGGTCCGCCGCGGCCGGCGGGTCGAAGTCGATCGCGGATCAATCCAAGGACTTCGACAAGCGCCGCAAGGACGCCGCGAAAAAAAGCGACGAGCAGTCCAAGAAGGACGAGGAAGCGCGCAAGGTCACGGAGAACGACCAGCTGAATTGCAAGAACGCACGGGCGGCATTGAAGGACCTCGAAAGTGGACGGCCCATCGCCAGGACCAATGAATCGGGCGACCGCAGCTACCTGACGGACGAGCAGCGCCAGGCGGAAATGGCGCGCGCCAAGGAAATCGCCGCCGATTCGTGCAAGTAACCGGGTGGAGTGCTCGGGGTGACGGCCCGTCTCGCCCGCTGCGCGCGTCTTGCCATCGCGGCGCTGTGGATCGCCCCCGTTGCTTCGAGCAGTTTTGCCAACACGCCGCAGGCCGAGATTCGCTCGTTTCTTGGTGAACCGCTCGACGTGCGCATTGACGCCGGCCGCCTGGACCAGGTGTCCGCCGAAGGCGAGTGCTTTGCTCTGGTGCCTGATGCGATCGCGCCAGCGGGCCTCGACCTCAAACTCACCGTCCTGGAACTCAAGGGACGGCGAACGCTGCGCCTGCAAACAGGCGCCCCGGTTGCCGCGCCGCGCCTGCAGTTGAGCTGGACGTCCGGTTGCGTACCGGCCACGCGCGCCGTCCACGCCATCGAGGTGACCCTGTCCGAGCGCGCCATCGCGGCGGCGGCGATGCCCCACACGCCGAACCACGGCGCCGCGGATCCGAAGCGGCATGCCGACCCGGGCGTCTCCGTGGTGGCGCGCACCGGCGACAGCCTGGCCTTGCTGGGCCGCCTGATGTACCCCGCGGATGCTGCGCGCCAGGCGCAGTTTGTCGCCGCCTTGCGCGCGCACAATCCACCCCTCTCAACGCTGGCCGCCGACGCCGCGATCGCGCCGGGCACGCCGATCGTGTTCCCGGACCTGCGCGATTTGTCCGGCATTGCACCGGTGCAGACGCTCGGCGAACGATCCGTCCGGGCCGCTCTGCCGGCAAAGCGCGTCGTGGCCTCCGCCCCGGTGCGCGCCGAGACGCCCGCGGCGCCCGCAGGACATCGCCCCGCCGATCCCCAGCCGGCGCTTCCTGCCGATATAAAGGACCCGTTGCCGGCCAAGGCAACGCCTGCGCCGTCGGCAGCCCCGAGCCGCGACCGCGGCATCCCCGGCGGTCCGGCGGCGCGGCAGGGACTTCGCCTGTCGGCGCCGGAAGTGGACTTGTCGCGCGTGGCGCAAGTCAGTCCCGAACAACGCGCCGCTCTGCGCCAGCGGCGCTTGCTGCTCGATGCGGACGACCAGATGGCCGCGGTACTGTCCCTGCAGCACGCGGTGAAGCAGTTGGAAACGCGCCTGCAGACCCTGGCCAGGGAACCCCGGGGCGATCACGCATCTGCGGGCCGCCAAGCGATGCCCGACGGTCCTGCGACGCTCAAACCCAGCCTGTCCGTGAAGGCGCCACCGGCTGCGCCCACTGTTGCACCACCTGCTGCCCCACCCGCGGCATCGCCTGCTGCTTCACCCGCATCACCTGCTGCGCCGCCAACTGCAGCGGCAGCGCTCCCGCCGGCAAAGCCCACTGTTGCGCATGAATCCGCCGGCACAACACCAGTCGAGAAGCCCATGTCGCGCGATACAGCGCCGGAAACCGTAAAGCCGCGTGCGCAACCGTCAGCGCCCGGCGCTGCGGTCCCTGCGGGCGCATCGCAGACAGTTGCCCCTGCGGGGGAAAGGGAATGGCACGCAGAACCCGTGTGGCAGGGCACACTGCTCGCGGTTCTGGCCGGTTTGGCAGGCGCGTGGTGGTGGTCGCGACGCACCAAGGTGCCGCGGCCTGCGTCCCCCGCCCCTGTGCGTGACGATATGCGCGACGGGCCCACCCCTGCGGCGTCGAAGCGCGAAGCAGCCCCGGTCGACGCAGAGGCAGACCCGGGTCCTGCCACCGAAGCGCCGGTGATGGAGGCGACGATGCGCATGGACGCGGCGCCGATGCCGGCCCCGATGCAGTCGAGTGCGGATGCAGATGACGACTCGCCGGCGCGATTCGACCTCGATCCGACGCCCGCCGCGTCGCTGGACCTGGCGCTCGACGACCGGCCCGACGAGGATCGCGTTCGCCGACTGCAGTACATGTACGAGCGATTTCCCGAGTTGATGTCGCGCACCGTGTCGATCGACGATGCCGACTCGGTGATCAACGCGGCGCGCCTGTACTACGAGGAGGGCCACGCCGACCGCGCGTGCGAGCTGTTGACCTTCGGCATCGAGGAACGGCCGCAGGAGGTGCGGTTCTGGCTCGCGCAGTTCGAAATCTTTCGCCTCGAGAGCCGCGCCGATGAATTCTCGGTGCTCGCAACCAAGTTCCACGTCTTGTTCAACTACGCGCCCTCCTGGCCCAAGGTGCGCCACATCGGCCATGAACTTGACCCGTCAAATCCCTTGTTTGCGGCGGGCCGCGACGTGCTGGCCACGGATGCGCACTTCGACCCGGTGGTCGAGAACTGGCTGAATGCGCCGATGGACTTCACGGCCGACGCACTGATGTCCGACTTGCGCCGCGACCTGTTCGACCTGTTCAACGTGGACAAGTCGGACTTCGACACCCTGCCCGCACGCCTGGCGACGCCGCGATGAACGCAGGACTCCTGTCCGCACTCGCCTCCGGCGGCGCCTCGGTCCAGAATCGCGAACAGCGCGCCCAGATCATCGCCGCACTCAAGGCCTTCTCCGACCTGCCGGCCCCGCTTTCGGTGCAGCAGGTCCGGGAGCTGTTCAGCCTTGAGAATGCCCTCTATCCGGTGATCCAGGCGGACAAGGCGTGGTTCTTCGCCAGCCCCGGTCGCGTGGAGGCGGTGCAGTTTTCGCGCGACCTGCATGTCCTGCACAGCGTCACGGCCAAGGCGCTGCGGCAGTTGATCGAGCGCCGCGGCGAGTGGTCCACGGGCGATGCCGATCCCCTGCTGCACCACGTCATGGCCTTTGCGCTGTTTCACCATGGCGCAAGCATCAAGTGGTGCTTCTACCGGCATGAGCCGGTGAAGCCCACGCTGTGGCCCGACCTGCACGCGCTGTACCGCTTTGCCGAGCGCGCCGGCATGGCCACGGTGGCGCTCTCCCTGTTCGAGCAGGAGCGTGACCAGCAAACGACGATCCTGGCGCTGTACCTGCGCGCGCTGCTGCTGGAAGTCCTCAACACCGGCAGCCTGACCATGCCGCAAATCGAGATCGCCGACGGCTGGCTGGCCGAATGGTGCCCCGAGTACGCGCTGGACGAAACCTACGCGCCGCGATCACACGCGATGGTCGTCGACCTGGATGCCATGGCGGGACTCCAACTGGTGACCGGCAGCGCGCCCAGGGCGGGTTTCCGCTACCTGCGCCTGGATGGCCTCAAGGCCCAGATTGACGCCGTGAAGGCCCAATTGCGCAGCGGCCAGCCGTATCACGGGCGCTCGACGGCGCGCCACTTTGCCGTCGAGGAGCACGTGGCGCTGCTGGGGGCTGCCGAGCGCCTTTACACGACCATCCTGCAGGCCAGTGCCTCCCGCATCGAGGAGCGCACACCGGTGAGCGGCCGCACCGCCGACCTGGTCATCGGTTTCAAACTCTCGCGCCAGGCGCTCACGCCGCCCGCAGCGCCCAGCATCGCCTTTTCATTCGATGAATCGGCCGCGCCCCCACTGGCCGAGGATGCCTCGCGGTGGCGGCTGCACGACCTGTCGTCCAAGGGCATCGGGCTCACCGTTGACCGATCCACGGGCGAGAAGACCGCCGTCGGCGAGTTCATCGCCATCCGGGTTGACGGATTCCAGCATTGGATGGCCGGCGTGGCGGTGCGCAAGGTGACACAGCGCGCGCTGGGGGAGACCCTGGTCGGCATCGAGCTGCTGAGCTACCGGCCCCTGCCCGTGGTCCTGCACCGCTACAACCACCCGCGTGACGCCGAACCCGACCCGAACACCGCGCCGGTCGACGCGATCTACCTCCCGGGCCGCGATCCCGAGGGCAAGGCCGACATCCTCGCCTTGCCGGCCGGGGACTTCGGCCTGAAGAACGTGTTCAAGCTCAGCACGCGCGACACCAACTTCCGCGTGCGCATCAACCGCGTGTTGCGCAAGGGCCGCGACTGGATCGGCCTGCGCTTCGAGGTCATTGGCAAGAAATAGCGCCGCCCCCTCGCGCGCGCTACATCTTGCCCAGCCGCGCCCCCTTTGGCCGGACAACCTTGCGGCGGCGCGCCAGCTTGGGATCCGCGCGCAGGGCCTCATAGGTTTCGATGCGATCACCCTCTTTGAGGAGCGTCTGTGGCGGCCGGGCCTGGCCCCAGATCCCGGCCGCGCCGCCTGTCGAGGTGGGCAGCAGGCACTGCATGGCCTCACCGAGCGACACGGGCGGTTCGAGTCGATGCTCCGACTCACCTGTGGCAGTCAGCAGGCGGATGCGCATCACGCAAGCCGCGCGCAATGCGATTCTGCGCGCGCGACAAAGCGGTCGAACAGCGTCTCCGCGATGTGCGACAGGACCGGCGTGAGCAAGTTGCCCAGCGGGCCCGAAGCAACCTCGAAATCGAGCGACAGCGCCACGCGGCAGCCTGCATCGCCGAGCGCGGTAAAGGTCCAGCGTCCGTCGAGCCGGCGAAACGGTCCCTCCACCAGCCGCATGGTCATGGATCCATGGCCGCTCCGGGTGTTTTCGGTGGTGAACGATTGGCGAATGCCGCGGTAATCGATGTCCAGCGTGGCGCAGGTGGTGTCGTCATCGCGCTGCGATACCCGCGCGGCGCGACACCAGGGCAGGAATTCCGGGTAATGCTCGACGGCATCGACGAGCGCAAACACGTCGCGCGGCGCATAAGGCAACAAGGCGGATTTCTCGATCGTCGGCACGGCAACAGGCGTGGAACCGGGTCAATGCGCATTATCGGCCACCTGGGGCCCTGTAAAATCCCCGCATGAGCATCGTGCAAAACAAGAAAGCGCAGTTCGACTATTTCATCGAGGAGCGCTACGAGGCGGGACTGGTGCTCGAAGGCTGGGAGGTCAAGGCCATTCGCGCCGGGCGCGCCCAGATCAAGGAGGGCTATGTGATCCTCAAGGAGGGTGCGTTCTACCTGATCGGCGCGCACATTTCACCCCTCGAGTCGGCGTCCACCCACGTCAATCCCGACCCGGTGCGCACGCGCAAGCTGCTGCTGAATCGCGACGAGATCAGCAAGCTGATCGGCCGCGTCGAACAGAAGGGCTACACGCTGGTGCCGCTGAACCTGCATTTCAGCAAGGGACGCATCAAGCTGGAAATCGGCCTCGCCAAGGGCAAGAAGCAGTACGACAAGCGCGAGACGGAGAAGGAGCGCGACTGGAAGCGCGAGCAGCAGCAATTGATGAAGCACCGGGCATAGGCCGCGGCGCGCGGATTCAGTGGCGGCCGGCCAGGCGCTGGTCCGCCTCCACCAGCCAGCTGGCCATGGCGTGCAGGAAGGTCTTCTCGAACCGCGAGCGGCAGATGTCAGACGCGCCACGCAATACGGCGTCTTCGATGCGCAGGACGATGCCGTCCTTTTCCGCCGTGCACGTGGTATTGCGCCGGACGCGGCCCTCGAGCACGTAGGAGATTTCGCCCAGGCTGGTGCCATCGGCGATGACATCGATGGTGCGTCCCGCCTTCGAAATGCGCACCATGCCCGACAGGACGATCAGGAAGAATCCACCGGGGTCGCCCTCGCGGATCAGGACTTCGTCGGCGTGGATGCGCATGAAGCGCCCGATCTCGACCACGTACCAGAGATCGGCATCGGAAAAGGCGCGAAAGAACGGCGAGTCGCGCAGCAGCCGGAACTTCTCGGCGGCCGATGCATAGCCGATCGAGGAAGCCAGGTCGGTATGGTGCGCCGGGATCGCGGACAGGGCATCGAGGCAGTCCTCCCAATCGGCGTAGCGTTCCGAGGGCAGGCAACCGAGCATTCGCGACACCACGGCATCCACCTCCACCGGCAGGCTCGGCCGCAGGGTGCTGGGCGGGCGCGGCGTGTGGTGGACGTACTGGAAAATGAGTTCGTTGACGTTGAGGGCGTCAAAGGGCTTTTCGCCGGTGAGCAGTTCGTAGAACACCACGCCCAGCGAAAACATGTCGCTGCGGAATTCCAGCGGCCGCTCCAGCAGTTGCTCCGGCGACATGTAGAACGGCGTGCCGGCATTGAGGCTGTGCTGCCCCTCATCCCCCGACAGCAGGGTCGCACCGAGGTCGCTCAGGCGCACGTCGCCCAGCAGGGTCAGGAGGATGTTGGCCGGCTTGATGTCGCGGTGGATGAGACCGAGGCCGTTCATGTATTGCAGCGCCTTGGCGCACTTGAACACCGCGTCCACGGCCTTTGGAAACTCGAGCAGGTAGCCACGCCGCGTGTAGCGCTCCATCGAGCCGCCGCCGACCAGTTCCATCACCACGTAGTGGCCCTCGCCGTCATTGACGACGTCAAACACCTTCACGATGTGGGGATGGTTCAGTTTTCCCAGCAGCATGGCCTCGGTGCGCAAAGACGCATCGGCCAGGTCGCGCTCAGACGAGCCGTCCGCCTGCCAGCGGATCACCTTGACGGCGACCTCGCGCACGTGGAACGGATCGTCGGCCAGGTACACCGTGCTCGTGGCCCCGCTGCCCAGTTCGCGCTTGAGCACGTACTTGCCGAGCTTGCGGGGCAAGTCGGGTTGGGCGTCGATGGGGGAATCGCTGGACACGGTCAGTTCAACGGGGCGAACAGGGAGGTTGCATCCGAACCGCGCGCCAAGTCAAATCCAGCAGCCCTTCAGTCCCGGTTTCGCGGCGGGCAAGCGTGCTACGCAAACGGGCTTCAATAATCAAAGTCATTGACTGGCGTGCGTTTCAGTGCATTTTCACCCCGAAAGGCGCACCGGTGATTGACTTTGGTCAGCGAGAAGCCTCGATGCGCTCCAGGATGCGAAAGCGCATCGCATGCACGTTGCGCTCGTCGGCCGCGTGCGACGCGTCGTGGATTGCGCGCCATTCGTGCGCGGCCCATTCCGGAAAGCGCGTGTCGCCGGCCGGGCGGCTTGCCACCGTGGTCAAGTACAGGCGCTGCGCCAGCGGCAACGCTGCCGCATAGAGCTCACCGCCCCCAATGACGAAGACCTCTTCCTCGCCGGCACACACCTCGAGCGCCCGGGCCAGCGACGGTACGGACTCGCAACCGGGCGCGTGCCACGCTGGATTGCGCGTCACCACGATGTTGCGCCGGCCCGGCAGGGCCTTGCCGATCGACTCGAAGGTCTTGCGGCCCATGACAACGGCATGCCCCAAGGTGTGGTGCTTGAACCAGGCAAAATCCGCGGGAAGATGCCAGGGCATCGAATTCCCTTGGCCGATGACGCCGTTCTCGGCCACCGCGGCGATCAGGTTCACGTGCACGGGGGTTCACTCAGACGGCGATCGGCGCTTTGATGGCCGGGTGCGGGTCGTAGCCCCGCAGCTCAAAATCCTCGAACCGGAATGCGAACAAATCCGTCACTTGCGGGTTGATGTGCATGGCCGGCGACGCGCGCGGGGTGCGCGCCAGCTGTTCCTTTGCCTGGTCGAGGTGATTCGAGTACAGGTGCGCATCGCCAAGCGTGTGGACGAACTCGCCGGCCTTCAGCCCGGTGACCTGCGCGATCATCTGGGTCAACAGCGCATAGGAGGCAATGTTGAAGGGCACGCCCAGGAAAATGTCTGCGCTGCGCTGGTAGAGCTGGCAGGACAGTTTGCCCTCGGCGACATAAAACTGGAACAACGCATGGCAGGGAGCCAGCGCCATCTTCGGCAGATCCGCCACGTTCCACGCCGAGACGATGATGCGCCGCGAATCCGGCTGCGCGCGGATCAGGTGCAGCGCCTGCGTGATCTGGTCGATGTGCCCGCCATCCGGTGCCGGCCAGTTGCGCCATTGGGCGCCATATACCGGCCCGAGCCGGCCTTCAGCATCCGCCCACTCATCCCAGATGGTGACCCCGTGCTCGCGCAGGTAGCGCGTATTGGTGTCGCCCTGCAGAAACCAGAGCAACTCATGGATGATCGACTTCAGGTGCAGCTTCTTGGTCGTGAGCAATGGAAACCCCTGCCCGAGGTCGAAGCGCATCTGGTAGCCGAACACCGATCGCGTCCCCGTGCCGGTCCGGTCGGACTTTTCGACGCCATGGTGCAAGACGTGGGAAAGAAGGTCCAGGTAGGTGCGGTCGGCGGCGTTCATGGCGGTGAGGTCGATCGAGGTCTTCGCCATTCTACGGTTCCCGCGGATCAGCTCGAAATCGGTCCCGGCACTGCGCCCAAACGAAAACGCCCGCGGATTGCGGGCGTTTCCAGCAAGTCCGATCGTCGCGCGCCGGGTCGATCAGCCGTTCTTTTGCTGCGCGAACAACGCCCAGAGGTTGGCAAGGTCGGCCACGCCGTCGTTGCCCTTCACGGACTTCAGTGTCGCAATGCCCTTGCTCTTGTTCCCGGCCTGGATTTGCGCCATGCCCAAGTACAGCTTGGCGTCTTCCGGGCGCTTCAGCCCGCCCTTGGCGATGCCTTCCTCGATGAGTGCAACGCCCTTCTGGCCTTCGCCGGACGTCACATAGGCATAGCCCAGTCGCACCAGTGCGTTGCCGTCCTTGGCCGCCTTGGCATCCGCCAGATCCTTGTCGCGGGTGGCCTTGGCCTCCGCCACGCGTTTCTCGGCAAGATCCCGCAGGCGCTTGTGGCGCTCGGCATCGTTGCCCTTGCCCAATGCACCCACCGCAAATCCGTCGTCGACGATCTTCTTGCCTTCCGTGGCATACCCGGCCTGGATGGCCAGCTGCGCCATTTCCATGAAATCGTTCGTCGCGCTCAAGTTGCCGGTCGCCAGACGCAGGCGCTGCACATCGAGCGAGAAGCGGTCCGAGAACCCCGGCTTTTGCTGCAGCCGGGAGATGATGTCCTGCCACAGGCTCTTCTTCGGGTAATACGTCAGCAGCTTTTCGATCGTTGCGACATAGCCACTGGTGTTCTTCTGCCGCAAATAGCTGTTGGCGAGCAATTGCAGCTTCTCCTCGGCCGGCGTGCGCCCTGCCCTTTCATCGGCCTGGATGTCGGCCAGGGATTCCTTGGCCGAGGCCGCAAAGTCGCCGCTTTGGAAATATGACTGGATCAGCAGGGTGCGCATCGTCCCGCCCGAGCCGCCGCCGGACTCCTTGAACTTGTTGGCGTACTTGATGGCATCCGCGTACTTGCCCATGCCATAGTAGGTCGTGGCCAGCGATTCGTAGATTTTCTGTTGCGTGGCGGCCGGCGCCTTGCCCGTGGCCAGGACGGCCTCGAAAGCCGCGATGGCGGTGGCATTGTCGCGCGCACCGGCTGCCGCGGAACCGCGCATGCTCTCGATCACATAAGTTTCGTAGGGCGTCTTGCCCCCGACCGCATCGGCCTCGCGGATCTTGGCCAGCGCTTCCCTGAACTTGTTGGCCTTGAGGAAATCGCTGGCGGCCTGCAGGGGCTTGCCGACTTCCGGCCGAACTTTCTCCTGGGCCATTGCTGGGCCGCTGGCCGCGATGGCCAATGCGACGACGGCCGCAATTCCTGCCGCCGCTTGCTTCATGCGCTTGATGCCTGACATGCCTTCCTCCGTGGCGAATCTGTTCGCCGTTGACATTCCCTTGCGGCGCACGGGTTTGGGCGCCTTCATTCTTCAAACGGACAAAAACGAAACGCGGCTGACGCCGCGTTTCATTTATACCTCAATGTCCCTGGCAGCGGGAAACCCGTCCGCGCTATTTCACGAACTGCTCGTTGCCGACAACGCCCAGCTTGGTCAGGCCCAGACGCTGGGCCGTGGCCATGACCATCGCCACATCCTTGTACTGCGCGAGCTTGTTGGGCCGCAAATGGATTTCCGGCTGGGGATCCGTGGCAGCCGCCCCGGAAAGCCGCTGTTCGAGCGGCTCGCGGCCGGCAACCGTTTCGCCGTTCCAGAAGATCGTGCCGTCGAAATCGACGTCGATCTGGATCACCACCGGCGGTACGGTCGGCGGCGGTGGATTGCCCACCGGCATGTTCAGTTTCACCGCATGCGTCTGAATCGGAATCGTGATGATCAGCATCACGAGCAGCACCAACATCACGTCGATCAACGGCGTGGTGTTGATGTCCATCATCGGCTCGCCTTCCTTGCCGCCTGCGCTCATTGCCATGTCTATGCTCCTTTTGCCGGCGTTAGGTGCGTGGGGGCGGCTCAGTGATGAAGCCGACCTTCAGGATGCTTGCACGCTGGCACGTGTACACCACGCGGCCGATCGATTCATACCGGGCCAACAGGTCGCCGCGGATATGCACTTCAGGCTGCGGATTCTTCACCGCCTCGACCTTGAGCCGGTCGAACAATGCATCCATGTCGGCAAGTTTTTCGCTGCCCCAATACACGTCGCCGTCCTTGTCCACCGAAATCAGGATGTTCTCCGGCTTGGTGACCGTTACAACGTTGGTTTCCTTTGGCAATTCCACTGCCACGGTATGGACGATGGCCGGGATCGTGATCAGAAAGATGATCAGCAACACCAGCATGATGTCCACCAGTGGCGTGGTGTTGATGTCCGACATGATGCTGTCGTCGTCGTCATCTCCGCCTATGCTCATGCCCATCTTTGGCTCCTGCGATTTGCGCGTTGGGCGACTACTTCTTCTTCGATGCCTGGCTCATCAGCACGCCGTGCAGATCGGCGGAAAACGACCGGATCTTCTCCATGCACACCTTGTTGCGGCGGATCAGCCAGTTGTAGGACAACACCGCCGGCACGGCAACCGCCAGGCCAAGGGCCGTCATGATCAGCGCCGCGCCCACGGGGCCTGCCACCTTGTCGATGGAGGCCTGGCCCGCCAGGCCGATGGCGGTCAGGGCATTCAGGATGCCCCACACCGTGCCGAACAGGCCGACGAAAGGAGAGGTTGAACCAACGGTGGCGAGGAACGCCAAGCCATCCTGCAAGCGGTTGCCCACATTCTCGACTGCGCGCGTCACCGACATGGTCACCCACTCGGAAAGCGGGATGTCGGCGGTCATGCCGCCTTCATGGTGCTGGGTGGCGGATACACCGGATTCAGCGATGAAGCGGAACGCGCTGTCTTCCTTCAGGGTCTGCACACCGGCCTGAAGGCTCCCCGCCTGCCAGAAGCTGTCACCGACTTCCTTGGCGTCCTTGAGGATGCGGCGCTGCTCGACATACTTCACGATCAGGATGTACCAGCTGCCCATCGACATGATCAGCAGGATGGCCAATACGCCTTGGTCCACGCGGTCGCCGTGGGTCAGGATGGCTTTGAGGCCATACGGATTCTCAACCGATTCCTTGGTGACCGAGCCGGGCGCAGCCGGGGCCTTGGCAGTCGCTGCCGGGGCGGCGTCAGCCGGTTTGGTGGCATCCGCAGCCTGCGCCACGGCGTCCGGCGCATTGAGCGCGACCACGCCTACGGCGACCGGCATGGCGGCCAACACAATGGCGATCAGGGCCGCCTGGATTTTTTTGGTCAAAGACATGATTCCTCCGAGAAAAAACAAAGAACGATACAAACTGAAATGGTCTGCGCCGACGGATCAATCCGTCAGCTTGTAGGCAATTGGCACCTGGACGCGGACATCGCGACCCTGGCCCTGGCAGCGGAACTGGCGCACCGTGTTGATCGACGGATTGTTGAAAACGCGGTTGCTGGAACTCTTCACCTCGACATCCTTGATTTCGCCGTTGGCTGCGACGGTGAACTCAAGCAACACTTCGCCCTCGACGCCATCCTTGCGCGCCTGCAGCGGATACTTCAACTCATTCTGCAGGGTCTGCTTGAAATTCGGGCAGGCCACGCCCACCGTGGGCGGAGCCTGGACGACGGGCGCCGGCGGTGCGGGAGGCGCGTAAACCGGCGGCGCCACGGGCGTGGGGTTCGAGATGACCGGCGCGGGAGCAGGCGCCGAAATCTGCACCTCCGGTGGCGGCACGAAAGTCGGCATGACCTGCACCATCTTCGGCGGCGGTGGCGGGGGCGTGTCCGGTGGCGGCGGCTTCTTGACTTCCTCGATGATCTTGGTCTCCAGGGGGCCCGCGACTTTTTCGACCACCTTGCGTGCCAATCCTGAAGCCAGTGCCCAGCCAAGCAGGACATGCAAGGCGATCACAACGGCGATGCCGGTCACATGCTTGCCCGGATTCCGCTGCCGCTCCGCGTAATTCATAGACACTCCTCCACCGGGCCGCTCATTTGACGACGGCGGCCACTTTGATCGAACGCGCATTCTACTGCGTTCCGGTTTTGGGTGCGCAAGAGTTTTTGGGCCGCACGGAAGTCCGCAGCAGCCTCGTGCCCGCGTTGAATCCCGCCAACTCCAGTTAACATCCGGCATGGCCATGACCCCCTTTGGCAGCCCGGCTTCAATCGTCGGATCAGCCGGACGAACAGCAGACCAGCGCTTGCAACTGGGCCGGTCTGCGGTCGAGCATTTCATCGCCGGGCGCAGCCGCGCCGCCCTGCAAATCCTCGAGACCCTCGCGGCCGCCGGTCCGCTCGACTTGCCGTTGCTCACGGTGTTTGCCCTTGCAGCGCGCGCCGAGGGCCAGCGGGATCGCGCACTCGATTTGGCGCATCAAGTCCTCACCCACGATCCGGAGAACCTGCGCGCACTGATCCTGAAGGGCGACCTCCTGATTGAACGAGGCGACCGTTCCGGCGGCATGTCCCATTACCTGTCCGCCTTGCGCATTGCCGGTGACGCGCCGGGCGCCCCCGTCGACATTCGCACCGAACTGCAACGCATTCGCACGCTCTGCGACGGCCTGTCCGCGCATCTGGCCCGGGAGATTGCCATCGGCCTGGCCGATGCGGGTATCGATGCGGGCGCGGCCGGCGAGCGATTTGGTGAATCCGTTGACCTGCTGCTCGGAAAGAAGAACGTCTACTATTCCGCGCCCCTGTTCTACCATTACCCCGGACTGCAGCAGCGACAGTTCTTTCCCCGCGCGGAGTTCGCGTTTCTGGATGATCTGGAACGGTGCACCCCTGCAATCAAGGCGGAAGTCCTCGACTTGATTGGGGGTGCCGGACATTTCGAACCATATGTTCAGTCCGCCGCGAATCGACCGCCCAGCGCCCAGGGCGGCATGGCAGACAACCCGGCTTGGGCCGCGTTCTACCTCTGGAAGGATGGCCGGCCCGTGGCCGAGAACCTGGCGCGCTGTCCCCAAACCGCGGCCGTCATCGCGGCACTGCCCCTGTGCCAGATGCCGGGCCGGTCGCCCACGGTCCTCTTTTCACGCCTGTTGGCAGGCGCCCACATCCCGCCACACCATGGGTTCATCAACACGCGCCTGATCGGCCATTTGCCGCTGATCGTGCCGAGGGGCTGTGCCTTTCGGGTGGGAAACGACATACGCGAATGGCAGGAGGGACGCGCCTGGCTGTTCGACGACACGGTTGAACACGAAGCCTGGAATCGCGGCCCGGAGACACGCGTGGTGCTGATATTCGAAGTGTGGCGGCCGGAATTGTCGGAAATCGAGCGGCGTGCCATTGTCGCCCTGTTCGAGGCCATCGACCGGCAGTCGTCGGCACCTGCGGCCTGGGGCATTTAGCGGCTTTTACGCGTTGCCGTCTTGCGACGGTCACAATCCATCATGGTCACCTACAACGAATCGAATCGCGCAGCGATTGCACAATTGGAGTCCCTGGCGGTCCAGGCACATCGAGCCGGACGCGAGCAGGACCTGCTGCGCCATTGGCAGGCGATCCTGGACCTGGATCCGGCCCACATCCGCACCTTGACGGCGTTGGGACAGTGGGCGTTCCGGCGCGGCGACTTCCCCGCTGCGCTCCAGTCATTCCAGCGCGTGGTCGATACCAGCGGGGACGATCCGCAGGACTGGGTCAATCTGGCCCTGGCGCATCAGCAACTGCAGAACGAAGCCGAAGAGGAAGCGGCGATCCAGGCCGCCCTCAAGCGCGACCCCGGCTACCTGCTCGCCTTGCTGCTGAAGGGAGGGTTCCACGAGCGCCGTGGCGCAAGACGCGAGGCCGCGCGCGCATTCGGCGCGGCCGCGACGGTCGCCCCGCCCCTTGAACAACTGAGCCCGGAGTTGCGGCCGTCCGTGATGCACGCGCAGCAATTCAAGGCCCAGTACGATCGCGATTGCGCGGCGTTCCTCGACCAACACCTGGCTGCCGCGTACGGTCAGCTCGCGGGCGAAAAGCTCAAACGGTTTCGCGATTCCGTGGACATCATGGTCGGTCGCAAGCGGCGCTACGATTCCTGGTCCCACGGCCACCACTATCCCGGGCTGCCGGCCATCGAGTTCTTCGAGCGCGCGGATTTTCCGTGGCTGGATGAATTCGAGGCGCGCACCGATGCAATCCGGGATGAGTTCCTCGGCGTCTTGCAGTCAGAAGACGGATTCACGCCGTACATCTCGTATCCCGAGGGCACGCCGCTCAACCAATGGGCGGAATTGAACAATTCGCCGCGCTGGAGCGCGTTCCACTTGTTCAAGAACGGCCGGCGCATTGCAGCGAATGCAGAGCGTGCGCCCAAGACCATGGCCTTGTTGTCCACGGCGCCGCAGCCGGTGCAACAGGGGCGTACGCCGGCCGCCATGTTCTCGCTGCTGAAACCCAAGACGCGCATTCCACCGCACACCGGGATTTCCAATGTGCGACTGGTGACGCATGTCCCGCTCATCATTCCCGAAGGATGTGGTTTCCGGGTCGGCAATGAGACGCGCGGCTGGGAACCGGGTCGCGCCTTCGTGTTCGACGACACCATCGAGCACGAGGCCTGGAACGACAGCGACAAGCTGCGCGTGGTGTTGATCTTCGACATCTGGCACCCGATGCTCACGGAGGCCGAGCGCCACATGGTCGCTGCGCTGGCCGAAGGGCTCAATCAATTCTCGGGCGAGACGTCCGACTTCGACCTGTAGCGCATCCAACGGTCAAACACTAGCACTGGCGCGGCGTTCCAGCCGCAATGGACCTGGGATGCCCGCCGATGCTGGGCTTTTCATCCACAGCGCCGTAAAGGGCAAAAAAAAACGGCGGGCCGAAGCCCGCCGTTTCATGAACTGCCTTGACGCTTTGTTTAGAACTTGTAGGTCGCGTTGATGAACACGCGGCGGCCCAGTGCGTCATACATCTGCGGGTAGGTGTTGCCGTTGCCGAAGCCGGCACCGACCAAACCCGACAGCGGCGGATCGCGGTCGAACAGGTTGTTGATACCACCGCGGAGCGTGAACTGCTTCGTGGCCTGCCAGGATGCGGCGAGGTCGAGGTAGTCACGTTGGCCCATGGTGCGATCCTTCGAGTTGACCGTCGAAGCCAGCAGCGGATTGGAGCTGGTGCCCTCCTGGTCGACCGAGCCGATGTGACGCCAAGTGGCGGACACGTCGAAGTTCCAAGGCGTTTCCCAGGTGGTGCGCAGCTTGCCGCGCAGTTCCGGCGTTGGCACGCCGCAAGCGGCACCGTGCAGGCCCGTACAGTCGTACTTGCCCAAGCCTTGGATCGGCTCGACCAGGTTCTCCTGCAGGATGGTGGCATTGAAGTTGAACTTCAGGCCGCCCCACTGGCCGATCTTCATCGCGTAATTCAGTTCGACGTCGACACCTTCGGCGGTCAGGCTGCCCAAGTTCTCGTTGCCGGCGCGGATGAAGCCTTGCGGCGTGGCCCACAGCGAACCGAAGCGGTCACGCGTGATGGCCGAGCAGAACAACGGGTTGCCGGTCGTCAAGCACTGGTTGAGGATCGTTCCCGGAGGCGCCGTACCGATCACCTTTTCGACTTCGATCTTGAAGTAGTCGATGGCGAGCGAGAAGTTGCGGAACGGGGTCAACACGATGCCGACGGTCGAGGAATCCGACTCTTCGGGCTTCAGGTTCGGGTTGCCACCACCCAGGGTGTTGTACTGACCGGCCGGGCTGTTGATGAACGCATTGCGGAACAGGTTGTCCGGCA
>JAEUMZ010000105.1 GCA_016790765.1 Betaproteobacteria bacterium
CACAGGGTCTGGACGTGGTACATGCTGTGCGAACACAGCAACAACGACCCCCCGTTGGCGCGATAGTCCTCCATCCAGCGCAGGCACTTTTTCTGGAAGCTCTCGTCTCCAACCGCGAGGATTTCGTCCGTCACGAGCAGGTCCGGTTTCAGCGTGGTGGCGACGGCGAAGCCCAAGCGCACCACCATGCCGGTCGAGTAGGTCTTGACCGGCTGGTCGATATGGGTCCCGATGTCGGCAAACGCGAGGATGGCGCCCATCTGCTCCGCGGTCTGCCGGCGATCCCAGCCCATCAGGGCCGACGCCACATAAACGTTTTCACGCCCGGTGAATTCCGGGTGAAAGCCGGTGCCGAGTTCCAGGAGTGCGGAAATCTTCCCCCGCACCGCGCGTTGCCCCTCGGAAGGCCGCGTGACACCGGCGACGATCTTCATCAGCGTGGACTTGCCGGCGCCGTTTTCCCCGATGATGCCCCACGACTCCCCCGCACGGATTTCCAGGTCGATGCCGCGCAAGGCGGTGAATCCGCGCGCGGCACTTCGGCCCAAGGCGAGGTTGATCACCGAGCGCAGTTGTGCGGCAGTAGACATGACGCCCGGATAGGACTTGCCGACCCCGCGCAGGCGCACCAGCGGCTCTGCTGCCGCGCCGTGCGGCGTCGCGTGCGCTGAATCTTGCGGCGAGGGGATGGGGTTCGTCATGGTGCCGTGGTCATCTTGGCCGCGCCGCTCAGAGGTGATCCTCAAAGTACGGCGACAAGCGCCGCAACAGCAGGAGCCCGACGATGAACGTGACAACGGATGCGGCGACGACCGCCGGGGAAGGCAGGATCGCGATATCGGGCGCCGCCGGGATCAGTGCGGCGCGCACGGACGTCACGTAGCCAACCATCGGATTCCATTCCAGCCATCCACGATAGGCCTCCGGCAGGACAGTCAACGGATACAGGACGGGGGTCAAGTATTGCAGCATCGTCAATGCGGGCGCCAAGGCGTGCTCGGTGTCGCGCACAAAGACCTGCAGCGCGGCGAACGCCATGGCCAAGCCCAGGGCCAGGAGGAACATCAGGCCCAAGATCAACACCAGCGCAGGAAGGCCGGAAAGCTTGAAGGACTGCCCCAAGGCCGCGAGGACGACCAGCACGGCGGCAAAACCCGCCAAATGGGCGAGAAACGCGGCGGAGACCGCCGCCGCGACCAGCACGACGTGTGGAAACGCCGCCTTCTTCACCAGGTTGCCATTGCTGGAAACGGCCGTGGTGCCCCGCAGCACCCCTTCCGAGAACATCAGCCACGGCCACAGTCCCAAGGCGACGAAGGTTGCGTAGTTGTCCGTCCCCAAGCCATCGACGCGGCCCTTGAAGATCTGGCCGAAGACGAAGGAGAAGATCGCCAGTTGGATCAATGGCCCGGCCAGGGTCCACAGGAGCCCCAGGGTGCTGCCGGCAAATCGCTGTTGCCACTCGCGGCCGGTAAGGCGCCAGTAGAGGGGCAGGTATTGGCGCCATGCGTTCATGGCCGTTGCAACGTGTATGTCAATTGGGGCAGTTGCATGTCGGAAAGCCGTGTGGCTGACCTGGTGCGGTCAATGCCGCATGCGACACTCGAAGCCGCCGGCTTGCAGTAGGCGCAGGTCGATGGGGTGATCACGGTCGTGCAGGGGTGGGCGTCCTGCGAGTCGACGACTACTTTGACGGGGGCTTGGCCGGTGACGGCGCGGGAATCTCCGGCAGCTTCGGTCGAATCGCTTCCAGGGCAGCCGTGTCGACAAACAGCTTGGGGTCCGCCTTGATGGTGCGCAGGTGTTGGTCCAGTGCGGTGTTGCGATACTGGATCTCGGCCTCGATCAAAAGGTCCGCCTTCAATTCGTCGAAGGTGAAGCGATGGGTGGGGCGCACTTCGCGGACCTTGATCAGGTGAAATCCATACTCGGACTCCACCGGCGCGCTGAGTTCCCCGGCTTTGAGCGCGCGGACCGCCGCCGCGAAGCGGGGATCGTAGTTCTTGAGGTCGCTGAAGCCCAGTACGCCCTTGTTCTTCTTGGCGGATCCGTCGTCGGACTCGGTCTCGGCGAGGCGCTCCTCCGGTTCGCCCTTTTTGAGGCGGTCGTGAAGTTGGTCCGCCTTGAGGCGTGCCTGATCGCGCGTGCGGCCCGTGAGGCCCACCAGCGTATGCCACACGAGGTATTGGGCCGGGCGGGTGAAGCGTTCCGGGTTGGCCAGATAGATTTCACGTGCCCGCGCAAGATAGTCCACCTTGGGCAGGTTGTCCTTGAGGTGCTGGCCGCGGTGCTTTGCGAGCACCTTTTCGACTTGGTTGCGGACTTCCGCCTGTACCGCGCGATCCTGGTCGACCTTGAGTTGCACGGCCTCGCGGGCAAGCGTCTTGTTGACCAGGATATTGTCGACCAATTGGGCGATGCGCTGGCGATCGAGCAGGAATTCGAACTGGTCCTGCACCGGGATGCGCGCCATTTCGGCGACAAAGTCCTCGTAGGTCACGGAGACCCATTGATTGGAGGCCAGGACTTTGGAGGGTTCGAGAGGGGCGCTGACCTGCGCGTGACTGACGGCTGCCACCAAGCAGGCCGAGATGGAAAGGAGGAGGCGGTTGAACATGGTTTGCAGGATACGGGTGCTGAAAAAAAACAGGCGGTACTGCGTACCGCCTGGATGAGTGTTGAGCGCCTGGCTTAAAAAGTTTGAATCTTCATCAGGGTGCCACACGTCTGGCTGCCACCGGAGAGCTGGTTCGCACAGGCGTCGACCGACGGCGCGCCGGCGGCGTCCTGGAACCGGATGTTCAGGAAGTAGCGCTCATTCGGATTGAGTTTGCAGACTGGGCTGGTCGGGTTGGTCGTGACCTGGAACGTAATGCCATTCTCACCACCGCCCGTCTTGTAGCAGGGATCGGCCGCTGCAACGCGCGCCGTATTGAAATCGCAGGGATTGGGTGAGATCGAGACAAACGTCGATGCCGGTGACCCGGTGGGGCCAATAAAGAACGACACGACGCCCACCTGGCTGTTTGCCGCATTGGGCTGCGCGATGAAGCTGTAGGTGATTGCCTGATTGGGCGCGAAATCGAAATACTCCAGCGCGGATTGGCGGCCGAAGTCCATGATGTCGATGTTGTGGTACCACACGGTGCTGAGGGCCGGGGTCGCGTTGCAGCTTGCGACCGGGACGGACCAGCCCCGCACTTCGCGTCCAAACGTATTTCCGCCGCCATTCGCGCCGACATGCGCCGGCATGACGGAATTGGCGACGCGCGAAACTGGCGTTGGGATCAGGTTGTTGGACACGTCGCGTTCGCCAAACGCGCCCGTGGGCGCCGCACTGATCGTGCAATTGAACGACGTCGAGGACTGCGAGGCGACTGTGACGATGACCGCGGGCATGCCAGCAGCGGTGATGGCGGCAGGAACGGTACCCGTGATCGATGTCGAGCTGGCCACCACCGGGGAGGTAACGGAATTTCCGCCCATGGTGACCGTGGCGGGTGCTGCAAAGTTGGTGCCCGTGATGGTGAAGCTGCTGCCGACCGTGCCCGTACAGGCGCTCACGGTGGGAACGTTGGCGCTTGGTGCAGACACCATCAAGCCGGTCAGTGACGACGCCGATACTCCGGCAACGGTGACTTGGATCGTAAAGGAATTGGGAAGTCCTGTGAGTGTCGGCACGGTAACATTGATGGTCGTGGCCGTTGGTACACCAACGATCGTTGCCGCGACGCCACCAATGGTGACAGTCGCGCCGGGTGCGAATCCGGTGCCGGTGATGGCGACATTGGAACCCACTGTGGCGCTGGCCGGATTGAAGCTGGAAATTGCGGGTACGGCAGCTGTGACCATCAGATTGGTGGGCATCGAAGCATTACCCCCCACGGTAACGATGACGGGTTGGGAAGTAGCAGCGACCGCTGGCACGACGACGTCCAGTCGGGTGGCGGAAACAAATGTCGTCGGCGCGGATATTCCGCCCACGGTCACCGTGGCGCCATTGACGAAATTGGTCCCGTTGACTTGCACGGTGTCACCGGGCTTGGCAGAGGTCGGCACGAACCCGGAAACGGTCGGGAGCGGCACAGTTACCATCAGCACTTGTGAACCAGAGGTCTGGGCACCGACCGAAACGGTAACGTTGTAATTGCCCGCAGTCATAGAGGCGGGTACCGTGAAGGTCAGCGATGTACCGCTGGTCACCGAGACGTTTGTTGCCACCGTGGCGTTGAGGCGCACCGTGGTATTGCCAAAGCTGAAGCCGGTACCGGTTGCCGTCACCGTGTCGCCGACATTTGCCGTTGCAACGCTGAGGCCGCTCAGAGTGGGTGCAGGGGCGGTGGTGTTGGTACACGCGCCGACGGCGTTGACGTTGATCTCGCCCGCGCCAAAGGTCACGCTGGACCCAGCATCACACGCGACATTGTTGACCTTGACGGTCTGTGCGTGCGCGACAACGCTGGCAAGCAACAACGCCAGGACACTGGCAGCGAACAATCGAATTCGTTTCATTCTGATCCTTAGGGTGCAAAGAGGATAAATCGATTCAGAGCGCAAAAGCTCCCGTAATGTATGGGGCCTGTAATGCATCGACTATGAAAAGTCTCATACATAACGGCAAAAAGGGGTGCAGAGCACCCCTTTTTGCGACTGCAACTGCTCACGGAGCCGATTACGGCGTGATGCTCCGGGTGTACTTGTGCTCTACCAAGCCGCCGTAACGCGAGGTTACGCCGGAGTTCTGGTAGTTGTGCAGCATCATGCCGATGACGGGCAGGCCGTTGTACACGGCGCCAGCCACAGCGGCAGGAGCGCCACCCAGCGGGGTCCGCGTGGTGGTTGCCGCACCGGTCGCCAGGACTTGCGTCGCGGAGTTGAAGTTCATGAACATGTAACCGTTCGGGCCTTGCGTGCTGCGGATCGACGGGGTGGTCAGGGAACCCGGGGTCGATGTTGCAGCGTTCACGAACGATTGCAGGGACGCGATCAGCGGGTTCGCGTTGGTGGAGAACAACAGGCTGGCGGCGCCAAACGGAACGACGTTGGCTTCGTAGCACAGTTGTGAACCAGCAACGGTCACACCGGGAGGCAGCGGAGACGGGTTCGGCACCGGGGTGATCGAGCCAGGAACCTGCTCTTCACGGTTGAACACGCCCACGCCATACGGGTCGCAAGCGGTGGCCGTGGCGTTCGCGAAGTTGTTGGCAAACGGTGCAATGGCGGCACCCGTGCCAGCGCTCACGTAGGCGCGCTTGGTCGGGAACGTCACCACCCAGTCGGTCTGGGATGCCGTGGAGGTATCCAAGATGAACTCGTTGATCAGCGAATTGCGCATGATCGTGGCGGACATGGCGTCGCGGCCGCTGGTCACGGGCGCAGCAACCGGCCACACGGTAGTCACGATGCCAGCCGACGTGAAGACGTTGCTCGTCGGGCCGATCAGTGCAGCGGTGCCGGAGTCAACTTCGGTGATGGACGGCGACAGGTTGCCGGATTCCGTGTACTTCTGGACCACGGACCATGCATCGAACGCGGTCGGGTTGAACGAGTAGTTCGCACCCAAAGCGGCGTTGATGATGCTGGCACGGCCAGCCAGGCCGCCGCGCGGCGGAACCAGCAGGTTGGCGCCGGTGATGCCGGTGTTCGGGAAGCGCGTCGTTGCCGGGTTGCCTGCGAAGTTGTCGAAGCTGTTCAAGGCGGCACAGTTTGCCGGCACGCCAGCGGAGTTGTGCTTGATGAAACCGGTCACCGTTTGGGCGGTGCCCGCGCCGATGGCGTTGCCGTCGACCAGGTCATCATCCACCACGGCCATTTCGATCACTTCGAAGTAACCTTCACGGGTACGATCGAGCGATGCGAAGTTGCCGGCATCGGCGAACGCGCCGGTGTACTGGTAGTTCTTGAATGCGTTCAGCGCATTGCCGGCGCCGTCAACGCGGGTTTCCGCGAACAGGTCGCTCGGGGTGACGCAAGAGTTGTCGTTCGAGATCACGCGCGCGCCGGCGGTGGTTTCGACGATGGCACCCGTCCACACGTCGGCAGGCGACAGGAACAAGTTGAAGTCAAGGACTTCACGGCTGTTCTTGCCTTCCAGGAAGCGGACCTTGACGACCTTGGTGTTGCCTTGGGTGTTGATGATGGAGATCAGCGTTGCCTGACCATTGCGCGCCGTGTAGTACGGGAACACGAGCACTTGTCCCAGACCATCCGGGTTGATGTGTACCGCTTCGGCGGTACCGGCGGCCGAAGCCAGACCGGCAGCGACCGCTGCGAACATCGTCTTTTGCTTGAAATTAGCCATTTTTACGAAACTCCTTATTGGATTGAAGTGATCACTAGAAGCACAACACAACACACAGAAAAACAACCGGACGATTCTAATACAACACGCCGTCCGAAGACAATGAAAAACTGAAGCGTTTCCTAACTCCCGCTATCCTCTATACACCAACCACCATTGACCCTGTTCAAGGATCCATTTCTCTTCGAAGACGCCGGTATGCGGCCGCCCAGGCAACAAGGGGTAGGTAATCGCAATCTTGACGTCACAAATCTCTGCCTCGCAGGAAACTGATTCAACCTTCGCGGCATTCCAAACCGAACCAGCCAATCGGCCGGTAAACACTTCCATCGGCAGGGTCGCGCGGCCGGTCGGCGAAATGTACCCAAATGCCTTGTTGAAGTCTTTGCCGAGCAACGCATCCCAGCGCGCTTGTGCGCGCACCTTGACAGCTTCTTCCTTCCTGACCGGAGCATTCGACGGCGACTCTGACACCCCCCCAGTCGTCTGACATCCGCCCACAACTACCAAACCCAACAAAAGTGCAGCAATTGAAACGGTTCGACTAATCACAATTTATCCGAATCTTAGACAAAATACTTAAAGCAATTTCTGAACTTCTGATGTCGTAGCACGCAGAATAAGCAAGAAAGCTCCATGGGTCAATTGGCAAGTCGAGGAATTTGAAAAAGTATAA
>JAEUMZ010000122.1 GCA_016790765.1 Betaproteobacteria bacterium
CCGAGGATCTTGGTCTGCTCGCGTGTCAGCGATTGCGTCTTCTTGTTGACCTGCATGACGCCTTTTGCGGTCTTCGTAAAAACGGTCTTCACATCCATCGTGGCACTCGTCTGGTTTCCGGTTGGATTGGGCCGCGTGGCGACGCCCGGGGGCGTGCCGGAACTGAAACGCCCGAGCGGACGCGGGTTCCTGCGCTGCGCAATCTTCTCACGAAACGGCGGCGTCGGGCTTGCCTTCCCGGGCGGCGCAGGGGGATCGTCAACGAAAGGTGCGCCCGGTTCGTTTCTGGTGGACGTTTCCCCGGAGGAGTCCACGGTGTCCCAGTCGATCCAGCGTTACGCGGCCTTTTTGTGCGGTGCACTATGGCTGGGCCTGTTGACCCCCGCCGCCGTTGCAAACGACGTGCCGAACCGCGTGGCGCGCCTGGCCTGGTTCGACGGCGCGGTGTCGCTGCACATCGAGCGCGACGAGGGCTGGCGCGAGGCGCGCATCAATGCGCCGCTCACCAGTGAAAACTCGGTCTGGACCGAGGGGAATGCGCGCGCCGAGGTGCGCCTGGGTGCCAGCGCTTTCCGGCTGCACCACGACACGGTGCTCGATTTCGCACGCATTGCCGACGACCAGGTGCGCGCCTATCTGCAGCGCGGCAGCGTGCAGGTGCGTGTGCGCCAGTATCGCGAGAATGACTTCGCAGACAAGGTGGCCATCGATACCCCGAACGGCGTGGCCTACCTCGAGTCCGATGGCCGCTACCGCATCGATGTCGATGCCGCGGGCGGCGGCACCCGCGTGACGGTGTTTGTCGGGCGTGCGCGTTTCGAGCAGGACGGCGCGCGCCTGACCGTCGATGCCGGGCGCGAGCTGGCGGTGCGCGGCAACGGAGCGTCCCTGGACGTCCGCTATTTCGAGGCGCAGGAACGCGACCTCGACCGCTGGGCGGAGGCACGCGACGCGCGCTGGGACCGCGCCCACACGCGTTACGTGCGCGAATCCACGGTGTCGCCGTACATGACCGGCTACGAAGAACTCGATGACCACGGCGACTGGTTCGATGACGGCGAATACGGCCGGGTGTGGGCGCCACGCGTCACCATCGCCGGCTGGGCCCCCTATCGTTACGGCCACTGGAGCCACGTGCGGCCCTGGGGCTGGACCTGGATCGACGATGCGCCCTGGGGCTTTGCACCATTTCACTACGGGCGCTGGGTGCAGATCCGCAATCGCTGGTGCTGGTGGCCCGGTACCTATCACCCGCGGCCGGCGTATGCACCGGCGCTGGTGGCCTGGTACGGGCACCCGGGTGCGGGCGTTACCATCACCTCGGGCATCCACGTGGGCTGGTTCCCGCTGGCGCCGCGCGAGCATTTCATCCCGCGCTACCCGCATTCGCGCGGCTATGTGCAGAACATCAACTATGTGGCCGGCAACGTGACGATCGTGCAGCCGCCGCGCTACCGGTACGCCCAGCACGGCGCGACCTTCGTGCCCAATGAGGTGTTCACCGGCGGCCGGCAGGTGGGCGGCAATTTCATGCGTGACCGGCCGGCCATTGCCAACCCGTCGAACATCACCACGCACGTGGATCTGACGCCGCGCCCCTGGCGTGACCGCCGCGTGATGCCGGACCGGCCAACGCCCACGCCGACAGTGACCCACGGCCCGCGCCCGGCACCGCCCGCATCCTCCGCGCGCGTGCCGCCGCCGGTGATCAAGTACGCGCCCGACCCGATCCAGACCGGGCCGGCCGTCGTGCCGCCACAACCTTCGCATGCGCCGGCCCCGGTGGTCAAACGTGCGCCGGAGCCGATCCTCGTCGGCCCGGCGGTGGCGCCCGCGCCCGACGTTCGCCCGTTGCCGCAAGTTGCACCTGCGCCCTCGCACTCGTACGCGCCCGCACCCGTCGAAAGGGATCGCGGCGCACCCGGCCCGCGCGTGCGCGGCGGACGCCAGCCGGTGCAGGAGGGCCAGGTGCAATTGCCACGGCCCTCCGCGCCCGTCACGCCCGCTCCCATCGTCACGACGCCGTCCGGCCCCAGCCACGGCGCGCCGACGCCCAAGCCGAAGCCCGAGCCCGCGGCGAGGCCGAAGGAGCGCGATGCAGACGGGCCGGACAAGCCACGCAGCGAACGCAGCGGCCAGCCGAAGTCGGCGCACCAGTAGGACGTCAGACCGGGGATGTCTGCCGACGCGGCAGCCGTCAGGCGGCGCGCTCGGCGTCGAACGCGGCCAGCCGCCACCCCGGGCCCTGCTCGCGCACGCGGCGCAGGTTGAGCACGAAGGTGTCGCCGGAGAGCGTCACGGCAATCGGCGCATTGGCCACGTAGGTGGTTTCCGCCAACAGCACGGAGTCGGCCATGCCGTCCTCCGACGCGCCGGCAATGAGCAGGGCCTCGGAAGGCTGCCAAGAGTTGGTGGCCTCGTCGACGCGCTCGATCGCGCTGTAGACCGGCGCGCGGCCGAGGATCTTCACGCCCACCAGCGTGGCGGTGGGCCGTTGCAGCGCGGACTTACGCACCACCACGCCGACCACGCAGGGCTTGCCCTTCTCCAGCCGGATGGCGACCAGTTCGCCGATGCCGATGCGGCGCGCATCGTCTTCCATGACGTCGAGCCCGACGCCGCCCTCGCTCACATCGGCCAGCTGGATCGCGTTCTTCACGCCCAATTCGGCGCCGCCGCCGGCCAGGGTGTTGAGCCGTTCGGTGGCAAAGGCCATGGCGCAGATTTCCTTGAAGCCGAAGAACACGCCGACCGCCTGGTTGACGCCGAACGACACGCGCTTGCCGCGCACTTTCGCGCCGCCGGCTGATTCGATCAGCGCGAACTCGCGCTCGAGGAAATCCACCACGCCCGCGTGATCCTCCATCGGCAGCGTCTGGCCGATGCCCCAGCCGGGGAAGATGCGGCCGTGGTGGAACTCGCGCAGCGTGCGGTCGAGCTGGCGCTCCAGCGGCTTCAAGCTCAGGAACAGGTGCGCGCCATCGCCCGGCTGGTGCGGCACCAGGCCGCGCGGCCCGTTGGTGTTGATGCCGAGGGTCGGCTCGCCCGCGGCCGGCTCGCGCGTGAGCCACAGCGAACTCATCCACGCGGTGAGCCAGTGGTCGAGCACCTCCATGCGCTTGGGCGCGAGGTTGCCGCCGGCGAAACGGTCCACCAGCAGCGCGCGCACGTACAGCGCCTCCACGGTGGCGTCGAACATCTGGTCCTCGATGCGCACGCTGATGACGTTTGAATCCACCGTGAACGCCACCGCCGTGCGGAACACCTGGTGCGCCCATTCGCGCGCTGCGGGATCGGTGCGCAGCCCGGCGAAGCGCCGCCACTTCACCGCGTGTCCGGACAGCGTGAGCATCACCGCGCAGGCCTGCGAGCGCATCGCCTTGTCGGAATCAGGGCTGTCGAACACGGCGCTGACCGCCGAGCGCGCCATTTGCAGGAGGTGGTCGTAGCGTTCCGCCACCCAGGTGCAGAACACCTGGTGGTCGCGGGTGGCGGCGAGCGTGCTCTTGAGGCGCTGTTCGCGGTCGGTGCGCGTGCCTTCCTCGAACGCGCGCAGCGCCTGGCCCACCGAGTGCACGCGGTCGCGCGGCTTGAAGCTCGCCAGGCTGCGTTCGAGCGACTTGTGGCGGCTGGTCACCTCGTCGCGGTTGACGGGCAAGGCGCCGGGCTTGGTGATGGGGGAATTCATGGGGGCTCGTGGCGGCGGGTTCAGCGCAGCGGCGGAGACAGCGCGATGCGCGCCAACAGGGCGTGGAAGTCGGCCTGCACGGAACTGTCGCGCCCCAGCAGGGCGGCCGCACGCCAGTCGTGCACGCGCGCCGGGTCGATGGACGGATGCCCCGGCGCGGCCAGCCACTGGCCGAGGGTGTCGATCTCGCCGATGGCGGCATCGCCGGGAAATTGCTTGGCGAACAGGGCGGCAGTCTCCAGGTAGTCGGGCGCATTGTCGGCGAGGTACAGGCGCCCGAGCAGGAACAGCCACAGCGGGCGCTGCGCGGAATCCTCCTCGATGGCCAGGCGCGTGAGTTCGGTGGCCGCGCGCGGATGCCCGTCGTCGATCAGTTGCTGGGCGAAAGTCAGGATCTCGGTCGTGTTGCGCAGCGCCATGCGCGGCTCGGGCATCTGCAGGAACCGCGCCGTCACGTACTTGAGCCGCACGCGCAGGAACTCCGGCTCCAGCGGCCACGGCGTGCCCCAGACGGACAGCTTCTGCTTCGGCGGTATGCGGACCGGCGGTCGATTCATGCGTGCGCCCAAAGTCATTGTTGTTCCGCAGCGCTCCCCGCACCGCCACGGCATTTTCCCCATTCTCCACCAAGGCGGGTTCCCATTGCCAGTGACGCACGTCACACACGACCTGAATGCCAAAC
>JAEUMZ010000135.1 GCA_016790765.1 Betaproteobacteria bacterium
AGGTTGGCGTCCGGCGTTTCGACCACCAGGTGATAGTGATTCGTCATCTGGCAGTAGGCGTGGCACACCCAGTTGAAGCGTTCGCAGACCTGGGCCAGCGTATCCAGCCAGGCGAGGCGATCGTCATCCGTCAGGTAGATATCCTCGCGGCCATCGCCACGCGAGGTAACGTGATAGAGCGCGCCGGCAAGTTCGAGGCGGAGGGGTCGGGCCATGGTTCGAGAAGCTTAGCAGAGGGGATGTGATAATGAAAGACCTGACCCTTGAGCTCTGCTTTGACCCTTGAGCTCTGCTTGGCGGCGGTACTTCCGGCGCCGGGGGTCTGGCTGGTGAGGCGGTCCAGGTTGTCGTAGCCGTAGGTGGCGCTCTTGGCCGGATTCACCGTGCCGGCTCCGGCGTTCAAGGTCTCGATGCCGGTGATGCGGCTGGCCAGGTCGTAGGATGAGCGTCGACACGCGGCATGAACTGCTTCATGCCGCGTGCCTCGCGAATCCGAGCGGCCTGCAGGCCGCGAGGTGGGCAACTGACACAAAGAGCCATCATCAATCAGACGCACGAACCCGCGATGCGATTCATTCAACGACGAAGGTCTAGGGCTGGTGCGGCGTATGGGGCGAAAGTGGCTGAAGAGGCGCGCCGGTGCTTGGGTTTTACGAATTGGAAAATGCTATTTTGCAAGACTTTACCCGGCCTCGTTCTCGGCCTTCGTTTGCCCACATGAAAAGTAGATCAAGCGTTCTCGTCGATTGCATTCAGCGCCATTCTTAAATCATCCTCTGAGTCTGCCGAAACGAAAATTTTTTGGCTCTCAATCCAGGCGGTGTAGTGAAGCATTGACTTCGTTTGCCTTCTATCAAGGAACAACACGCGCCCAAGCCTCGGCCATTGCTCCTCTCGTTCTACTGTCTTTTGCGGGCTCGCCTCTTCGCTGAAGAACAAAGTAACTGAGGATCGCGGATCCTTGTCTCTGGAGTTGACGCGGAGAAAGGTAGCCGAAACCAACTTCGCCTGAGGTGAAGTGACATCAGATTCATCTACCTGGATGAACGGATACCAATCCTTTCCAAGACTTACTTTCTTGCCGTTCAATGTTGGGGTTGGCCACAATGAATGCTTGTGCAAGAAGATGTTGATTGACAGGGCGCGCTCTGAGATCAGTAGGAGGCCGATCAAGGCCGCGGACAAAACCGTTGCTAGAAAAAGCAATCCAATCCTAATCCAACCGCCTGCAGGACTTGGTTCAGCGACCACTTCCTGGGTCATAGTATTTCTCCTTCAAATCTTTGGGGAAATTGGGATTCCAAAAAGCCGGGGTCAGGTCTTTCATTATCACATCCCGCCCCGCTGGGCCTCCTCGTGCGCTTTTAGAACAAAAGTAGAACAAAAGGGGTCAGCGTCATTTGTTTCGCTGCCATCAAGGCAGTTTCTCTTGACCCGGCAACACCAGCACGCCTTCGTCGATCGCCTTGCGCGGTCGTCCGCGCGGTCCGGCTTCGCGGCGCGCGCCGAGTTTGCGCTCGATCTGGGTGCGCGAGCAATCAGGGACAGGCCAAGATTTCCTGCACGCAGCAGTCATGTCCAGCAATCAAGCATCCACTTCCGGCCCATCGACCATCCACCGCGAAGTCGAGGTGTCCCAAATCTAGCGTAGTTGGATTCGAATGGGCAATCGCGAAGCATCCGTCCGGGGCACCGGAATCGTTGGATTTGCCCACATCCAGTGGACCCACAATTCCCACGTCGGACCGGCGACTGCCCTTGGCAAAACCGTGCAGCACCAATGCCCCGTTGCCTGCGTTTCCCCACCCCCTCCCCCACTTCATCCCGCCCCACCTCGCTCCGTCGCCTCCCGCGTGACTTGGCCGTGGCGCTTGCTATGCTGCACGACATCGAATCCTGATTGCCGCATGTCCATGAGAACTGCCTTCTTTTTCTTCTTCCGCCGCCTGTTCGCCTGGGGCGTCCTGTTCCTGCTGCTGGCCGGCCTGTGGTCGTCGATTTCCCACAATGCGCCGCCCTGGCTGTTCGGCCCGGCATCCATGCTCGCGTTCATCTACGTGGTCATCGCCTCGGCCTCGCACCTTCGGCGCGTGCGGCTGATCTCGGACCACGTGAACAGCGAGACGCTGGCCAACCGCCAGCGTCGCGCGATCGAAATTCCGCTGGAGGCGAACGAGGCGTACGCCATCGTCGATGCGGCGATCCGCGAACTGCCGCACGTGCAGGAGGTGGAAAGCGCGAAGGACAGCCTGCAGACCCGCGCGAAGGTCAAGCGCGTCGACCCCTACGGCACCGCGCTGCCCCTGGTGGAGCACGCGGAACGCCGCCTCGGCATCGCGCGCAACCAGGTGTTTGCTACCGTGGCGCCGCGCGAAGGCACCGCCAGCGTGACCCTGGTGTGCGAGCCGGAGGGCCGCGCCTGGTGCGACTGGTTCATCGTCGGTGACGCCACCAACCTCGAGAATGCCAATGCCCTCACACGCGCCATCTCGCGCCGCATCGCGGAAAAACGCAAGCTCGAGACCGAGTCCGTCAAGGACAGTGCCACGCAGAAAGAGCTGGCGGTGGCCAAGCTGGGCCTGCTGCATGCGCAGGTGGAGCCGCATTTTCTCTACAACACGCTGGGCAGCGCCAAGTACCTGATCCAGAGCGACCCGGTGAAGGCCGAGGCGATGATCGACAACCTCATCGCCTACCTGCGAAATTCGTTGCCACGTACGGAATCGAACGCCGCCTCCACGCTGGGCGCGGAAGTCGAGCGCGCGCGCGCGTACCTGGACATCCTGCAGATCCGCATGGGCGCGCGCCTCACGCCGCATCTGGACGTGCCGCCTGCGCTGCATGTCATCCCCTTCCCCACCATGATGCTGCAGACGCTGGTGGAAAACGCCATCAAGCACGGCCTGGAACCGAAGCCGGGCGGCGGCAACATCTGGGTGATCGCGCGCGAATCTGCGGGCATCCTGTCGGTGACGGTGGCGGACGATGGGCTCGGATTGCAGTCCGGCAGCCCCAGCACGCAGGGCACCGGCATCGGCCTGAAAAACATCCGCGAGCGCCTGGCCCTGGCCTACGGCAGTGAGGCCACCTTCACCTTCACGGCCAACTTCCCCACCGGCGTGGCGGCCACGCTCGCCGTGCCGGTGGGCGGGCCCAAGGAGACCCCCCATGAGTAAACCGATGACGGCCGTCGTCGCCGAAGACGAAGACCTGTTCCGCGAAGCGCTGCTCAAGCTCCTGAAGGAGACATGGCCGGACTTGACGATTGCCGCGATCTGCGAGGACGGCGGCAGCGCATTGGAAGCGATCGAGGCGCACCAGCCGGACGTGGCCTTCCTGGACATCCGCATGCCGGGCCTGACCGGGCTGGACGTGGCAGCCGCGGCGCTGGATGCGAGCCCGCTGACGCAGATCGTGTTCGTCACCGCCTACGACCAGTACGCCATCGCCGCCTTCGACCGCGGCGCCGTCGATTACCTGCAAAAACCGGTGGCCAAGGACCGGCTCACGGCCACCATCGAGCGCATCAAGGCGCGCGCGGCAAGGTCGCAAGGCGGCCTGGACCCGGCGCTGCTGGAGACGCTGATGCGCGAGTTGGGAGCGCGCGGTTCACGCGAGGCCGAAGACCCACTGCAATGGGTCACCGCCAGCGTGGGGCGCGAGACGCGCCTGATCCAGGTCGAGGAAATCCTCTATTGCCAGTCCGACACCAAGTACACCGCGATCGTCACGCACGATACCGAGGCGCTGGTGCGCACCTCGCTTTCGGACCTGATGCGCCGCCTCAATCCAGCCCAGTTCAAGCAGGTGCACCGCGCCACGGTGGTGAACATGAAGGCGGTGGCCAGCGTCGCGCGCGACGAATCCGGCCGCGGCACGTTGAAACTGAAAGGCCGCCCGGAAACACTGGCCGTGAGCCTCACCTACATGCCCTTGTTCAAGAACATGTAGGACTTCGGTGCAATCAGCAAGGCTGTCACCCCGGACTTGTTCCGGGGTCCAAGCCCCCGTAGGTCAGGTTGCGCGCAGCGCTACCTGACAAACACGCTCAGAAGCGACAGCATTGTCAGGTAGCCTGCGGCAACCTGACCTACGCAAGTTTCTGACACCTTCGCAGCGCTACAACGCCCGCCCCGAGCGCCCCTTGGCCTGCGAGATGTCCACCGCGTTGATGGTGCCGCTGCGGTCGATGTCCAGGCGCGCCAACTCGAGGCTGAAGACCGAGCTGCCGGAGTTGGCCTTGATGGCTGCGATGTCGGCCGCCGTCACGCGCCGCGT
>JAEUMZ010000143.1 GCA_016790765.1 Betaproteobacteria bacterium
TCGTCGAAGAACAGCTCGTAGAAATCGCCCATGCGGTAGAGCACCAGCGTGTCCGGGTACTCCGCCTTGATGCGCAGGTACTGCTGCATCATCGGCGTGTGGGCACCCAACTGCGGGGCAGGGGAGGCGGCGTTCATGTCAGTGCAGCTTCACGCGCGGATCGGTCTGGGTGCGGATCAGGCGCGCCAGCGTGTCGAGCGCCATGCGCCAGAAGCCGTGCAGCGCCATCAGGTGCAACTTGTAGAGCGAGATGTAGAACAGCTTGGCGACCAGGCCCTCGACGCGCACGCTGCCGCGCGTGACGAACCCCATCAGCGTGCCCACCGACTGGTAGTTGCCCAGGGACACCAGCGAGCCGAAGTCGCGGTAGCGGAACGCCTTGGGCGGCCGCCCGTCAAGGCGCCGTGCAATCGTCTTGGCCAGCGTGCCGGCCATCTGGTGTGCCGATTGCGCACGCGGCGGCACCGTGCGGCCATCGCGCCAGGGCACGGCGGCGCAATCGCCCAGCGCGAACACGTTCTCGTCGCGCGTGGTTTGCAGGGTGTCGCGCACCGCCAGCTGGTTCAGCCGGTTGGTTTCCAGGCCGTCGAGCGCGGCCAGCACCGGGTCGCAGCGCACGCCGGCCGCCCACACGCAGAACTCGCCCGGCAGGCGCGTCCCACCGGCCGTGTCGATGCCGTCCGCATGCACTGCCGTTACGCGCGCGTTGACGTGCACCGCGATGTCGAGGTCGTTCAGCGTCTTTAGCGTGGCCTCGGCCAGGTAATCGGGCAGTCCGGCCAGGATGCGCGGGCCGGCCTCGATGATGGCGATGCGGATTTGCCGGTCCGGCGCGAAGTGCGTGAGCCCGTATGCCGCCAGCACGCGCAGGGTGTTGTGCAGTTCCGCGGCCAGTTCCACGCCGGTGGCGCCGGCGCCGACGATGTTGATGTGGAGCACGCGGCCGTCGTTGGCATAGTTGGCGCGGAAGCACGCGTTGACCAGCCGGCGGTGGAACAGGTTGGCCTGCCAGGCGTTCTCCAGCGTGAAGGCGTGGTCCTGCACGCCGGGCGTGCCGAAATCGTTGGTCAGGCTGCCGATGGCGATCACCAGCGAATCGTAGGCCAGCCTGCGCGCGGGCAGGATCTCCTCCCCGGTGTCGTCGGTGACTGCGCCGACCAGCACCTCGCGCGCGCCGCGGTCGAGGCCCGCCAGAGCGCCGGGCGCGAACCGGAAGTGGTGCCAGCGCGCCTGCGCGAGGTAATCGAGCTGGTGCGCGTGCACGTCCATGCTGCCTGCGGCCACTTCGTGCAGCAGCGGTTTCCACAGGTGGGTGCGCGCGCGGTCGACCAAGGTGACCTCGGCCTTGCCGCGGCGGCCCAGCGAGTCGCCCAGCCGCGTGGCCAGCTCCAGGCCGCCCGCGCCGCCGCCGATGATGAGGACGCGATGCACCACCGGACTTGACGCCTACTTGTGCGACTGCACGATCTTGAGCAGTTGGGGAAAGACCTTGGGCGTCGCGGCCAGCACCTCGCCGGTCTCCATGTATTGATCCTCGCCGCCGAAGTCGGCCACCAGGCCGCCGGCTTCCTTGATCAGCAGGCTGCCCGCCGCCATGTCCCAGCGCGACAGGCCCATCTCCCAGAACGCGTCGTAGCGCCCGCAGGCCACGTAGGCCAGGTCCAGCGCCGCCGCGCCCGGCCGGCGCACGGCGGAGGCCGCAACGGTGACGTCCCTGAACATCTTGATGTAGCGGTCGAACTGCTTGAATTCCTTGAACGGAAACCCGGTGCCGACCAGCGCATCCTTCAGGTTCAGCACCTTGGACACGCGGATGCGCCGCTCGTTGAGGAACGCACCGCCGCCCTTGCTGGCGGTGAACAGGTCGTTGCGCGTGGGGTCGTAGATCACGCCATGCTGCACGGCGCCCTTGACCGCCAGCGCGATCGACACGCAGTACTGCGGGAACCCGTGCAGGAAATTGGTGGTGCCGTCGAGCGGATCGATGATCCACTGGTATTCGGATTCGGTCTGCGACAGGCCGGACTCCTCGGCCAGGATGCTATGCTGCGGATAGGCATCCTTGAGCGTCTCGATGATGGTGGCCTCGGCCGCGCGATCGACTTCGGACACGAAATCATTCTGCGTCTTGCGCTCGACGGTGAGCTTGTCGAGGTCGTTGGAGGCGCGGTTGATGAGCGAGCCTGCGCGGCGGGCGGCCTTGATGGCCGTGTTGAGCATCGGGTGCATGGCGTTTCGTGTCGGCGGATCGGAAAAAGAGCGGGGAGAGTCTTGAGCGCGCATTTTACTATGGCCCCCCTGGCGTCCCCTCCTGCAGCAGATGCCGGCTCCGGCCTCGACCGGGTGCGCGTGGTGCTGGTGTCGCCCTCGCATCCGGGCAACGTGGGCAGCGTGGCGCGCGCGATGAAGACCATGGGCCTTACTGACCTCGTGCTGGTCGCGCCGCGCGATGCAGAGGTCCTTGAACATGCGGAGGCGCGCGCGCTGGCCTCGGGGGCCACCGATGTCCTCGGCCGGGCGCGCATCGTGCCGGCCCTGGCCGGGGCGCTGGCGGACGCGCACTTCGCGCTGGCGTTTACTTCGCGGCGGCGCGAACTCTCGCATGGCGTGCTGGCGTTGCGCGATGCGGCCGCGGCCCTGGCCGCCGAGGTGGGTGCGCATCCGGGCGCACACGGCGCCCTGGTGTTCGGCAGCGAGACGTACGGGCTGTCCAACGAGGACGTGGACCGCTGCCAGGCCATCGCCATGATCCCCGCCAACCCGGACTATGCGTCGCTCAACCTCTCGCACGCGGTGCAGCTGGCGGCGTATGAGGTGCGGCTGGCCTTTGGCGCGGGGCAGGTGCCGGCGTCCGCGTCGCGCGAAGCGGTTGACGTGCGCGCACTCGACGGTTTCCTCGATCACCTTGAGCGTGCCGCAACCGATGCGCGGTTCCTCGATCCGGCGTCCCCGAAGCGCTTTGCCACGCGCATGCGGCGCCTGTTCACGCGCGCGAGGATGGAGCCGGAAGAGGTGGCGATTTTGCGCGGGCTGCTGGCCGCGCTGGAGGCGTCGCAGCGCAAGGATTCGTGACCAAGAATCCGCATTTCGTCCAGTCCTTTGGTGTTTGGCGCGCGATCCGTTGGCGGTTTTGCGGCCGATGTGCAGAATGCCGACGTTCAACCCCAAAGAGCCTGTCATGAGAATCAAGCCCTTCCGCTTCACGCTCGCTGCCCTTGCCGCCGTTGTGGCGAGCGGCACCGCCCTGGCCGACCCGGCCGCACAGGCTGCGCAAATCAAGCGCGGCAAGTACCTGGTGGACACCGGCGGCTGCCACGATTGCCACACGCCGCTCAAGATGGGCAAGCAGGGCCCCGAGCCCGACATGGGCCGCGCGCTGTCCGGCCATCCGGCCACGCTCAAGCTGCCGCCGCCGCCGAAACTCGACCAGCACTGGGTAATGGCCGCCAATGCCACCAACACCGCCTATGCCGGCCCCTGGGGCGTGAGCTACGCGATCAACATCACCAGCGACAAGGACACCGGTATCGGCAACTGGAAGGCGGAGGATTTCGTGAAAGCGCTCAAGACCGGCAAGCACCTCGGTGTCGGCCGCCCCATCCTGCCGCCGATGCCCTGGCAGGCGTATTCGGGCATCGAGGAGGCGGACTTGAAGGCGATGTTCGCGTACCTGAAGTCGACGCCGCCGATCAAGAACCGCGCACCGGACTACCAGCCGCCCGCGGCACCCGCCAAGTGAGACGCCGCGCGATGGTTTGCACGGGCCGCCAATCCGGGATACGCTAGCCGCATTCCGATTCCCGCCCGCGCGCAGCACCATGTTCGAACGATTCCGCGAAGACATCCACAGCATCTACCGCCGCGACCCGGCCGCGCGCAACTGGTGGGAGGTGCTGACCTGCTACCCGGGCATGCACGCCATCTGGTGGCACCGCTACGTCGCCAATCCGCTGTGGCGCATCGGCCTCAAATGGCTGGGGCGGCTGGCCTCGCACAGCGGGCGTTTTTTCACCGGCGTGGAAATCCACCCCGGCGCCACGCTCGGCCGGCGGTTTTTCATCGACCACGGCATGGGCATCGTCATCGGCGAGACCGCCGTCATCGGCGACGATTGCACGCTCTACCACGGCGTCACGCTGGGCGGCGTGTCCTGGAACCAGGGCAAGCGCCATCCGACGCTGGGCAACAACGTCACCGTCGGGGCGGGCGCCAAGATCCTCGGGCCGTTCACCGTGGGCGAAGGCGCGCGGGTCGGGTCCAACTCCGTGGTGGTCAAGGAAGTACCCCCGGGGGCCACCGTGGTCGGCATCCCGGCGCGGGTGGTGGAAGGCATCGACGGCGGCGTGGCGAGCCAGGCGTTCTCGGCCTACGCGGTCACCACCGCCGACAACGACCCGCTCAACGCCATCCTGAAGACGCTGGCCACCCGCTCCGACCACAATGAGGAGACCGTCGCCAAGCTGCTCGCGCGCATCGAGCAACTGGAAGCCGGCCGCGACATGCCCAGGAAGCGCGCGAGCAACGAATAGGCGTTTCCGCAAGTCAAAGTCCAATGCGGACGCGGTGTTTGGGGCGAAAGTGCCTGAAACACCGCGCCGGACCTTGGTTTTGCCTGTGGACGACTCGCGCGGGTGAATCTGCGCGGCGTCCACGCATGCCCGATTGCAACACCGCGAACCAGTTCGTCACCGGCGGCTCGGCGCCTCTTGCAGCGCCGCCGCGACCGGCGTAACGTGATCGTGCCGCGTGTGCGGTGCACTTCCAAGGAGCGTGACATGAAACGTGCCTTGATGATTCTCGCGATCGCCGGTCTGGGCAGCGGGTGTGCCTCGATGGGTCCCCCGCCCGGAACCACGGACATCGTCGACCAGCAGAAGGTGGACCTCGTCAACGCCTGGGCGCGTCGCAACAGCGTGCAGGTGCTGTGGCTGAACATGCCGCTGCGCAATGTACCGGCACAAGCGACCCCAGCAGCCGAGGAGCGCAAGTCCTGAACCGCCGGCGGGAGGGCGCGTGGCAGAATGCCGCGCGTGACGACGGTCCCTTCCCACCTGCAGGCGGCATTCGATGA
>JAEUMZ010000159.1 GCA_016790765.1 Betaproteobacteria bacterium
CGCGAAACTACAACTTCATCTCCAGCCGCAGGCTCACGTTCATGTCCGTGCGCCCGTCGGTCAAGACCATTTGCCGCTGGCTGCCGATGAATTGCGTGGTGCTGTTGAGGCTGTCGCGCGGCGCGATGTTGGCGAAGGTCAGGCGCAGCTTGGTCGCCGTGTCGAGGTTCCACAACAGGTAGGCATCCACCACCCGCTTGGTGGAGATCTTCGAGAACTGCGTTTCGGTCTGGCGCGTCTCGTAGGCCGGCGTGTAGGCCAGCGTGGCGCCCAGCGACAGCGGCACCCCGCGGATCTTGTAGTCGCCGCCGATGTTGCCGGTGGCGCGCGGTTGGCCGTCGATGCGGTTGTTGGGGCCCGGCACGCTGTCGACCTTGGAATCGAACACCGAAATGTTGGAGCGCAGGTTGATGGCCGGCGCGCCGTCGATCAGCTGCGAAAGCTGGAACTTGGCATCGAACTCGATGCCGCGCGTGACCGCCTTGCCGAGGTTCTGCGGACGCGTCACGAAGCGCGGCGCAGTCGCCCAGGACACCGTCTCCAGGGCGGTGACGTTGCGGATCAGGTCGCGGATGTGGCGCTGGAAGAAGTTCACCGACACCACGCCGCCGGCCTGCAGGAAATTCTCGTAGGCAATGTCGATGCCGTTGGCCAGCTCCGGCTTGAGGTCCGCATTCCCGGCGCGGTCCGGCGACACCGAGGTGTTCGGCCCCGGCACCGGATAGAGCGTGTTGAGCGACGGGCGCGCGACCAGTTGCTGGGTGGCGGGTGCGCGGTAGCTTTGCGTCAGGCTGGCGCGCACCTGGTCCTTGCGCGGGGAATCGAAGCGATGCACCAGGTGCGCGAGCGGGTTGACCACGCGGCTGGTGTTCTCGACCGGGTTGCCCGGCACCTGGCTCTTGGTGGCGATCTGTTCGGCACGCACGCCGAAGTAGGTGCCCCAGTTCGGGTTCGGATCCCACTCGTCCTGCACGTAGAGCGCGTGGCGCCGGGTGGAGACGTCGACTTCCTCGCCGAAGTCGGCCAGCTGGCGCACGCCGTTGAGGAACAGGATCGAGCTGTCCTGGCGCTTGACGGCCTCGATCTCGGCCCCCGCCACCAGCACATGCTGGGCGTCGCCCCAGTTGCGCGACAGCTTGGCCGCGGCGCTGACCGAGCGGTCGGTGGTGTCATTGGCGGTGGTCTGCAGCAGCGTGCGCGTGCCGTTGGCGCTGAACTGCGATTGGACGCTGGCGTTCTTCAGTTGGAAATTGCCGCCGGAGAGCCGGAGTTCGTAACGCGTGTCCTGGTCGATGCGCCGGTTCAGGTTCGACATGAAGCGCACCACCGAGACCTGGCCGTCGCCTTCGCTGCTGCTGGTGGCATAGGGGATCGGCGTGCTGCCCACCGGCTGGGACAGCGTGCCCTCGCCGCGCGATTCGTTGAGGCTGCGCACCACGAAGGGCTGGAACGCGAAGTTCTCCCCGGCGCCCAGGCGCCACTGAATGCGCGCGGTGGCGAACAGGTTGCGGTTCCTGGTCGCCACACGCGCGGACCCGGACTGCTCCAGCTCGGCCGCACCGGTCGACGTGCTGGTGTAGAGCGAATGCGTGTCGGTGTCGGTGAGCTGGTCGCCGCGCCGGAGCGACATCGTCACGTTGTAGGTGCCGGCCGTCCCGAGGGTGTCGTTGCGCGTGTACGCCACGTCGGGCGAATACCGGTCGCGCTCCTCGTTCACGCCGGCGCGGAACTCGTTGTTGCGGATGCGCAGCGGCTCGCGCAGGATGATGTTGATGGTGCCGGCCACCGCGCGCGTGCCGGTCTCGGCCGTCGGCGCGCGCAGGATCTCGATGCGCTCCACCTGTTCGGGGGTGATCTGTTCGATCGAGAATCCGGGGGGAACGCGTTCGCCGTTGATCAGGAACTGCGTGAAGCCGCCACCCATGCCGCGCATCTGCACCGGGCCGCCGCGTCCCGGCCGGCCACCCTGCGTGACGCCCGGCAGGCGCCGCAATACCTCGGACAGATTGGAGTCGCCGTATTGCTCGATGTCTTCGCGATTGATGACGATCTTGGTCGCGGTGGAGGCGCGACGGTCCTCCTGGGTGTCCTTCTTGGTGGTCACCTCCACCTTGTCCACCTGCTGGGGCGCGCGCTGCGGTGCGGCCGGGCGCGCCGGGGTCGTCGGCGAGGCGGCCGGCGGCTTATCCGCCGGCATCGGTTGGGGCGCCTGCGCCGGGGCGTTGAGGATGGCGGAGGCGAGCGACAGGGAGGCGGCGAGGCGGACGGGAGTTTTCACGGGGCGGGGCCGGGTGCAAGCAAGGCCCGCACGATACGACCAGATTCTGGCAACAAGGAGACTTGTATCGTAGCGTTTCCATCCTGTGCGAGCGGTATCCAAGTGTAACGGTGCCGTCGCCCCGGCCGGAGAGTCCGGCATCGGCGCGGCCACGGTCCGGGTCCTCGCCACGGGGGACGGAACGATCGGGTGCGCGCCAACCCGCGCGGTGCTAAATTGGCATTTGCCCACGAGTGGAGAACCTGCGATGAAGAACCTGCTTCTCGCTGCGCTGCTGCTGGCCCTGGCGGCCTGTTCGAAAGGGCTGGACCGCAAGATCGACGGGTCCAGCGAGGCGAAGTTCGAATCGACCCTGGCTGACATCAAGAAGAAGGCCACGCCCGAGGAGGTGACCCAGCTCGACCAGGCCTTGATCGCGCTGGCGGTGACCGATGTGTCGATCGGCTACGAGGGCGGCATCCTCATGGCGTTCCAGAAACTCGCATCGAGCCGGTCGCCGGAGCAGCTGGCGGCGTCGCTGATGGGAACGGTCGACGGCAAGACCGGCCGTGAGGTGGTGGACATGGGACGCCAACGCCTCAAGGCCGAGGGCAGCAAGCAGATGGCAGCCGGCGACAAGGAGATCACGCTGTTGAAGCAGATGCGCGACGAAAACCTTGCCAAGCGCGGCGCGCTGGAGGGCATCGAGGTGCTCGACGCCACCATCCGGTTTTCCGCCGTGGGCCCGGAGCGCATGAGCGTGATCGACTTCAAGGTCCGCAACGGATCGCAAACCGGCCTCAGTCACCTCTACCTGCGCGGCACGGCCACCGAGCCGGGCACTGGCAAGGTCCTGGCCACCCAGGATTTCAACTACAAGCTCTCGGAATCCCCGCTGTTGCCGGGCGACATCAAGTCGATCCGCCTGCCGCAAGCGCCACGCAGCAAGTGGAACCAGACCGAGGTCTGGGGCAAGGACAACCTCGGGTTCGCGGTCGAAGTGGTCAACGCGGAAAACCTGTCGGGCCAGAAGCTCACCACGGCGTTCACCAGCAAGGACCAATCGCGGCTCGACCAGCTCGAAGCCAACCGCAAAGCCCTGGGTGCGCTGATCGGTTCAGCGCCGTGAGGCGTTGGCGGCTGCTGGAATCGTCGAGGAGCGCGCTCAGGTTTTCCCCGATTCTTCCGTGACGCGGCATGGCAATGCCAGCCCCCTCTGCTATGCTGTCCGCATTCTTCCCCGGACTCAGCGACGCCCGCAGTGGACGCCCGACCTGAACTTCCCCTGACGCCAAGGCGCGCCGATCCCCGGCAATCGCTGCGACAGCAGCGTTTTTACATGGCCCTGCTGGCCTACGCGATCGGCGTGGCGCTGATGATCGTCGCCTGGTCGGTCAAGCTGATCGATCTCACACCGCTCCTGGTCTGCATCGGCGCCATCGTCGCCGTCAATCTCGCGTTGTTTGCCCTCTTCGCGACCGGCGCCAACGAGCGTTTTGCCGATCCCTCGCTCACGCTGCTGCAGTCGCTGGCCGGCATCGCGCTCATCATGCTGGTGGCCTTCAGCTTCAATCGCGAGCGCTCGCTGGTGCTGGTCTGGTGCCTGGTGGTCCTGCTGTTCGGGGTGTTCCGCTTCAAGCCGCGCGAGTTCGGCCTGATGACGCTGTTCATGCTCGCCGGCTACGCCGGCGTCATCAACCTGCTGATGCACCAGCGCCCGCAGCATGTGGACGTGTTCCTCGAGTGGTACCAGTGGCTGTGGCTGGCGCTGATCCTGCCGGCGTTCGCGATGGTCGGCTCGCGCATCAGCGAACTGCGCGCGCGCATCCTGCGCACCAACGACGAGCTCACCAACGCGCTTTCCACCATCCAGAACATGGCCACGCACGATTCGCTCACCGGGCTGCCCAACCGCGCCTCGCTGGCCGACACGCTCGCGCACGCCATCAACCGCGCCGAACGCTCGCGCGAAAGCGTGTCCGTGTTTTTCATCGACCTCGACCACTTCAAGGCCATCAACGATTCGCTGGGCCACATGGCCGGGGACCACCTGTTGCGCGAAGTGGCGCGGCGGATCTCCTCCGCGGTGCGCGATTCGGACCTGGTGGCGCGCCTGGGGGGCGATGAATTCGTGGTGATGGTCGAGAATGCCGGCCACGCCGAGAGCCAGAAGGCGCTCGCCGACAAGATCATCGCCCGCATCCACGCGCCCATGACCCTGCTCACGCACGAGGTGGCGGTGTCGGCGAGCATCGGCATCGCCAACTTCCCGCAGGACGGCGCCGACCCCGCCACGCTGCTGGCGAACGCGGACCTCGCCATGTACCGCGCCAAGGAGATGGGACGCCATCGCACCGCGCTCTATGCGCCGGAACTCGGACAGTCCGCGCAGGAGCGCTTCGAGATCGAAAAGGGCATGCGCCGCGCGCTCGAGGCCGGCGAATTCCGGCTCTATTACCAGCCGAAGATCGATTTCGGCAACGGCCGCATGCTGGGCGTCGAGGCGCTGATCCGCTGGCACCACCCGGAGCTCGGCGTGCTGGGGCCCGACCGCTTCATCCCGATCGCCGAGGATTCGAATTTCATCGTCGTGCTCGGCGAATGGATCATCGAACAGGCGTGCCGCCAGGCGCGCGCCTGGCAGGAGTCGCGGCTGCCGGCGTTCACCATCGCCGTCAACCTGTCGGCCAAGCAGATCGCCGACGAGGAATTGTTTGCCAAGTTGTCCTCGGCCCTCAAGCGCACCGGCGCCAACCCGGCGATGATCGAGTTGGAGATCACCGAAACCGCGGTCATGCGCAATGTCGACGAGGCCGTGCTGCTGCTCGAATCGCTGCGCAAGCTCGGCGTGCGCTTGTCGATCGACGATTTCGGCACCGGGTATTCCTCGCTGTCGTATCTGAAGAAGCTGCCGGTGGACATCCTCAAGGTCGACCGCGCGTTCGTGCGCGACCTGCCGCACAACCGCGATGACTTGGCCATCACCCGCGCCGTCATCGCGATGGCGCACGGCCTTTCGATGCGCGTGGTCGCCGAGGGCGTCGAGGACGTCGGGCAGTACCAGTCCCTGCGCGCCGAGGGCTGCGACGAATTCCAGGGCTTCTACTGCCGGGCGGCCATGGAAGGCACGGAACTCGAGCAGCTGATCCGCAAGCACGGCCTGGTCCTGCCGGTCGGCGAGTGATTGATGTCGGGCGCATCGACGCGCTGATTGCGGACGCGCGGTCCGCGGAGGCGCACGCGATTGCGGCCGCCGCCGCATCGCAGGATCCTTCCAACCTGGACGCACAATTCTGCCTCGCCAAGTGCGAGGCGGCGCTGGGCCGGCACGCCACCGCGCTTGGAATCCTCGACCGCATGGTTCCGCTTGGCGCGGACGCGTTCGCCCCCTTTCACCTGTTGCACGCGCAGATGCGCGTGGCCCTGGGCGATGCCCCCGGCGCGATCGCGGCGCTCGAACGCGCGACGGCCATCGACGCACAGTCGGCCGATGCCTGGTTTCACCTCGCGCACCAGCACTCGGCCGCCGGCAACGCGGCGGCTGCGCTGGAGGCCTGGGAGCGTTACGCCGCTGCGGCGGCGTCGGCGGACGCCTGGGTGCATGCCGGACGGCTGCGCGCCCAAGACGGGGAGGTGGCGCGTGCGGCGCAAAACTTCCGCGCCGCGTTGTCCCTCGATGCCGCCCATGCCGGCGCCCTGCGCGCGCTGGGGGCGCTGGCCGCCGAGACGTTCGACTTCAACACCGCGCGCGACTGCCTGTCCGGCTTGCTGGCGCGCGCGCCCGACGATGAGGGTGCACTGTCCCTGCTCGGATTCGTGTTGGGCGAACTCGGCGAGGACGCTGCGGCACTGGAGGTCAATCGCCACCCAACGCCGTCACCGCCGTCGGCCTCGCGCCGCGCGCGTGCGGCGCTGGCCTTGCCCCAGATCACCGAATCGGGCGCGCACATCCAGGCGCTGCGCGAACGCTACGCGCAGGGCCTGGACGCGCTGGAGGCCGACGCCGCGTGGGCGGCGAACGAGGCCGACCTGTTCTCTCTGGCGCATTCGAATTTCCTGCTTGCCTACCATGGCGAGAATGACCTGCCCCTGCAGCGCCGCTATGCACAATTGGTCCGGTCGCGCATCGAGCAGTGTGCACCGCAGTGGCTGGTGCCGACGCGCCGGCGGCCGGGCCCGCGCATCCGCGTCGGCTTCCTGTCGAGCTTCTTCCGCCAATGCACGATCGGCAACTATTTCGAGCGCTGGGTCAGCGATCTCGATCCGGCGCGGTTCGAGCGCGTGGTGTTCAGCACCGGATGGGCGCCCGATGAGTTGGGCCGCCGCCTGCAGGCTGCGGCCGACCGGTTCGACGTGTTGCGCGGCGGCGCGCTGGAGGTCGCGCGTGCAGTGCGCGACGCAGGGCTGGACGTGCTGATTTATCCGGAGGTGGGCATGGGCGCCATGAACTGCCTGCTGGCGCAGCTTCGCCTCGCGCCGCTGCAATGTGTCGCATGGGGTCACCCGGTCACGACCGGGAGCCGGGAAATCGACGTGTTCTTCGGGTGTGCCGCCATGGAGCCGCTGGATGCGTCGTCACACTATGCCGAGCGCCTGGTCTGCCTGCCCGGCATCGGCACGCGCTATGCGCGGCCGTTGGCGGTGGCCGGCATTTCGCGCGATGCCTTGCGGCTGCCGGCCGGTGCACATGCCTATGCGTGCCCGCAGTCGCTGTTCAAGATCCACCCGGACAACGATGACCTGTTCCTGGACATCGCCGAACGCGACAGCAACGCCGTGTTGCTGTTTTTCCAGGCCGGCTACCCGGCCATCAGCGCGGCGTTCTCGCGCCGCATCGCGATGCGGGCGGAGCAGCGCGGCATCGATGCGCGCGGCCGCTTCCGCTTCGTGCCGCGCCAGAACGAGGCCGGTTTTCGCGCCGTGCTTGCACAGTCCGACGTGGTGCTCGACACGCTCCACTGGTCCGGTGGCAACACTTCGCTCGATGCGCTGGCGGTCGCCGCGCCGATCGTGACCCTGCCGGGACGCTTCATGCGCGGCCGGCAGACGCTGGCGATGCTGCACCAGGCCGGCGTGGCCGACCTGGTCGCCAATGATCGGGCGGACTACGTGGACAAGGCGATCGCGATTGCGGCGGACACCAGCCTGCGGGAGGACTTTCGCGCCCGGCTGCAAGCCGGACGGCAGCACGTGTTCGACCAGGACTTGCCGGTTCGCGCGCTGGCGGACCAGCTCGAAGCGCTTGCGCGTGGGTAACGCGTCAGTACGGAAAGGCCCAGAGAAAACGCGTGAGCGGCCCGAGCCCCTTGGCCGCGGTCGCTGAATAGGAATACGCCTCTCGCGTCCAGGCAAACGTCACGCCCTGCGGCGTTTCGGCCAGCACCCAGCTGCGGTCGGGAGCAATGCGGACGCGTTCCCCGGCATCGCGCACCAGCCGCTCCAGCGGCTCGCGCGCCTCGTCGGCATCCCAGCACAAGGCCAGCCGGACGACGACCGTTTCGCCGCCGCCGCCGTAGTTCGTGGAGACCGTGTCGCTAGCGATCTCACCGGACGGCATCGATTGGGGCCGGCTGAAGTCGCCGACCTCGTGCGGCAGCAACTGCGCAAGGCTCGTCCCCTGGGGCATCGGGCGGCGTTTGCGATGCGTGGTTTCATCGTTGAGGATGGGCACCGCCGCGCTGGCATTGACCGCCACGCCCGGTACCGCAGCGGCCGGCGGCGGCGCCAGCGGGCTGGTGCTGCGCGGGGGTTCAGCCGCCGCGGGCGCCGGCGCGGCCTGCGCGGGGGCGGCAGGTTCGGGCGGCGCATAGCCCGCGAGCGGGGGTGAATTGAGCTGCAGCGTGGCGTCGGGGTCGAATTTGGGCAGCGCCATGGTCTTGTCGCCGGCCAGGGCATCGGCCGGCTTGGCCACGGGCGCCGGCCGCGCGGACGGTGCCTGCGATGCGATCGCCTTGCCCGCTGCGGCGGCGATTGCCGCCGCCTTGGCCTCTGCGGCACGCCGTGCCGCCTCCTGCGCGTCCTCGGTTGCGGCCGGCTTGTCCTTGACCAGATCCTTGACGTCCGTGCTGAGGACCTTGCCGGCGCCCTTGACGATGTCGCCGACATCGGCATTGAGCACCTTGCCGGCGTCCTTCACGATCGAACCGACATCCTTGTTGAGGAGATCCCCCAGCTTGCCGAGCACCGTCGCCTCCCGTGACCGTTGCGCTTGGTCCTATTCTACCGGCCCGGCCCGGCGCCGCCTGCTGCGCCCGGTTCGAACACTCCTTCGGCGCGATTCTTGGCCACGTCGTCCCAGCCGAACACGCGCGCATTCATCGCCACGTAGGTGCCGGCGGGCAGCAGTTGCGCCGCGCCAAACGCAAACCCGAGATTGAACAACGCATCGGAGCCCTGCACCGAGAACGGCACCATGGCACCGGTGAAGACGATCGCCTTGTCCAGCCCCGCCGCGCCGACCACCGCCGCAGTCTCGCGCATGGTGTCGGTGCCGTGCACGACGATCAGCGCGCGCTCCGGCGCGTCCCGGCAGGCGCCGAGCACCTGCGCGCGGTGCGCGTCGGTCATGTGCAGGCTGTCGATCAACTGCAGCACCTGGATCTCGACCGGCGCCGTGACGCGCGATTGCGCGAGGATCGCCGGCAGGTGCGATTCCTTGAACGTCAGCTCGCCCTTGATCGCATCGTAGTGCTTGTCGAACGTGCCGCCGGTGACGAGGATCCGCGTGGCGATGGAAGGATGGCGGGGCGGCATGCGATGCGTGGAAACCTCGGCTGGGCGTGTGCCGTATTCTATGCCGCCGCGCCTTCGGTATCATCCGCCCTGGAGGGGACACCAACACGTGAGCAAGCTGTTCGATGCATTGAGGCGCGCCGAAGAACTGCGCAAGCAGCAGTTGGCCGAGGCGGACGCCCCGGCAACGGCCGACCCGGCGGTGACCGCCGAACTCGAGGAAGGCCTGCGCGCCGAGCAACGCGCCGGCGCCGAACGCGAAGCGCTGAAGGCGGTCGCGCAATCGCTGGCGATGGAAATGGACAAGAAGCAGGCCACCGAAGCGCGGCTGGCCGCCTTCCACGAGGCGACCCAGGCTGCGCTGGACCGCGCCGATGCCGAGCAGTCCATCGAGCGCACCATCCGGGAGCGCATCGCGGCCGAGCAGCGGCTGATCGGTGCCGCGCAGCAGAAACAGGCGGCCGAGCAGGCATTGGCCGCACAGGCGGCCGCCAAGGAAAAGGCCGAGGCCGCGCTCATCGAGGTTGCGAAGGCGCGCGAAGAAGAGGAGTCGCGCGCCGCGAAGGCCGAAGTCGAACGCATTGCGGCCGAGAAGCGTGTTGCCGACCAGGCGCGCGAACGCGCCGAGTCCGAGGCACGCGCCATCGATGAAGCGCTGGCGCGGCTCAAGGTCGAGAAGGACCTCGAAACCGCGGCGCGGGCGCGGCTGCTGGCCGAGCAGGACGAGATGCAGCGCGCCGCCGAGCTTGCCAAGGCCGAGATCGAGGCGAAGAAGGCACGCGAAGCGCGCATCGCCGAGGAGAACGCGCTCAACGAAAAACTGCAGCAGTCGCTCGTCCTCGAGCACGAGGCTGCGTTGGCTGCGCAGTCGCGGCTGCGCGAGGAAGACAACGCACGCCGCGCCGCCGAGCAACGCAAGGCCGCCGAGACGCAGGTCAAGGAAGCCGCACTGGCGCGCGCCGGATTGGAGCGGCAGGCCATGGACGCGGCCGAGGCGCGCGGCAAGGCCGAGGCCAAGGCCGCGCAGGAGGCTCAGGCGCGCGCCGAGGCCGAGCAGGAAGCCGCGCGCATGCTGGAGGGAAAACTCGCCGCCGAACAGGCCGCGCAGTCGGCCGCGGAGCGCAAGGAGGTGGCAGGCCAAGCGGCCCTGGAAGCGACCGAAAGGAAGCGGGTCGCCGAGCGCGCCCTCAAGGCCCTGGCCGAGTCGCGGCTCGCGGAAACCGAAAAACTGCGGCAGGAGCAGGAAGCGCTGGCGGCGCGCGAACGCGAACTGGCGGACGAGGTGGAAGCGCGGCTGGCCCGCGAGGCGGCCGCGGATGCCGCGGCCGAGCTGGCGCGCAAGGCGGAGGACGAGACGCGTGCCGCCATCGAGCGGCGTGAAAAGGCGGCGCGCGCAGTGGCCGAGCGCGAACGCGCGCGCGCGGCCGAGGCCACGGCGGCACAGCGGCGTGCCAGCGAGCAGCTCAAGCGCGAAGCGGCGCTGGAGGCCACCGCCTTGTCCAGCGCCAAGGCGGCGGCGGATGCGGAAGCCGCGGCACTGAAGCTGGCCGAGCAGGAGCGCGCCTTGCAGGCCAAGGCGGCGGCACGCCTGCAAGTGGAAACCGAGCTATCGGCGCAACTCGAGCGCAAGCGCAAGGCGGAAGACATTGCCGCCAAGGCTCAGGCGGACCGCTTGGCAGCCGAACAGGCGGCGACGGCCCTGGCCTTGAAAAACGCCGCGGCCGGCCAGTCGCTGCAGGCTTCGATCGACGCCCGCCTGGCAGCCGAGCATGCGGCGGTGACCGCCGCCCAAACCCTCGCAGGCAGTGAGTCGACGCGCACGGCGGAGTTCGAATCGCGCCGCGACAAGGAAATCGAGCTGGCGGCGCTGGCGCGCGACAGGGCGGCGGCGGAAAGCGCCGCGGCGGATGCCGCGCGCGCACGCGAGCGCGCCAGCGTCGAGGCCACGCGCGCGGCCGCCGAACGCGTCCGGGCGGAGGAAAAGGCACGCGAGCAGGCCGAGGCCAGGGTGGCGGCCGAGGCTGCCGCGGCACAGGCGGAGTCCGGGAAGGCGGACATGGAAAGCCGCGCAGCCGATGCGGCCGCGCAGCACGCCGAAGCCGAGCAGCAGCTCAGAAAGACGGCCGAGGTGCGCGTGGCCGCCCAACGCAAGGCACGCGAAGCCGCAGAACGTCGTGCCAAGGCTGAAAAAATCGCGGCCATTGCCGGCGAGGAACGCCGCAAGGCCGAGGCCCTGGTCGAGCAGGACGACGCGGGACCGGCGGCAGTGCCGACCACCGCGGCATTGAAGGCCGCCCGGTTGCCCGGCGCTGCGGCGCCGCGCCGCGCCGGCGGTTCGCCTGCCGGGTGGGTCGCCGTGGCAGGCGTGGCCGCCGCCGCGATTGGCGGGTACTGGCTCGGGACGCGGCAGGACGGTGTCGCCGTGCCGATCGATGCGGCTGCGCGGCCACAGGCCGCCGCATTCGCGCGCGCGGCGCCTGGCGCGCCGCTGACGACCGGTGCGGAGCCGATCGAACTGAAAATGAGCCGCACGTTGGGCGACGCGCAGAAATCCCGCTGAAGCGACTTGGGGTCATTTGCGCGACACCACATCTCAGGGAGCCGCGGATGGCAAAAGTGGCGCACGAGGCATGAAATGGCGCAAACTCCAGTTGAAGGAGGCGCGGGCCGATTCCCTCCTGGATCGGTCCGGGACCCAATGAAGAATCTCACCGGCGCGGTGGCCGATGTGACGGCGGCCCCTTCCGCGGACGAGCATGAGACGCTGCTCAAGTACGAGGCGATCCTGCAGAACGCCTCGGTGGGGATCGCTTTCACCAAGGATCGTGCGTTCCAGCATGCCAACCGGGCCTTCGAGGAACTGTTTGGCTGGGGCCCGGGCGAACTGGCGGGCCAGCCCGGCCGGGTGGTCTGGCCGAGCGACGCCGAATACGCCGAGGTCGGCGCCGCCGTCGGTCCGCGGCTTGCGCAAGGTGAGGCGGTCGAACTCGAGCGGCGCATGAGCCATCGCAGCGGCACGTCGTTCTGGTGCCGCCTGCAGGCGCGGCCGGTCGATCCGCGTGCGCCGGCGCTGGGCGGGACGATTTGGATCATCGAGGACGTGACCGAGCGGCGCCAGGCCGTCGAAAGCCTGCGCGAACTCAACGAGCAGCTCGAGCAGCGCGTGCGCGAGCGCACCCAGGCGCTGGAGCAGGCCAACGAGCGCCTCAAGCACGAAGTGGAGGACCGCCAGCAGGCCGAGGCGCGTGCCCAGCACATCGCCCTGCACGACGTCCTGACCGGCTTGCCCAACCGGCGCCTGCTCAACGACCGGCTGGTGCAGTCGCTGGCGCAGGCCAAGCGCGAAGGCTGGCAACTGGCGGTGATGTTCATCGACCTCGACCGCTTCAAGAACATCAACGACACGCTCGGCCACGCGGTGGGCGACGAGGTGCTGCGCGAAATGGCACGGCGCCTCTCCACCATCCTGCGCGACTCCGACACCGTGGCGCGCGTCGGCGGGGACGAATTCGTCGTCGTGCTTTCCCATGCGCAGCCGGGCGACCTGGTGACGATCACGACCAAGATGATGAGCGAGCTCTCGATGCCGGTCACCAGCGACGGCCAGGAGCTGCGCGTGACGCCGTCGATCGGCGTGGCCTCCTTTCCGGCCGATGCCGACGATCCGCTGCGTCTCCTGTCGCAAGCCGATGCGGCGATGTACCACGCCAAGTCGAAGGGCCGGCGCAACGTGCAGTTCTACGCCTCGTCGATGAGCCACGCGCGCCAGGAGCGCCTCAAGCTGGAAAACGACCTGCACCATGCACTCGCACGCAAGCAACTGGAGCTGTACTACCAGCCGCGCATCGACCTGCGCAGCGGCGCGGTGGCGAGCTTCGAGGCGCTGATCCGCTGGCATCACCCGGAACACGGCACCGTCGAACCGGGCGTGTTCATTCCGATCGCGGAAGACAGCGGGCTCATCATGCCGATCGGCGACTGGGTGATCGATGAGGCCTGCCGGCAGCTCACGCGCTGGCACGAGGCCGGCATGCCGTTTGCGTCGGTCTCGGTCAACATCTCGGCACGGCAATTCTTCGACACGCGCCTGCCCGACCGCGTGCGCCGTGCGCTGGAGGCAGCGACGCTCGACGGCAGCCAGCTGGAATTGGAAATCACCGAAAGCGTGCTGATGGCACACACCACGGAAACGCAGAGCGTGTTCGCCGGACTCAAGGACCTGGGGGTAAAGCTGTCGATCGACGATTTCGGCACCGGCTTTTCGAGCCTGGCGTACCTGAAGCGCTTCCAGGTCGACAATCTGAAGATCGACCACTCGTTCGTGCGCGACATCGGCACCGATGCCGACGACGCGGCCATCGTGCAGGCCATCGTCGGCCTGGCGCGCAGCCTGCAGTTGCGCGTCATCGCCGAAGGTGTCGAAACGCGCGAGCAGTTGGCCTTCCTGGCCGACTGCGGATGCGACGAGGCGCAAGGGTACCTGTTTGCGCGGCCGCTGCCGGTGGCCGAGGCGCAGCGCATCGGGCCGCTGGACCTGGGGATCGTATGAGGCGCGCCTGGCTCATCCTTGGGCTGTTGCTCGCGCCGGCCATGGCGTGGGGCAACCTCACGGCCGAGGACCGCGAAACGCAGGCGTTGGAGGCCAAGGTCGCCGACGACCCGCGCGCCGCGCTCAAGGAGGCGGCGGATTGGCACGAGCGCGCGATCCGCGCCGCCGACCGCGCGGCGCAATTGAAAGCGCTGCGCCTCAGGATCATGGCACTTTCGCAACTGGAGGACACCCATGCGATGTCCACGGCGGCCGATGCCGCCCTGCCGCTGGCGCGCGAACTCAAGAGTGCGCAGGCCGAGTGCGAGTTCCTGACCGTCAAGGGCTACAAGCTTTCCTCCGAAGGCAAGTTCGTCGAATCGCAACGCGTCTACGACCAGGCGTTGGCGGTGGCCGAGGCGGCCGGCCTGAAGCGTGCCGCCCACGGCGTGCTGCTGGCCAAGGCGTTCGACCTCTCCCTCATGGGCCGCGATGCGGATGCGCTGGAACTGCTGTCGAAGGCGCACCAGGCGTTCACCGACCTGGGCGATGCGGTGAACGCGCGGCTCACGCTGGCGGCGATCGGCAATGCGTACTTCCACGAACGCTCCTCGGTGGAGGACCTGCGCAAGGCGGCCTCCTACTACGAACGCGCGGTCTCGCCCGATGCCGAGCGCACGCGCCGGCACGAGCTGGCCACGAGCTACGCCAACCTGGGTGCCGTGCACCAGCGGCTCAAGGATTTCCCGAAGTCGCGCAAATATCTCGATCGCGCCGAGGCCCTGTATCGCGCGCTCGGCGACCCGATCGGGCAGGCGTTCGCGCACTACCGCCTGGGATTGGTGGCCAACGAGGAGAAGAAGTGGCTCGAGGCCCTGGTCGAACTCGACAAGGCGCTGGCTGCCTTTGCCGCCTCCGGTGAATCGACCATGCAATTCAACGTGCAGCGCGCGCGCGCGGCGGCGCTCGCCGAGCTCGACCGCAAGCGCGAAAGCCTCGATGCCCTGCACGCCGTCGAGACCATCGCCGAGAAGTCGGATTCGGCCTGGATCAAGGCCAATGCGCTGTCCTCGGCGGCGGAGACCTATGCGCGGCTCGGCGAGTACGACCGCGCCTACAAGGCCCAGCGTGCCTTGCGTGACGCCGACCAGGCCCTGGCGCGCGAATCGCGCGAAAAGGACGAAAAGGAAATCAAGGCGCGCTTCGACATCAAGCAGAAGGAATCCGAGAACGCGCTCCTGCGCGCGCGCCAGCAGGAGAGCGATGCGCGGCGCCTGGTGCTGGTGCTCACCATCGCCCTGCTGCTCGTGTTGCTGGGCGGGCTGTCCTGGTACATCTGGCGCCAGCGGCAGCAGAATCGCCGCTTCGCCGACCTCGCCCTGCGCGACGACCTCACCGGGCTGCCGAACCGCCGCAGCATCATCGAGTTTGCGCGCGGGCAATACCACCAGGCGCTGACCCACCAGCAAAAGCTGGTGATCGCGCTCATCGACATCGACCACTTCAAGCCGATCAACGACGAGCACGGCCACGCCGTCGGCGACAAGGTGCTCACGGCGTTCGCCACCCTGTGCCAGCAGCAGCTGCGCAGCAACGACCGCCTCGGCCGTTACGGGGGGGAAGAGTTCATGCTGGTGATGCCCGGCTCCGACATCGCGCAGGCGCCGCAGGTGTTCACGCGCCTGAGGCTTGCGATGCGCCAGCTCGACGTGGAAGGCTGGAGCGCGAGCCACCAGCTCACCTTCAGCATGGGCGCCGCGGACCTCAATACGCCGGGCGAGGACCTCGACGCCATCATCAAGCGCGCCGACGAGGCGCTGTATCGCGCCAAACAAGGGGGACGGGATCGCCATGAGACGGGTTGATTGCATTGCCGCGCTGTGCGCCGGGTTTTTCGTGTCGCAGGTCCTTGCACAGGCCGTGCCGGCGCGGCCGGGGTATGGCGACGTGCTGGCGACCGCCAAGCCCGCCGACTGGCGCGGCGTCGATGTCGAGAACACCTTGTACCTGGACTTGCCGGCCGGTCGCGTGGTCATCGAGCTGGCCCCGGCTTTCGCCCCGCGCCATGCGGAGAACATCAAGGCACTGGCGCGCGAGAAGTACTTCGACGGCCTGGCCGTGATCCGCAGCCACGACAATTACGTGGCGCAATGGGGGGACCCGGACGAGAAGAACCCGCGGGCCGTCAAGTCGGCGAAAAGCAAGCTGGCGGCCGAGTACAGCATGCGGTTCAAGGATGCGAAGGACCTGCCGCCCTTTGCGCGACTGCGGGACGTGGACGGGTATGCCCCGGAAGTCGGGCATTCCAACGGATTCCCGTCGGCACGCGACCCGAAGACCAACGAAGCCTGGCTCACGCACTGCTATGCCATGGTCGGCGTGGGGCGCGGCACCGAGGACGATTCCGGGTCCGGCATGAGCCTGTACGCGGTAACCGGCCACGCGCCGCGCCACCTGGACCGCAACATCACCGTGGTCGGACGCGTAGTGCAGGGCATCCAGCACCTGTCGGCGCTCCCGCGCGGGACGGGGGCGCTGGGCTTCTATGAAAAGGCCGAGCAGCGCGTACCGATCAAGTCGGTGCGCGTGGCCGCCGACGTGCCGCCCGCCGAGCGCACGAACGTGGAAGTGATCCGCACCGACACGCCCTTGTTCGCGGCATTGACCGAGGCGCTGCGCAACCGGCCCGGGCCGTGGTTCAAGGTGCCGGCGGGGCATGTCGAGTTGTGCAACGTCAACATCGCGACGCGGATCGCGCCGGCGCGATAACGGGCGCGCTGAATCAACTGGCGGCGCGCGTCTCGACCCTGGCGTTGTCCGCGCACCTGTACTCGCGGCTTTCCAGCCGCTTGGTTTGCGCGATGCTGATGTCGGCGGCGATCAACGCATCGACCAGCCGGTCCACGTTCTCGCGATAAGTCAGCGGACACACCAGCACCCGCACGCTGGCGACCCGCTCGCGCTGCAACGCCAGGATCGCGTCCGTCGCGCGCGTGAATCGCACGTCGTCGATGCGCACCAGATTGTGCGCGAGCCACAAGTCAACCGTGTGCGTCCCGGCCGCCTTGGCGGGCGCTGCGGGCGCCAGCGCCGGAACCAGGGTGGCGCAACACAGGACGATCGCGTGGATTCTCATTCGGGCCTCCGGGCTTGCCTTGAGAGTGTAGACCTGATTCCCGGGAGGCGCAGGCTATGATGCCGCGATGACCTCCGCGCTGACCTTCGCCGCCATCGCCGTCACTGTCCTGGTGACGTCGTTCATCTCCGGCGTCCTGGGCATGGCGGGGGGCATGATCCTGATGGCGGTGCTGCTGGCGCTACTGCCGCTGCCGGCGGCGATGCTGCTGCATGGCATCACGCAGCTCGCCTCCAACGGCTGGCGCGCCTGGTTGTGGCGCGCGCATATCGATGTGCGAATCTTCAAGGGGTATGCGCTGGGATCGCTCGGTGCGCTGGCGCTGTTCACGGCGGTGCAGCTGGTCGTGAGCAAACCGGTAGCCTACATCCTGCTGGGCCTCACGCCGTTCGTGAGCCTGGTGTTGCCCGAACGCTTGCACCTCAACGTGGACCGGCCGCAACAACCGGCGCTGTGTGGCTTCATCTGCACCGCCGTGCAACTGATGGCCGGTGTCTCGGGGCCGCTGCTCGACGTGTTCTTTGTCCGTTCGCGCCTTGATCGCAAGGGTGTGGTGGCGACCAAGGCGATCACGCAGTCCTTCGGGCACGCGGTGAAGATCCTCTACTTTGGCGGCGTGACGATCTGGCTCGGTGTGGCCACGCGTGCGGATCTGGCGCAATCCCTCTCGCTGGTCCTGGCGGCAACCTGCGTCCTTCTGGCCTTCACCGGCACCACCGCTTCGCGCCGCGTGCTCGAGCGCATGAGCGACGCGGACTTTCGCCAATGGACGCAGGCCACGCTCATGGTGCTCGGCGTGGCCAACCTCGCCACCGGCCTCTGGTTGCTGCGTTGAACCGGGGCGGGGCCGGCGCGCGACTAGCCGGCGCGCTGTGCCAGCGCAGCGTGGAGGCTGGCCAGTTCGGCCTTGCCCTGCTCGGCATACAGGCGTGCCAGCAGCGCATGCGCCTCGGTGGAAGTCGGGAAGCGCGCAATGATCTTCTTCAGCGCCGCCTCGGCCTTCGCAACAGCGCCTGCCGCGAGGAATTGCTTGGCGCGCGTCACGCCAAGCGCATGCGATTCCAGCGGCACCGCAATCGACTCATGCGGATTGTTGTACCAGAGGTTGCCGGCGGCGGCGTGCTGTGCCGGCACGGTGAAGGCGAAGGCGGCCAATCCGATCAAGGTGGCACGCAAGGCAGGGGACGGGTGGCGGGTGTTCATGGCGGACTCCTGTGGGTCGACGTTCGATGGGCGGCGCGTTGCAGGCACCGTCATCGTATTACCTTGGGCAGGCGCCAGGGTTCCCGGGTTGCACAAACCGGCACAAAGCGGTTCCCGGCATCCACACAAATGCCACGCAGGTCACGCCCGCATCAAATCGCCTTGGCCTTCTTGAGCAGCTTGGACAACGCCTCGGCCATGCGCGCATAGCCGGCCGCGTTGGGGTGGACGAGGTCGGACTTGAGTCCGCTGTCCGAGAGCACCTCGCCGAGCACGTCCCCTTCGAACGGCAGTGCAAACTCCTGGGCGATCTCGGCGTAGAACTTCGGTGGCGCCACCGACAAGCCCGGCTTGGGCGTGGCCATCAGCACCACGCTGATGCCCTTCGACTGCGCAAGGCGGATCATGGCGCGCACATTGGCCGCCGCCGTCTCGTCGCCGAGCTTGCGCAGGAAATCGTTGCCGCCATGGCAGAGGATCAGGAGCTTCGGCTGGTGCTCCTCGATCGCCTCGGGCAGGCGCGCCAGGCCGTCGGCGCTGATCTCGCCGGGCACGCCCGCGTTGACCACCTTGCGCCCGATCAGCGCGGCGAGTTGCGCCGGATACGCCTGCGCGGGCGTCGCACCGGTGCCGTGCGTGAGGCTGTCGCCGAATGCGAGCACGGTGTCGCCGGGGGCCAGTGCGGGCAGCGCGGGCGTCTTGCCGCACGCGGCGACCGCCACGGCCAGAATTGCGACGAGGAACTTCACGATGTTCATGCGCCGAGCATAGCGGGACGAGCGCACGGATGGCAAAACCCCAGCACTGGTGCGGCGACTGGCGGCAAACCGGCTGGAACGCCGCACCCGTGCTTGTGTTTCTCCTTGTAGTCCATGGCATTCACCGGTGCAGCCGCCGCTTCGCGGATAATGGCCCCCTCATACGCGACTCGGGCACGCCATGTACATCTCCCTGTTCGACATGTTCAAGATCGGCATCGGGCCATCGAGCTCGCACACCGTGGGCCCGATGCGCGCGGCGCGGCGCTTCCTGTTCGAGCTGGAACCGGCGGTGTTCGAGCGCATTGCGCGCGTGGAGGTGGAGTTGTACGGATCGCTTGCGCACACCGGCCACGGGCACGGCACCGACGTGGCCATCCTGCTGGGCCTGGAAGGCGAGGTGCCGGATGGCGTCGATACCGGCAACGTGGGAGCACGCGTGCACGCCATTGCCGCCAACCGCGAAATCAACCTCCTCGGCCGGCGGCGCATCGCCTTCGACAGCGGGCACCAACTGATCTTCAACCGCGTGGACCTGTTGCCGGTGCATTCGAACGGCATGCGCTTTGCCGCCTTCGACGACGCCAACCACACGCTGGCCGAGCGCGAAATGTATTCCATCGGCGGCGGCTTCGTGGTCGATACCGACGAGGCGTTCGTCGGCAGCCCGCGCGGCGTGGAATCCAGCGTGCCGCACCCGTTCGACACCTTTGACGACTTGCTCGCGCAGGCAGCCGCCAAGCAGCGGCGCGTGCAGCAGCTCCTGATGGACAACGAGGCGGCCCTGCACGGCGAAACCGCGGCGCGCGAGTTCATGCGGCGCGTCAAGGACACCATGTTCGCCTGCATCGACCAGGGCCTCGCGACCGACGGCACGCTGCCCGGGGGCTTGAAGGTGCAGCGGCGCGCGCGCGGCATCGCCGAACGCCTGCGCAAATCCGCCACGCATTCCTCCGAGGGCGCGATGAACTGGGTGAGCGTTTACGCCATCGCGGTCAACGAGGAAAACGCCGCCGGCGGCCGCGTGGTGACCGCCCCCACCAACGGCGCGGCCGGCGTGGTGCCGGCAGTGCTGCGCTACTACAACGATTTTCGCGATCCGACCAACGAGGGCTTCGAGCGCTTCTTCCTCGCCGCCACGGCGGTGGGCGCCATGTGCAAGAAGAACGCCTCGATCTCCGGCGCTGAAGTCGGCTGCCAGGGGGAAGTGGGTTCCGCCGCGGCGATGGCGGCCGCGGGATTGGCGGCGGCGTTGGGTGCCAGCGACGCGCAGATCGAGAACGCCGCCGAGATCGCACTGGAACACCACCTCGGCATGACCTGCGACCCAATCGGCGGGCTGGTGCAGATCCCCTGCATCGAAAGGAATGCCATGGGTGCGGTGAAGGCCATCAACGCCTGTTCGCTGGCCATGCTGGGCGACGGATCGCACATGGTGTCGCTGGACCAGGCGATCGAAACCATGAAGCGCACCGGCGCGGACATGCAGACCAAGTACAAGGAAACGTCGCTGGGCGGGTTGGCGGTGACGGTGAGTGTGAGGACGGTGGAGTGCTGAATCGCCAGATTTCGTGAAGAACGCACGCCGCATCGTCGATTCAAGGCCAGGAAGGATTGTCCTGTGGATTGCCTACGTCCTTGTATCTCCACCCTTGCTGCTGATGTCGGCAGTCGGCATCTTCACCGGAGCCGTGCACGCGTTGGCCGTTGGGCCGTTTGATTCCCGATTCTTTGATTCCGCCCTGCCGCTGTTCTACGGCATGGCCGGACTGGTCGGGCTGATCGCTGCTGCGGCGCGCTTGGTGTTCAGCGGGGA
>JAEUMZ010000191.1 GCA_016790765.1 Betaproteobacteria bacterium
CTGGATCAGCGAATAGAGTTCCTCGACGCGCGGCTCGATCACCTCGGCCAGCGTCTGCCGCGACATCTGGCGCGGATCGCGGTCGCCCACGCCGGGCACCTCGATGACGTCGTTGGGGCTGGCCAGCTGCCGGAGCGCGCAACCGTGGCTCATCTTGATGTCCTCGGCGTCCTTGGTCGGCGTGCGCAACGCCATGGCGATGTCGTTGGTGATCTGGTCGCCGGCGATCGGGATCACCGCCGTGTGGCGGATGGCGCCGCCGGTGAACACCGCGATGTCGGTGGTGCCGCCGCCGATGTCGACCAGGCACACGCCCAGGTCCTTCTCGTCCTGCGACAGCACCGCGATCGAGGACGCCAGCGGTTGCAGCACCAGGTCCTTGACCTCCAGCCCGCAGCGGCGCACGCACTTCATGATGTTCTGCGCCGCCGACACCGCGCCGGTGACGATGTGCACCTTCACCTCCAGGCGCACGCCGCTCATGCCCACCGGCTCCCTCACATCCTCCTGCCCGTCGATGATGTATTCCTGGGTCAGGATGTGCAGGATCTGCTGGTCCATCGGGATGTTCACCGCGCGCGCGGTCTCGACCACGCGGTCGACATCCCACTGGCTGACTTCCTTGTCCTTGATGGCGACCATGCCGTGGGAGTTGAAGCTCTTGATGTGCGAGCCGGCGATGCCGGTGATGACGTCGCGGATCTTCACGTCGGCCATCAGCTCGGCCTCTTCCAGCGCGCGCTGGATGCCCGCCACGGTGGCTTCGATGTTGACCACCACGCCCTTCTTCAGGCCCTTGGACGGATGCTGGCCGATGCCCAGCACCGCGAGCGTGCCCTCCGGCAGCACCTCGCCGACGATGGCGACGATCTTCGAGGTGCCGATGTCGAGGGCGACCAGCAGCTGCTTCGTTTCGCGTGGCTTGTTCATGAGTTGTCCCAGCTCGAATTCGCGTTTCACGATTTGCCTTTGTTGGAGGATTGGGCGTTGGCGGAAGGGGAGACGGCGATGCCGTTGGCGTAACGCAGGTCGATGGCGAGGCCGGCCTGCCGCAGGCTCGCCATCGCGGCCTGCACGCGCAGGTAGCGGTCGAGGCGCGGTTGCGCATCGCTGCGGCCCAGCGCCAGCGTGGTGCCGTTGTCGAGCGTGAGCAGCCAGGCGCGCCGGGCGGACAGGCGCGCGGCAGCCAGGCGCACGCCGGCGCGCTCGGCCTCGGCATGGAACGCGCGGAAGGCGGCCAATACCTCGCGCGCGCTGTCGCGCGGCCCGCCCAGCAGGGGCAGGGCATCGGCGGACTCGGCACGGAACACCTCGCCGGCCACGCTCACCAGCGCGTCTTCCTCGGGCGACTCGGCCGGTTCCCAGCGCGCGAACGGTTCGTGCTCCTCGACGCCGACGACGATGGTGCCCGGGAAGCGGCGCGATACCGTCGCCTCACGCACCCAGGGCACTTCCTTGACCGCCGCGCGCACCTGCGCCAGGTCGACGGTGAGCAGGGAGCCGCCCATCGACTGCATGGCGGCGCCGATGCGCTTCAACGCATCCGGATCCACGCGCTTGAACTCGCCGCTGAACGCCACCTCGCGCACCGGCAGCCACTTGCTGCGTTCCTTGGACAGCAGGGCCATCGCGGCCCACACCGCGGCCAGCGACAGCACAAACGCCAGCGCACCCGCCGCGATCACGACGCCGCGGCGGCGCGTGAGGGGGGCGGGCGGTGCCGAGGATTGCGTGGTCCGGGTGCGTGCGTTCACGATCAACCTTTCAGGCTCGCCAAGGACAGGATGCGCACGCACAGGTCGGGGTAGCCCATGCCGACGGCCTTGGCCGCCATCGGTACCAGCGAGTGACCCGTCATGCCCGGCGAGGTGTTCATTTCCAGGAAGCCGATGCGGCCATCCTCGGCCAGCATCATGTCGGCGCGCCCCCAGCCGGCGCAGCCCAATACGCGGAACGCCTTCAAGGTCATCGAGCGGATGCGCTCTTCCAGGTCGGCGCGGATGCCCGACGGGCAGTGGTACTTCACATCGTCGGTGAAGTACTTGTTCTTGTAGTCGTAGCCGGAGTCCTTCGGCGCCTCAATGCGGATCAGCGGCAGGGCTTCTTCGCCGACCACCGCGCCGGTCAGTTCGTCGCCTTCAACGAACTCCTCGGCGATCACCAGCGGGTCGAGGTTGATGGCCAGTTCGATCGCGGCGGGCAGGTCGGCGGCCGACATCACCTTGGTCACGCCGATGGACGAGCCCTCGCGCGCCGGCTTGACGATCAGCGGCAGGCCGAGCTGGTCGATGAGCGCGGCGAAGTCCGTCTCGCGGTTGACGATCTGGTATTTCGGCGTCGGGATGCCGGCGGCCTGCCACACCAGCTTGGTGCGCCACTTGTCCATCGCGATCGCCGAGCCCATCACGCCGGAACCGGTATAGGGAATCTTCAGCGTCTCCAGCACACCCTGCAGCGTGCCGTCCTCGCCAAAGCGGCCGTGCAGCGCGATGAACACGCGGTCGAACTTCTCGCGCGGCAGGTCGAACAACGAGTGCACCGCCGGGTCGAACGCGTGCGCATCCACGCCCTTCTCCTTCAAGGCCGCGAGCACGCCGTTGCCGGAGAGCAGCGAAATCTCCCGCTCCGCACTGGAGCCACCCATCAGGACGGCGACTTTTCCGAGGTGTTTCATGATTCGTTGAGTTTTAGAATCTTTGACACGGAGTTCACAGAGTCTTGGGAGATGGGGGAGAAAACTCCGCCTTTATCTCCGTGCCCTCCAACCTCTCTCTGATCTCTGTGTTCCAGAAGTTCTGATTCCAAAGTGCAAAGCCAAGCACCGGCGCGGTGACCGTGGCGAAAGGGGCTGGAACGCCGCGCCAGTGCTGGGGTTTGGCGGTGGATCACTTGGCATCCCCCACGATGCGCACTTCGCGCACCAGGTCCACGCCGGTCTTCTGCTTCACCGTCGCCTGCATATGGTCGATGAGCGATTCGATGTCCGCGGCGGTGGCGCTGCCGGTGTTGACGATGAAGTTGGCGTGCTTGGTGGACACCTGCGCGCCGCCGATCGTGAAGCCCTTCAAGCCGCAGGATTCGATCAATCGCGCCGCATGGTCGCCCGGCGGGTTGCGGAAGGTCGAGCCGGCGTTGGGCTTGTCCAGCGGCTGGCTGGCCATGCGCTTGGCGAGCAGTTCCTTGATCTTGGATTGCGCGGTGGCCGCATCGCCGGGCGTGAAGCGGAAGCGCGCGGAGACGAACCACTCTTCGGGAGGGGTGAGGGGTGAGGGGTGAGGAGGCTTTGCTTGCGACGCTTCACCAGCGCCCTCACTCCTCTCTCCTCTCTCCTCACTCGCCGCGCGAGCGGCGACGTGCCGATAGCCGATCTCGTAGTCGGCTGCGGTGCGGGTGTGGAGGCGCCCGTCGCGGTCGATGGTCTGGCAGTCGACGACCTGCTCCCAGGTCTCGGTGCCGTAGCACCCGGCGTTCATGGCCAGCGCACCGCCGACGGTGCCCGGCACGCCGGCCAGCCACTCGGCGCCGACCAGGCCGTTTTTCGCAGCAAACTTGGCCACATGCGGTGAGGCCACGCCGGCGCCCGCGACGACGATGGCCTGGTCCCCGGCCTCGAGCGCGAGACCGTGGATCGCCGGCGTGGTGAGCACCACCGTGCCGTGAAACCCGCCATCGCGGACCAGAAGGTTGCTGCCCAGGCCGACGAACAACAGCGGCTGATCGCGCGGCACCGTGGGCAGGTATGCGACCAAGTCGTCGAGGTCCGCGGGCTTGAAGAAATGCCGTGCAGCGCCGCCGGCGCGCCACGACACGTGCCGTGCCATCGGCTCATCGTTCCGCAGCTCACCGCGCACCATGGAACGCAAATCGGCCATGTTCACTCGCCCCCTCCCGTGCCGGCCAAGGCGGGCGCGACGCCGCCCACCGACCCGGCGCCCATGCAGATCACCACGTCGCCATCCTTGACGCGCGCGCGCACCGCGGCGGGCATGTCGGTGGCGGATTCCACAAAGGCCGGTTCGAGCTTGCCGTGCACGCGCAGCGCGCGCACCAGGGCGCGGCCGTCGGCGGCCACGATCGGCGTCTCGCCCGCCGGGTACACGTCGGCCAGCACCAGGTCGTCGGCGGTGGAGAGCACCCGCACGAAATCCTCGAACAGGTCGCGCGTGCGCGAGTAACGGTGCGGCTGGAACGCCAGCAGCAGCCGGCGCCCCGGAAACGCGCCGCGCGCGGCCTTGAGCACCGCATCCATCTCCACCGGGTGGTGGCCGTAGTCGTCGATCAAGGTGAACGCGCCGCCGCCGTCGATGCCCACCTCGCCATAGCGCTGGAAGCGCCGGCCGACGCCGCCAAACGTTTCCAACGCGCGTGCGATTACCGCATCGTCGACACCCGCCTCGCGGGCGATGGCGATGGCCGAGAGGGCATTGAGCACGTTGTGGCGGCCGGCCAGGTTCAGGGTCACGGACAGCGGGGCCGCACCATCCGCATCCAGCGCGGTAAAGCGCATCTGGCCGCCCTCGGCGCGCACATCGACGGCGCGCAACGCGACGCCATCGGTGAAGCCGTAGGTCAGCACCGGCTTGGTGAGCGCCGGCACGATGGCCGTCACGTGCGGATCGTCGCCGCACAACACCGCCAGGCCGTAGAACGGCAGGTGCTCGATGAACTCCACGAACGCGGCCTTCAGTTGCTCGAAGTCCTGGCCGTAGGTGTCCATGTGGTCAGCGTCGATGTTGGTCACCACGGCCATCATCGGGGTCAGGTACAGGAACGAGGCGTCGGACTCGTCGGCCTCGGCCACCAGCCATTCGCCCTGCCCCAATCGCGCATTGGCGCCGATGGAGTTGAGGCGCCCGCCGATCACGCAGGTGGGATCGAGCCCCGCCTCGCCCAGCACGTGCGCGATCAGCGAGGTGGTGGTGGTCTTGCCGTGCGTGCCGGCCACGGCAATGCCCTGCTTGAAGCGCATCAGCTCGGCCAGCATCACGGCACGCGGCACCACCGGGATGTGCGCGGCGCGCGCGGCCGCCACTTCCGGGTTGTCGGCCTTCACGGCGCTGGAGGTCACGACCGCGTCCGCGCTGCCGACGTTGGCGGCGGCGTGGCCGATGGCGATCGCCGCGCCCAGCATGCGCAAGCGCTTGACCGTGGACGACTCGGCGAGGTCGGAGCCGCTCACCTGGTACCCCAGGTTGATGAGGACCTCGGCAATTCCGGACATGCCGGACCCGCCAATGCCCACAAAATGGAGGTGCTTGACTTTGTGCTTCATGCGGCCAGCTCCAGGCAGGCATGGGCGCAGCGCGACGTGGCGTCCGGCTTGCCCAGCGCGCGCGCAGCCTCGGCCATCGCCAGCAACCGTTCGCGCGTGAACGAGGCGAGCAGTGCGGCCAGGGATTGCGGTGTGGTCTCGAGCTGCTTCACCTTCACGCCGGCACCGGCCTCGGCCAGGAAACTTGCGTTGGCGTCCTGTTCTTCGGCCACGAAGTACGGCAGCGGCACCAGGACGCTCGCCACGCCGGCGGCCGCGAGCTCGGCGACGGTGATCGCGCCCGACCGGCACAGCATCAGGTCGCACCAGTCGAGCCGCGCGGCCATGTCGTCGATGAACGGCAGCACCGTGGCGTCCACCTTTGCAGCGCGATACGCCGCTGCGAGTTCGTCGAAATTCTTCTCGCCGGACTGGTGCACCACGTCCGGGCGCGCGCCATGATCCATGGCGGCCAGCGCGGCCACGACGAGGTCGTTGAGTGTCTTCGCGCCCAGGCTGCCGCCGACCACCAGCAGGCGCAGCGGGCCGCTGCGGCCCTGGAAGCGCACGCGCGGATCGGCCAGCGCGGCGATGTCGGCGCGCACCGGCGTCCCCAGCCACTCGACGCGCTGCGGGCGCGGCAGCCTGCGCGCCAGCGCGTTCTTCGGCTCCTGGTCGAAGGTGTGCGGAAAGCCCACCAGCACGCGCTGCGCAAACAGCGCCAGCACGCGGTTGGTCAGGCCGGCATGGGCGCCCGGCTCGTGCACCACCAGCGGCCGGCCCATCAACGCGGCCACCACGCCACCGGGCAAGGCCACGTAGCCGCCCATCGAAATCACCACGTCGGGCCGCACGCGCCGCACGATGGCCGCGGCGACCCACAACGCGCGCAGCAACCGGAGCGGCATCAGCAGCCAGGCAACCGCGCCCTTGCCGCGCACGCCCTGCATCGGCACCACCTCGATCGGGTAGCCGGCGCGGCCGACCAGCTTGTGCTCCATGCCCGCCGGCGTGGCCAGCCAAACGATGGCCCAGCCCTGCGCGACTAGTTCCTGCGCAATCGCCAGCCCGGGGTAGATGTGACCTCCGGTGCCCGCCGCCATGATCAATGCGGTGCGCTTATGCATGGGAACCACCGTGAAATTCTTGAACCACAGGGGCCACAGAGAACACAGAGAAGGGCAAGCGCACCTGCTTTCCTCTGCGTTCTCTGTGTTCTCTGCGGTTCAAGACTTTGACTTCAAGCATCATCGCCGCCCCCCGCCCTTCGCGGTCATGGCGCGGTTCTCGACATCGACGCGCAGCAGCAGCGCGATCGCCATGCAATTGACGATGACGCCCGTGCCGCCGTAGGACAGGAACGGCAGCGTGAGGCCCTTGGTGGGCAACAGGCCCAGGTTGACGCCCATGTTGATGAACGCCTGCACGGCGAGCCAGACGCCGATGCCCTGCGCGACCAGGGCGGAAAAATACTTCTCGCGCATCATCGCCTCGCTGCCGACCTTGAACGCGCGGTAGATCAGCAGCGCGAACAGCGCGATCACCGCGAACACGCCGAGGAAGCCGAGTTCCTCGCCGATCAC
>JAEUMZ010000193.1 GCA_016790765.1 Betaproteobacteria bacterium
CCGGTCGATGAGCTGTTCGCCGGTGCCGGTCGGTTCGAAAGGCTGGACCGCTCGCGGGTGTACGGCGCCAGTGCCGCGCTGCCGTCCATCGACGTGGACCGGCGCGCCGCCGATCCGTTGACCAAGTTCAAGGCCTTTGCCGCCTCCTACGACGGGCGCATCGCGGTGGTGGCCGAAAGCGTCGGGCGGCGCGAGACCATGCAGGCGATGTTCGCCGAGCGCGGCGTGCCCCTCGACGTGGCCGAGCAACCAGGCGCACTTGCCGGGCTCATGCGCGCCATCGTCGCCGCACCGGTGCAGCGCGGATTCGTGCTGCCCGGCGAGGGCCTGGCGTTCGTCACCGAGGCCGAACTGTATGCCAGCGAAGTCCGGCAGTCGCGCCGGCGCGACAAGTCCCGCGCCACCGGCGAGGGCATGCTCCGGGACCTGGCCGAGGTCAACATCGGCGACCCGGTCGTGCATGAGCAGCACGGCATCGCGCGCTATGCGGGCCTCACGCGCATGGACATGGGCGAAGGCGCGCAGGAATTCCTCGAGCTGCACTACGAGGGAGGCGACAAGCTGTTCGTGCCGGTGGCGCAGCTGGCCGCCATCTCGCGCTACACCGGCGCCAACCCGGATGACGCGCCCTTGCATCGCCTGGGCAGCGGACAATGGGAGAAGGCCAAGCGCAAGGCCGCCGAACAGGTGCGCGACACCGCCGCCGAATTGCTCAACCTCTACGCGCGGCGGGCGGCGCGCAAGGGATTTGCCTTCCCGATGAAGCTCAACGAGTTCGACGCCTTTTCGTCGAGCTTCCCGTTCGAGGAAACGCCCGATCAGGCCGCCGCGATCAAGGCGGTGATGGACGACATGACGTCGGGCAAACCCATGGACCGCCTGGTGTGCGGCGACGTGGGATTCGGCAAGACCGAGGTGGCGCTGCGCGCCGCGTTCATCGCGGTCAACGCCGGCAAGCAGGTGGCGATCCTGGTGCCGACCACGCTGCTGGCCGAGCAGCACTTCCAGAATTTTTCCGACCGCTTCGCCGAGTGGCCCATCAAGATTGCCGAGTTTTCGCGCTTTCGCAGCGCAAAGGAAACCACGGAGGCCCAGAAGGGCGTCAACGACGGCACCATCGACATCGCCATCGGCACCCACAAACTGATCCAGAAGGACGTGGCGTTCAAGAATCTCGGGCTGGTGATCATCGACGAGGAGCATCGCTTCGGCGTGCGCCAGAAGGAGGCCTTGAAGGCGTTGCGCAGCGAGGTCGACGTGCTGACGCTCACCGCCACGCCGATCCCGCGCACGCTGGCGATGTCGCTCGAGGGCCTGCGCGACTTCTCGGTGATCGCCACCGCGCCGCAGCGGCGCCTGTCGATCAAGACCTTTGTCCACCGCCACTCCGACGGCCTGGTGCGCGAGGCGGTGCTGCGCGAATTGAAGCGCGGCGGACAGGTGTATTTCCTCTACAACGAGGTCGAGACCATCATCAACCAGCACGAGCGGCTCACCAAGCTGCTGCCGGAGGCGCGCATCGCCATCGCGCACGGCCAGCTGCCGGAGCGCGAGCTGGAGCATGTGATGCGCGACTTCTACCACCAGCGCAGCAATGTCCTGCTCTGCTCGACCATCATCGAGACTGGCATCGACGTGCCGTCCGCCAACACCATCCTCATCCACCGCGCCGACAAGTTCGGCCTCGCGCAGCTGCACCAGCTGCGCGGCCGCGTCGGGCGCTCGCACCACCAGGCGTATGCGTACCTGCTCACGCCGCCCGACGAGGCGCTCTCGGCCAATGCCAAGAAGCGGCTGGAGGCGATCCAGGCGATGGAAGACTTGGGCGCTGGCTTCTACCTGGCGATGCACGACCTGGAGATCCGCGGCGCGGGCGAGGTGCTGGGCGATTCGCAATCCGGCGGCATCCACGACATTGGCTTCACGCTCTACACCGACATGCTCAACACCGCCGTCAAATCATTGAAGGCGGGCAAGGAACCCGACCTCACGCGGCCGTTGTCGGTGGCGACCGAGATCAATCTGCACGCCCCTGCACTGCTGCCGGAGACCTTTTGCGGCGACGTGCACGAACGGCTGGTGCTGTACAAGCGCCTGGCCAACTGCGAGACCGAGGAGGCGTTGGAAGCGCTGCAGGAAGAACTCATCGACCGCTTCGGCCTGCTGCCGGAGCCCACGCAAACGCTCATCGACTGCCATCGCCTGCGCGTGCTGGGCAAGCCGCTGGACCTCGTCAAGATCGACGCCTCCAGCGCGGCGATCGTCGTGCAGTTCGGGCCCGCCACGCCGATCACGCCGCAGCGCGTCATCCAGCTGGTCCAGCAACGCAGGCACTACAAGCTGGCCGGCCAGGACAAGCTGCGCATCGAGAAGCCCGCAGCCCAGCTGAAGGATCGCGTGATCGAGATCCGCCAGCTGCTCAGGGACCTGGTGCCGCAGCCGGCCCGGGCGCTGGCATGAGCACGGACCTGGTCCTGCAGGCCGAGTCACTGACGCGTGCAGAGGCGCAGTCGATCGCGGCGCTCGCGGGCGCGTCGCGGCTGTCGGCCATAGCGGCCGGGCACGCCGCCTGGCGCCTGCACGATGTCAACCCTGCTTTGCGTCAGGCGGTGGCCGCGGCCTGCGCCGCGCGGCATTGCGACTATGCCTTCGTCCCGGCCAAGCGCAGTTGGCGAGACATCGGCCTCATCGCCATGGACATGGACTCCACGCTCATCACCATTGAATGCATCGACGAGATTGCGGACTTCGTCGGCCGCAAGGCCGAGGTGGCGGACGTCACCGAGCGCGCCATGCGCGGCGAGATCGACTGGCCGCAAAGCCTCACGCAGCGCGTGGCGCTGTTGCGGGGCCTTGAGGAGTCCGCGCTGGCGGCGGTGTACGACCAGCGATTGACCCTCACGCCGGGCGCGGAGGCCTTGGTCGCGTTCGCCAAGCGGCACGGCATCCAGTTGCTGCTCGTTTCCGGCGGCTTCACTTACTTCACCGATCGGCTCAAGGCGCGGCTCGCGCTCGACCACGCGTTTTCAAACGTGCTCGAAATCGAGGGCGGCCGGCTGACCGGCCGCGTCACCGGCGCGTTGTGCGACGCGGCGGCCAAGGCGCGGCACTTGATCGAAACGCGCGATGCAGCGGGATTGGCCGTCCACCAGACCCTCGCCATCGGCGACGGCGCCAACGACTTGCCGATGATGGCGGCGGCCGGTTTCTCGATCGGGTTCCACGCCAAGCCGAAGGTGCAGGACGAGGCAAGTGCTGCAATCAACCACGGCGGACTGGAGCGCGTGATTGCGCTGTTTCAGGCCGGGGACGCGACCTGGTGATGGTGACTCGCGTTTGATTGCGCCTTGGCCGGGCGCGATGACAAACTCAAGCAGGGGCGCGCCGTTTGGGGCAAGTTTGGCCCGCAAACGGCGCGGATGCTGGGGTTTGGATTGAAGACCGACAGCGCCACGCCGCCTGCACGACAACCGGAACGCGCACGACCGGCAGTGGCTACTTTTCGGCTTTCGGCAGCGGGAAATACGCGTAGGGCGCCTTGGGGGCCTCCGACTCGGCCTGCCGCTTGAGTTCGGGAAGGTCGAGCTTCTTGTCCCACCAGGTGGCGCGGTTCCTGCGCTGCAGTTCCTTGAGCTCGGGATTGTTCTCGAGCAGCTCGCGCATCAACTTGGTGACATCGGATTCGTACAGGGACATGGTGCGTATGGGCAGCGTCGTGCGGGTCGGGAGACATCTTATCATTGCATCACCCTTCGCCCGACCCGGCGCAAGTCCCCGATGACGACCGACCCGACCCCGCCTTCCCCGCCACGCCGCCTGCGGCTGCGCTACCCGAGCTCCTTTCCGGCCCTGCTGCTGGTGGGGTTCCTGATCGTGGCCATGCCGCTGATCGCCGGGTTGGTGTCGAACGCAATCGCCATCGAGAAGCTCGCCGAGCAAAGCCGCATTGCGGTGGTCAATGCGGCGGCGGCCTCGCGCGAGGCGCAACAGCTCGCCACCGATGCCAATGCCATGGAGCGCAGCGCGCGCTTCTATGCCGCCACCGGGGACCGGAGTCTCATGGAATCGTGGGCCCAGACCCACGAGCGCTTCAGGAAGACCCTCGATGCCTTCGCGGCCAACAACAAGAGTGTCGAGGCCTACCGCACCATCGAGGACATCGTCAGGCTCGACGATGCGCTGGCCACCACGCTCACGGCGCGCAGCGTGGGCACCGACACGATCCGCATGATCGAGCGCGACCTGGCAAGCCTGACGCGCATGACCGAATCGCTGGGCGCGTTGACGCGCCAGGCGATCGACAGCGAAACCGAGGTGCTGCAGGCGGCGGCGGTGCGCTCGCGCAAGCAGGTGTTCTGGCAGTTGCTGGCCATGGTGCCGGCCGCCCTCTTGTTGATCGCAGGCTTCACTTATCTGCTGGCACGGCCGATCCGCGACCTCGACGCCGTCATCCACCGCCTGGGGGAAGGCAAGCTCGCGCAGCGCATCCGCGTGGCCGGGCCGCGCGACATCGAGCGGCTGGGCGAGCAGCTCGATTGGCTGCGGCAGCGGCTGATCGTGCTGGAAGACCAGAAGACGCGCTTTTTCCAGCACGTGTCGCACGAACTCAAAACGCCGCTGACGGCGTTGACCGAAGGCTCGGCCCTGCTCTCGGACCAGGTGGTGGGACCGCTCAATGCCGAACAGCGCGAGGTGGCACGCATCCTGAAGGTCAATTCGCTGACCCTGGAACGGCTGATCCAAGACCTGCTGGCCTACTCGCAGACGCAATCCGCGCAACGCTTGGACCGCAAGGTCGCCTTCGATTCCGCGCCGGTGTCCCTGAAGGACGTGATCCACCAGGTGATCGACGCGCAGAAGCTCGCCATCGTCGCCAAGGGCCTGATCGTCCGCCGCGAATGCGAGCGCGTGGCGTGCATGGGCGACAGCGGCAAGGTACGCATCGTGGTGGACAACCTGCTGTCGAACGCGATCAAGTATTCGCCGCCGGAAGGCGAGATCATCGTGCGCCTGGGCCGTTTCAAGGACAACGCGGTGATCGAGGTGATCGACCAGGGGCCGGGCATCCCGGACGAGGACCGCGACCGCGTGTTCGATCCGTTCTACCGCGGCAAGGCCGCCGCCCAGAGCGGCGAAAAGGGCACCGGCCTTGGGCTGGCCATCGTGCGCGACTACGTGGAAATGCACGGCGGCAGCGTGAAAGCGCTGGCCTCCGCGGGTGCGCACTTCCGCGTGATCCTGCCGCAGGTGGTGCAAGGCGTGGCCTGAGCCGGCGCACCGCGCACATGCGGCGCGCGGTTCCGATAAAGTATCGCCACTCCCGCTTTTCCGAAGGTGCCCTCACCATGAACCGCCGCGACCTGCTCCTGGCCATGCCCTGGATTGCCGCCACGCCCGTGCTCGCCCACCACGGCTGGTCGAGTTTCGATGAATCCAAGCCGGTGTACCTCGAGGGCAAGGTGAAGTCGCTCAAGTGGCAGAACCCGCATGCCGAAATCGTCGTCACTGTGGCCCTCGATGCCAAGCTGCCGGCCGACCTGGCCAAGCGCAGCGTGCCGCCGCAAAAGGCCAGCGTGGACGGCGCGCGCGTGCTCGCCGCCGCTGCGCTGCCCACGCGGCGCGGCGATTGGACGCTGGAGCTTTCGCCCATGACCCGCATCGAGGCGTGGAAGGTGCCCGAGCCCAAGGCCGGCGACACGGTGGCCGCGGTGGGCTACACGTTCAAAGACGACAAGGGGCCGCAATTTGCGCGCGTGGAGTTCCTGTTCATCGGCAGCGCCGTGTTCGCCCTGCGCTCGATGCCGGCATGACGGGCGCCGGCCGCGCCGTCGCGCTCTGTCTCTCCCTCGGTCTCACCGGCACAAGCCTGCAAGCGCAGGAGGCTGCGCAGGCCCCGGCGAGCCCGCCCCCGCCCGCCCCCTACCGCATCGAGCGGTTCAGCCTGCCCGGCCCGGTGGCCGGCGTGCTGGCACGGGTGGACCTGACGGATCCGCGCGTATCGGTGGAAGTCGCGCTCACGGACGACACCGACCCCGATGGCGACGGACCGTGCACCGGCCAGCTCGATCTCACCAGCGCGGCCGCCAAGCGGCGCGATTACGCCATCACGCTCAATGCCAGCTTCTTCGCCGCGCCCAAGCAGGTCGATGTCCTCGGCCACAAGGTGCGCTATTTCGTCGGCAACTGCACCTGGCCGGTCGGCTGGCACATGGCCCGCGGCAAGCTGGTCTCGAAGCCCGGCAACGACAAGATGCGCGCCGCGCTGATCGTCCACACCGACGGCCGGCTGAGCATCGACGGCGATTTGGCGGTGTTGCCCAAGGATGCGCGCCATGTGGTGAGCGGCAACCTGCAGGTGCTCAAGGACGGCGAGCCGGTGAAATCCGACGACAAGGCCCCGCGCCACCCGCGCAGCGTGGTGGGCCTCACGCAGGATCGCAAGACATTGATCCTGGTCGCCATCGACGGCCGCCAGGGCACGGCGGAGGAATCGCCCAATGGCATACCGCACAGCCGCGGCACCACCAACCAGGAAACGGGCGAGCTGATGAAACGCTTCGGCGCCCACGATGCCGTCAACCTCGATGGCGGCGGCAGCACCGCCATGGTGGTGAAGGATCCGCGCACCGGGGCCTTTTCGGTGGCCAACCGCCCCTCGGACCAGTCGACCCTGAAGCTGCCCGTGCTCATGGAGCGCCCGGTGGCCGACGTGATTGGCATCGCCATCGATTGGCAGGCTGCGCCGCCGAGCAAGAAATGAACGCCTACGCGATGTCGCTGCTGGGCTCCTTCCTGCTGCCGCCCAAGGTGCTGCTGATCCCGGCGATCGCGGCCTGGTTTGCGCAAAGGCGCTGGCCGCGCGCCGCGCGCGCGCTGCTCGGCGCGATGCTGATGCTGCTGTGGATCTTTGCCATGCCGGCCACCGGGGACGCATTGCTCGAGTCGCTCGACCGCGCGAGCTACCCGGCCGTTGCGGCACCGCTGGAGGGTGCACAGGCGATCGTCCTCCTGTCCGGCGGGCGCCATTACGGTGCGCGCGAGTTCGGCGGCGACACCGCCGATGCAAGCTCGCTGGAACGCGTGCGCCATGCCGCGCTGCTGGCCCGGAAGACCGGCCTGCCGGTGCTGGTGGCGGGCGGCAAACCGGAGAAAAACGACGTCGCGCTCGCTGACCTGGTCGCACAGGCACTCGCCGAATACGGCGTGGCGGCGGCGTGGCGCGAAGGCGAATCGAAGAACACCGCCGAAAACGCCTTGTACACAGCGCGCTTGTTGCACCCCCTGGGCATCCGCCGCGTGGTGCTGGTCACCCACGGCACCCACATGACGCGCGCGCAGGAGGCCTTCCGGCGTGCCGGCTTCGAGGTCTTGCCGCAGGCGGTGGGCCTGCATCACGAGCAACCGCTGTTTCCGACCAATTTCCTGCCTTCAGGCCAGGGGATGGTCAAGTCCGAAATGTACTTCCATGAATTGCTCGGCCTGCTCTGGTATCGGCTCACCCAGGCCGGCAAGCCGCGCACCTGAACGTCGAAAGGAGAACGCGTTGCACCCATACCGCCTGCCCCTGCTGGCCACCGCCCTCACCGCCCTCCTTGCCTCGTCCCCGACCGACGCGCAGACGCCTGGCCGGCAGACCGTGGCGCTGCACTGCGGCAAATTGATCGACGTGCGCGCCCTCAAGGTCGAGGCCGCGCAGACCATCTTGGTGGACGGCAAGTCCATCGTGCGCGTCGAGAAGGGGTACGCCACGCCCGCGCAAGCGAAGGTGGTGGACCTGAAGAACGCCACCTGCATGCCGGGACTCATCGACCTGCACGTGCACCTGGGCGGCCAGTTGCGCGCAGGCGCGGCGATCGAAACGTTTCAGCTCAATCCGCCGGATTACGCCATCCGCGCCGTGGCCAATGCCGAGAAGACGCTGTTGGCCGGATTCACCTCGGTGCGTGAACTGGGGGCCGCCCCCGGCGTCAGCGTGGCACTGCGCAACGCGATCAACCAGGGCGTCGTCAAGGGGCCGCGCATCCAGGCCGCCGGCACAGTGGCCAGCACCGGCGGGCACGGCGATCCGACCAACAGCCTGCGCGCCGAATTGATGGGCAACCCGGGGGTCGAGCGCGGCATTGCCAACAGCCCGGAAGAAGCCGCGCGCGTGGTGCGGCAGCGCTACAAGGAAGGCTTCGACCTGATCAAGACCTCGGTCACTGGCGGCGTGCTCTCGCTGGCCAAGAGCGGCGACGCGCCACTGTGGTCGAGCGATGAAGTGACCGCGATCGTGAAGACCGCGAAGGACTATGCGATGCCGGTTGCTGCGCACGCGCACGGCGCCGAGGGCATGAAGCGCGCGATCCGTGCCGGCGTCACCAGCATCGAGCACGGCACCTACATGGATGACGAGGCTTTCGCCCTGATGAAACAGCACGGCACTTGGCTGGTGGCGACGATCTCCGCGGGCAAGTTCGTGGCCGAGAAGTCGAGCGAGGCCGGGTATTTCCAGGAGATCGTGCGCATTAAAGCCGCCGCCATCGGCCCGCAGATCCAGGCGATGTTCGGCCGCGCCTACAAGGCCGGCGTGAGAATCGCTTTCGGCACCGACCAGGGCGTCGCGCCGCACGGCGACAACGCAAGGGAATTCCAGTACATGGTGGAGGCCGGCATGCCGCCGTTGGAGGCGATCCGCGCCGCCACGCTGTCGGCCGCCACCGTGATAGGCATGGACAAGCAGCTCGGCACGATCGAACCCGGCAAGCTGGCCGATATCGTCGCCGTGGCCGGCGACCCCGTGGCCGACATCGGAGCGATGATGAAAATGGCCTTCGTGATGAAGGACGGCGCCATCTACAGGCAATGAAGCCCGATCGCCCGAAGTTGCATCCCTCGAGCGGAGCGCGCAAACTGCGCCGCATTTCATCCCCACTCCAGAATTGACTCACGCCATGCGAATTCCCGTACGACTGCGTTTGCTGGCCATGGCCCTCGCGTTGCTGCCCTTGCAGGCCTACCCCAACGATGCCGCCCTGCAAAAGTGCCGCGGGCTGGAGGATCCGTTCGCGCGCCTCAAGTGCTATGACGCCATTCCCCTAGCCGGGACCCCGGCCGCGACCGCAACCCCGGCACGGCCGGCCGCGTCGCCGTCTGCGGCCGCACCGGTTGCCGTCCCGACACCGCCCGCCGCCGCCCAGGCGCCTGCGCCCGCCGCGACGTTCGGCCTCCCGCCCCGCGCGCCGGACGAGGCGCTCGATCGCATCGAGAGCCGCATTGCCGGCCGCTTCGAGGGTTGGCGCGCCAATTCCAACATCCGTCTCGCCAACGGCCAGGTCTGGCAGGTGGCCGACGACAGCGCGCGTTTTCTCGACCTCGAGAACCCGAAGGTGGTCATTCGGCGCGGTGCGCTCGGCTCCTTCTACCTCGAAGTCGAAGGCACCAATCATTCGCCGCGCGTGCGACGCGTGAGATAGCAAATTCCTTGTCCGGTGCGGCGTTTGAGGCGTTTTCGGCCCAGAGACCGCTTCAATGCTTGAGTTTCACTTCTTGCTCCTGCCATGACCACCAAACGACTCCCTGCCGACCACGATCCTGAAACCACCATATTGCCGTTCGCCGACGGGCGCGGGCACTACAACGCGAACATCGCCAAGAATTTCTTCAAGACCTTCGGCAAGAAGGAATCGTTCGAGGAAGGCCATGTGTTCTTCAAGCTCGACGAGAAATCGCGCAAGAAGAACATCTTCCAGAAGCCGCTCTCCAAGGCGCTGTTCACCAAGCTCGACAGCGACCTGTTCCGGCGCAAGAACATCCACCGCATGTTCCTGCTCACCAAGGGCGAGGTGACGCTCAAGGTCCGGCACCGCCTGCTCGACCGTGCGCGCGCCGGGGACATCTTCGGCGAGATGGCGGTGATCAGCGAGATTCCCGACATCGATGTCGAAATGCACCGCAGCGCCACGGCCAAGGCGGTGGCGCCCGGCGTGGCGTACTCGCTCGACGGCGCCGAGACGGAGGCCGGCCTCGCGCAACAGCCGGAGTTCGCGCTGATGCTGATGAGCGCGATGTTCGAGCGCCTGCGCGTGCTCACCGCCTGCCTTGCGGACCATGCGGTGGACGATTCCCACAAGAGCCTCCGAAGCGAGCCGGTGTTCGACCCCGCCACCGTGGGCACGCTGGCCGACCGCGTGGAGAAGTCCGCCGTGGTGCGTTTCCCGGAAGGGGCGCGCATCATCAAGGAAAAGGGCGCCGGCACCAGCATGTACGTGGTGCTCGAGGGCGCGGTCGGCGTGGCGGTCGGCCGCCGCATCGTCGAAAAGATCGGCGTGGGTGGCGTGTTCGGCGAGATGGCGCTGGTGGACAATGCGCCGCGCGCGGCCACCGTGGTGGCGCGCGAGGAGTGCTCGGTGCTGATGATGAACCGCGATGCCCTGCTCGCCCTGGTGCGCAATGAGCCGGCCGTCGGCATGTCGATGATGCGCTCGGTGGCCGAGCGCCTGCGCTACATGAATTCCCTGTTCGACGCCTGAGGATTGCCGGTTGGCGCGGAGTGGCCAGCGCTCCTCGGCCTGCGCGTTCCGCCATCGATGCCTGCCATTTTGCAGTTCGTCGCCCGCCGGTCGAGCCGCGCGGGCGAAGTCCCTAGAATGGCCCCGCTTTCCCCACCACTTGGAGTCTTCATGCACACCATCGTTCGTGGCGCCCGCACGGGTGCCCTTGCGGCCAGCGCCGCGTTGACCGCGGCGCTCGCCGCACCCACCGTCCTCGCGCAGGCCAAGCAGGTCCCGATGCGCGACTTTTTCAAGAACCCGCAGGAGGCCGGCCACCAGGTGTCCCCGGACGGCAAGCACCTTTCGTGGGCTGCATCGTATGAACGGCGCATGAACGTGTTCGTGCGGCCGATCGCCGGTGGCCCGGCGGTGCGCGTCACCTCCGAGACCGCGCGCGACATTTCCGGCTATTTCTGGAAAGGCGAGCGCATCCTGTACGTGAAGGATTTCGGCGGCGACGAGAACTTCCACGTCGTGTCGGTGAACCTCAAGGGCGAGGACCTCAAGGATCTGACCCCCGGCGACAAGGTGCGCGCGCAGATCATCGACGCACTGCCCGACGACGACAAGCACATCATCGTGTCGCACAACCGCCGCGACCCCAAGGTGTTCGACGTGTTCCGCACCAACATCGTCACCGGCGAGGAAAAGCTCATCGCCCAGAACCCCGGCAACATCACCAGCTGGATGACCGACCACACGGGCAAACTGCGCGTGGCGGGCACCACCGACGGCGTCAACACCACACTGCTCTACCGCGACAGGGAAGAGGACGCGTTCAAGCCGGTCATCACCACCAACTTCAAGGAAACGGTCGCGCCGCTGTTCTTCACCTTCGACAACCAGCGCCTGTACGTGGCCAGCAACCGCGGGCGCGACAAGCTGGCCATCTTTGAGTTCGACCCCAAGACGGCGAAGGAAGGCAAGCTGGTGTTCGAGCATGCCGAAGTCGATGTCAGCGCGCTCAACTTTTCCAGGAAGCGCAAGGTGCTGACCACGGTGCCGTACACCACCTGGAAGGGCTTCCGGCACATCCTCGACAAGGACACCGAGGTGTTCTTCAAGGCTGCCGAAAAGGAGTTTCCCGGCTACGAGATCACGGTGACCTCCGCCAACAAGGCCGAGGACAAGTTCATCGTCGCGACCTTTTCCGACAAGACGCGCGGCAAGCGCTACCTGTACGACAAGGCCGCCAACAAGTTCAGCTTCCTGGCCGATGTCTCGCCCTGGTTGCCGGAGGCCGAACTGGCGGACATGAAGCCGGTGACCTACACCACGCGCGACGGCCTGACGATCAACGGCTACCTCACGCTGCCCAAGGGCGTGGCGGCGAAGAACCTGCCGGTGGTCATCAACCCGCACGGCGGCCCGTGGGCGCGCGACGTGTGGCGCTTCAACCCGGAAGTGCAGTTCCTCGCCAATCGCGGCTATGCGGTGTTCCAGATGAATTTCCGCGGATCCACCGGCTATGGCCGCAAGTTCTGGGAAGCCTCGTTCAAGCAATGGGGCAAGAAGATGCAGGACGACGTCACCGATGGCGTCGAGTGGCTCAAGCAGCAGGGCATCGCCGACCCGAAGCGCATCGCCATCTACGGCGGCAGCTACGGCGGCTACACCACGCTGGCCGGCGTCACGTTCACGCCGGATCTTTACGCCGCGGCGGTCGATTACGTGGGCGTGTCCAACCTGTTCACCTTCATGAACACCATCCCGCCGTACTGGAAACCGTACCTGGAAATGCTGCACGAGATGGTCGGCCATCCAGAGAAGGACAAGGAGCTGCTCGCCGCAGCCTCACCGGTGATGCACGCGGACAAGATCAAGACGCCGCTGTTCATTGCCCAGGGCGCCAAGGACCCGCGCGTGGCGAAGGCGGAATCCGACCAGGTGGTGGAGGCGCTCAAGAAGCGCGGCGTGGCGGTGGAGTACATGGTCAAGGACAACGAGGGCCATGGCTTCGCCAATGAGGAGAATCGCTTCGAGTTCTACGAGGCGATGGAGAAGTTCCTCGGCCGGCACCTGAAGAAGTAGCGCAGGCCGCGGCCCGCCGCCGCACGGCGGCGGGCCCGCTGCAGCGTTTGCGACCTCCGGCCGGAGGCGCGGCTCAGTCGGCGTGCAGTGCGTCGAGCGCGGCGCGCAGGGTGGCGATGTCCGGCTGACCCGGAGCGCTCGCCTGCAGTCCGGCGGCAAAGGTCATGGCGGAGCCGAGCAGGCCGCCGGCCATGCGCGACCATCGCCCCAACGCGCCCATGGCCATGCTGATGACGGCCACCTGGCCGCGCCCGGCGATTTCGCGCGTGACCTCCAACAGCCGCAGCACGTCCGCCGCCGACCCGGGCATCGTGGCGAGCTTCACGGCATCGGCGCCGAACGCCACCGCACGCTCCGCCCGGGCGATCAGGTCCGCATTGGGCGGGGTGGCGTTGAAATCGTGGAACGACAGGATGGCGGTGACGCCGGCCGCGCGCGACTGCGCGCGCAGGGCGCGAATCGTGTCGTCCGCTTGGCTGAGTTCCACGTCGATGGCATCGACCCACCCGCCCTGCAGCACGGCGTCATAGGCAGCCAGCACTTGCGGTTCACCGGCCACATTGGCCATGCCGCCTTCGGCCACCGAGCGGCGCGTGAACAGGATGGGCGTGCCTTGCACGGCCTGGCGCAGCCTTCGCGCGGCGACGCCGACCTGCGCTGCGTCGGCCAGGCCGGCAAAGGCATCGGCACGCCACTCGATCACGTCCGGACGCTGCGGCAACACCACCGCGGCCTCTGCCACGAGCGCGTCCGCGTCGGCGCCCTGCAACGAGACGCAGATCAACGGACGCCGCGCCGGCGCCGGGCCGGCCAGGGATCGATTCAGGGTCAACATGGGCGTCGGTGGTTCGGAATCCGGGCGGCAGGCACGGCGATGGAAGTGGTTGAAGGCGCCGCGATTGAGAAAGCCAAAGCCGGCGATATGAAAAAACAATTTGCCGCGTGAAGGCGCGGCCTCTACATTATGCGTTCTTCACGCGCGGTCGATGCCGGCCCGCGTCCAAGCTTCCCACACCAAGGAGTGCGCATGTCGACCGAATCGAAGTGCCCGTTTCACCATGCCGCCGGCGGCGGCACGACCAACACGGACTGGTGGCCAAATCAGTTGCGCGTGGACCTCTTGAACCAGCATTCGAACAAGTCCAACCCGCTGGGCGAATCGTTCGACTACGCGGAGGAATTCAAGAAGCTCGACTACCACGCGCTCAAGGCCGACCTGGTCAAGCTCATGACCGACAGCCAGCCCTGGTGGCCGGCCGACTTCGGCCATTACGGCCCGCAGATGGTCCGCATGGCTTGGCATGCCGCCGGCACCTACCGCACCATCGACGGGCGCGGCGGCGGCGGGCGCGGCCAGCAGCGCTTTGCGCCGCTCAACTCCTGGCCGGACAACGTCAACATCGACAAGACGCGCCGCCTGTTGTGGCCGATCAAACAGAAGTACGGCCAGCGGATTTCCTGGGCCGACCTGTTCATCCTCGCCGGCAACGTGGCCCTGGAGTCGATGGGCTTTCGCACCTTCGGCTTTGCCGGCGGCCGCGCGGACGTGTGGGAACCGGACCAGGACGTGAATTGGGGCGTGGAAATGAAGTGGCTGGCCATCGACGCGGAAAAGCGCATCGGCGACAAGCGCGAGCTGAACGGCCCGTTTGGCGCGACCCACATGGGCTTGATTTATGTGAACCCGGAGGGCCCCAACGCCAGCGGCGACTACATGCTGGCGGCCAAGGACATCCGCCAGACGTTCTACCGCATGGCGATGAACGACGAGGAGATCGTCGCGCTCATCGCCGGCGGCCACACGTTTGGCAAGGCCCACGGCGCCGCGCCCGAATCGCACAAGGGCCCCGAGCCCGAGGCGGCACCGATCGAGGCGCAGGGCCTGGGCTGGAACAGCAACTTCGGCAGCGGCCATGGCAAGGACACCATCTCGTCCGGCATCGAGGTCACCTGGACCAAGACGCCCGCGCTGTGGAGCAACAACTTCTTCGAGAACCTGTTCAAGTACGAGTGGGAACTGGAAAAGAGCCCGGCCGGCGCCAAGCAGTGGGTGGCCAAGGACGCGGAGGAAATCATTCCGGACGCGCACATCAAGGGCAAGTTCCACAAGCCCAGGATGCTCACCACCGACCTCACGATGCGCTTCGACCCCGAGTTCGGCAAAATCTCCAAGCGCTTCCTCGAGAACCCGCAGGCGTTCGCGGACGCCTTCGCACGCGCCTGGTACAAGCTGACCCACCGCGACATGGGCCCGAAGGCGCGCTACCTCGGTCCGGAAGTGCCGAAGGAAGACCTGATCTGGCAGGATCCGTTGCCCGTGGCCACCCTCAAGCCGACGGCGGCTGACATCGCCGACGCCAAGGCCAAGATTGCGGCCGCCGGCCTCTCGGTCGGCGAACTGGTGTCCGTGGCCTGGGCTTCGGCCTCCACGTTCCGCAGCGGCGACAAGCGCGGCGGCGCCAACGGCGCGCGCCTGGCCCTGTCGCCCCAGAAGGACTGGGCGATCAACAAGGGCGTGGCCAATGCCGTGGGCAAGCTCAAGGGCATCGCCGGCAAGCTCTCCCTGGCCGACGTGATCGTGCTGGCGGGTAGCGTTGGCGTCGAGCAGGCCGCCAAAGCGGCCGGCGTGGCTGTGGAGGTGCCGTTTGCGCCGGGCCGTGTCGACGCGACACAAGAACAGACCGACGTCGAGTCGTTCGCCGTGCTGGAGCCTGTGATCGACGGCTTCCGCAACTACGGACGCGGCAAGGACGGCACGCAGACCGAAGCCATGCTGATCGACAAGGCGCAGATGCTCAACCTCACCGCGCCCGAGTTGACCGTGCTGGTCGGCGGCCTGCGCGTGCTCGGTGCCAATGCCGACGGCAGCAAGCACGGCGTGTTCACCGACAAGGTGGGCGCACTGACCACGGACTTCTACGTCAACCTGCTCGACATGGGCACCGAGTGGAAGGCCACCGACGCCAGCGCCGAGGTGTTCGAAGGCAAGGATCGCGCGAGCGGCAAGGTGAAGTACACCGGCACACGCAATGACCTGATCTTCGGTTCCAACTCCGTGCTGCGCGCCTACGCGGAGGTCTATGCCAGTGCCGACGGCAAGGAGAAGTTCGTGAAGGACTTCATCGCGGCGTGGACCAAGGTGATGAACCTGGATCGATTTGACCTGGCGTGATTGAAACGGCGTGGCCCGCAGGCGAGCGGGTCACGCAAATCAACCATCGAAAGCCGGACTGGGAAACCTGCCCGGCTTTTTTTGTCCTACGGATATCGCATTGTGCGAGCCGCCGAAGCGCAAGCCCCTAACGGGCCGCGGCGGAGTCCTCTGCGGTGCATGCATTGGTAGGCCGTGTTGGATTTGAACCAACGACCAAAGGACTGAGGCGGGAATTCGAGCCGCATGCGGCGAGCCGCCGAAGCGCAAGGCCCTACCGGGCCGCGGCGGAGTCCTCTGCGGTGCATGCATTGGTAGGCCGTGTTGGATTTGAACCAACGACCAAAGGATTATGAGATTTCAGAATTGAAAATTTCTGAATTTTCTACCACTCGTGAGAGCAATGCCCTTTGGGTAATCGCAAGATACTGAGCGTTCGAAAATATCCAGGAATCTTCAGGAATACTTTATAGCATTGTCCCAAGATTGTCCCACCGATTCGGCACATATATCAACATCTGTGCCGCTCAGTAAGCTCCTCAGCTTTCACAATCTGAAAATTGGCACCTTGAAAGCATGCCGCCAACTGTTTTATTCAGCAAGTGCTTCGATTGCGTGCCAATTCGCGTGGAAATTTTCCCTTTTTTCGCTTCGAATTTTGGCCAGACTGAGAACGCATTTTCCCTTTAGAAACTGCTCGAAGCACTGCGAATTGGTGTGGGGTCAATGCAGCGCGAAGATTCCCGCAAAGGCGGTTAAGATTCGAAGCGAATTCACTGCATGATGGGTCAATCGCGAATAGAGCGGCCATTTCCCATGCGCCTACCGGTTACTTCCTCGTCTTTCCTATTGCTTATACGCCTCGCCGGTAAGTAGGAGGCATGAGAGTGTTGACGAATCGGTCAGCGATGAAACGGCGACGGAATAACGCCGCGGCTCGGCATAGGGAATCGACACGGAATATGGAGCCTTAATTTCTGACGGCTTCATCTCGAAGCACGCCATACCCGCTGCAACCGTCATCAGCTTGCTGGAAAGCGGCGATACCGCTAATCGGCAGC
>JAEUMZ010000197.1 GCA_016790765.1 Betaproteobacteria bacterium
CCGGTCGATCCACTCCTCCCACAGCATCGCGTGCAGCATGGCGTGGAACAGCGCCACATCGGTGCCGGGCAGGATCGGCAGGTGCAGGTCGGCAAACTCGGCGGTTTCCGTGCGGCGCGGATCGACGACGATCACTTTCAATGCCGGATTCTTCTCCTTCGCCGCCTCGATGCGGCGGAACAGCACCGGGTGCGCCCAGGCCGTGTTCGATCCGGCGATGAACAGGCACCCGGCGTGGTCGATGTCCTCGTAGCTGCACGGTGGCGCATCGGCGCCCAGCGTCAGCTGGTAGCCGGTCACCGCCGAGGCCATGCACAGGCGCGAATTGGTATCGATGTTGTTGGTGCCGATCAACCCTTTGGCGAGCTTGTTGAAGACGTAGTAGTCCTCGGTCAGCAGTTGCCCGGAGACATAGAACGCCACGCTGTCGGGGCCGTGGCGCGCGATCGTGTCCGCAAAGCGTTGGGCGAGATGGTCGAGCGTGGCGTCCCAGGTTGCGCGTTGCCGCGGGCCGGCTTTTCCATCGCGCATTTCCGGGTGGCGCGCCCGCCCGCTCATCGCTGCCGGGGTCATGGTGAGCGCCAGCGTCGACCCCTTGGTGCACAGCTTGCCGTGATTGGCCGGATGCGCCGGATCGCCCCGGACCCCCGTGATGCGCGTGCCGTCGGACGCGATGATCACGCCACAGCCGACGCCGCAGTAGCAGCAGGTGGATCGGGTGTCAGCAGTCGCCATGGACATGCGGAGTCGTCATTCGGCCGCACACGCCAATTCGGTGGCGATGCCGGCGGCCGGATCCAGTTCCACCTGCCCTGCCACCACCCGCACCGGAAAGCGCTCCACGGTGCCCGTGTCGGGCGCCACGGCGCAGCCATCGTTGAGCGTGATGCACCAGTTGTGCAGCGGGCACGCCACCGACTCACCGAACACGATGCCCTGCGACAGCGGCCCGCCCCTGTGCGGGCAGCGGTCGTGCAGCGCAAACACGCGATCCTCGGCGTTGCGGAAAATCGCGATCACCTTGCCGTCCGCGCGCCGGTAGCGCCGCGCACCGAGCACCGGAATGTCCTCAAGGTTGCAGATGGGGATGTAGGTCATATCAGTGTTTACCGGCAATGCAGCCACAGATGAACGCGGATGAACGCAGATGAAGGCAAAACTCAAAGCTCCGCGCGGCTCCCAGGAGGTTTCCGGCCCAAACGCCGCGCCAGTGCTTGAGTTTGGCAAGGCGCGCTCGCAGGAAACATCTGTGTTCATCTGCGTTCACCTGTGGCTCCAAGCTTTTTGCCGTTTCATCATCACGCCCCTACCAACGCAAACTGCTTCAAATCCACACGCGCCTTGTCCGGTTCGTGCCAGGGGTCGGGTTCACCGTCGAGGGCGAACTGCAGGCGCTCCCACAAGGCCTTCCGGTTGGCCGCATCGTCCACCACGCGCGCCTTGCAATGGTCGAGTCCGACGCGATTCACGTAATGCACCGTGCGCTCCAGGTACCAGCCCTCCTCGCGGTAAAGCTGCAGGAACGCGCCGGAGTACTCCAGCACCTCGGTGTGCGTTTTCACTTTCGCGAAAAACTGTGCGACCTCGGTCTTGATGCCGCCGTTGCCCGCCACGTAGATTTCCCAGCCGGAATCGACCCCGATCACGCCGACGTCCTTGATACCGGACTCCGCGCAGTTGCGCGGGCATCCAGATACGGCGAGCTTGACCTTGTGCGGTGCGTACATGCGCCACAGCGCGCGCTCGAGTTCCTGGCCCATGCGCGTTGAATCCTGCGTGCCGAAGCGGCACCACTCGCTGCCCACGCAGGTTTTGACCGTGCGCAGCGCCTTGGCGTACGCGTGGCCGGAGGGCATGTCGAGTTCCTTCCACACCGCCGGCAGGTCCTCCTTTTTCACGCCCAGCAAATCGAGGCGCTGCCCGCCGGTGACCTTCACGGTGGGGATCTTGAACTTGTCCACCACGTGGGCGATGCGCCGGAGCTCGCCGCTGTTGGTCTCGCCGCCCCACATGCGCGGCACCACCGAGTAGGTGCCGTCCTTCTGGATGTTGGCGTGCGAGCGTTCATTGATGAAGCGCGACTGCGGATCGTCGATCGCCTCCTTGGGCCAGGTGGACAGCAGGTAGTAGTTCAACGCCGGGCGGCAGGTGGCGCAGCCGTTGGGCGTGCGCCATTCGAGAAACGCCTGCACCGCGGGGATCGACGTGAGGTGCTGCGCGCGGATGGCGTCGCGCACCTCCTGATGCGTGCGATCCGTGCAGCCGCACATCGACTTTTTTTTCGGCGCTTCCGAGTAATCGCCGCCGGCGGTGGCCATCAGGATCTGCTCGACCAGCCCGGTGCAGGAGCCGCAGGAGCTGGAGGCCTTGGTGTGTTTCCGGACCTCGTCGAGCGTGAACAGGCCCTGGTCCTGGATCGTCTTGACGATGGTGCCCTTGCACACGCCGTTGCAGCCACAGACTTCGGCGCTGTCGGCCATCGCTGCGGCGCGATTCTGCCCCTGGTGGCCGGTGTCGCCCAGGTTGGCCTCGCCGAACATGAGCCGGTCGCGCAATGCGCCGACACTGCTGCCGTCGCGGATCAACTTGAAATACCAGGCGCCGTCGATGGTGTCGCCGATCATGACGGCACCAATCAGCTTGTCGTCCTTCAGGACCAGTTTCTTGTACACCCCCGCGCCCGGGTCCGAGAGCACGATGTCCTCGCATCCCGTGCCGCCGGCGAAGTTGCCCGCCGAAAACAAATCCACGCCCGTCACTTTCAACTTGGTGGAAATTTGCGAACCGGTGTAGCGGCCAATGCCGAACTGCGCCAGGTGGTTGGCGCAGACCTTGGCCTGTTCGAACAACGGAGCCACCAGTCCGTAGGCGATGCCGCGATGGCTCACGCACTCGCCCACCGCATAGATGCGCGGGTCGTAGGTCTGCATCGTGTCGTTGACCACCAGTCCTCTGTTGCAATGCAGCCCTGCGGATTCGGCCAGCGCGGTGTTGGGCCGAATGCCGACCGCCATCACCACCAGTTGCGCGGGGATCTCCTCCCCCGATTTCAGTTTGACCGCCCTCACGTGACCAGCGCGCCCCGCGTCGTCGCCGAGCAGGGCCTCGGAGTGCGCTTCCAGCCGGAACGCCAGCCCCTTGTCCTCGAGCGATTTCTGCAGCAGGCCGGCTGCGGTGCGGTCCAGTTGGCGCTCCATCAGCCACGGCATTACGTGCACCACGGTCACCTCCATGCCGCGCAGCTTCAAGCCGTTGGCCGCCTCCAGGCCCAGCAGGCCACCGCCGATCACCACCGCCTGCTTGTGCGTCGCGGCGGCGGCGATCATCGCTTGCGTATCGGCGATGTCGCGGTAGGTCAGCACACCCTGCAAGTCCTTGCCGGGCAGCGGCAGGATGAAGGGGTTGGAGCCGGTGGCCAGCAGCAGGCGGTCGTACGATTCACGCGTGCCGTCCGCAGCGATGACTTCGCGCGCGCGCCGGTCGATCTTGACGATGGCCTGGCCGGTCCGCAGGCGGATGCCGTTCTCGTCGTACCAGGCGCGCGTGTTGAGCACGATGTCGTCGATCGTCTGCTCACCGGCCAGCACCGGGGACAACAGGATGCGGTTGTAGTTCGGGTGCGGCTCGGCGCCGAACACGGTGATGTCGTAGAGCGCCGGCGCGAGCTTCAACAGCTCCTCGACCGTGCGCATGCCGGCCATGCCGTTGCCCACCACGACCAATTTCATCTTCTGCATGTCAGGCCGCCGCGCGCAGTTGCTTCTGGTACAGGAACTCGAGTACCTGTTTGCGGCAATCCAGGTACGCCGGATCGGCCAGCAGCTTCAGCCGCTCGCGCGGGCGTGCCAGCGGCACGGCAAGCACTTCGCCGATGGTGGCGGCCGGGCCGTTGGTCATCATCACGATGCGGTCGGACAGCAGCACCGCCTCGTCCACGTCGTGCGTGACCATCACCACCGTGCTTTTCAAATCCGCGACGATGCCCATCAGCTCGTCCTGCAGGCGCGCGCGCGTGAGCGCATCCAGCGCCCCGAACGGCTCGTCGAGCAGCAGCACCTTCGGCTGCATGGCGATGGCGCGCGCGATGCCGACGCGCTGCTTCATGCCGCCGGAAATCTCGTGCGGGTGCTTCTGTTCGGCATGCGAAAGCCCCACCAGCTTCAACGCCTCATGCGTGCGCGCCACCAGCTTCGATTTGGTTTCCTGGGCACCGAACACGCGCTCCACCGCCAGCATGACGTTGTCGAAGCAGGTGAGCCAGGGCAGCAGCGAATGGTTCTGGAACACCACCGCGCGGTCCGGCCCCGCGCCCTTGATTTCGCGGTTGGCCAGCAGCATCACGCCGTCGGTGGGGGAGAGCAGGCCGGCGATGAGATTCAGGAGCGTCGACTTGCCGCAACCGGAGTGGCCGATCAGGCTCACGAATTCACCCGGCTCGATGGACAGGTGGATCCCGCGCAGCGCCTCGAAGCGCCCGCGCTTGGTGTCGAAGCTCATGCCGACGGATTCGATGGAGAGGTATTTGGTCATTGGGGTCTCAGCGCAAGTTTGGGAAAAGTACGCGTCCGCCGATGAACGCCGATGGGGCGCCGATGAACGCCGAAGAGCGCAAGACTCAAGGACTGGCGGGCGCTTCTACGGCAAAATAGCTTGAACACCGCGCCAATGCTTGACTTTGTCGCAAAGCCCGCTTCATCGGCGTCCATCGGCGCGCCTTTATCGGCGTGCATCGGCGGATCCCGCATTTGTGAAATCGGCGAATCCCGCCGTTCGAATTCACGCCTGGAATTCATAGCTGAACCTTTTGGCGATGAACACCAGCATCTGCTCGAGCAGCAAGCCGACGATGCCGACCACGAAAATGGCGATGATGATGTGCTCGACATTGAGGTTGTTCCATTCATCCCACACCCAGAATCCCAGGCCGACGCCGCCGGTGAGCATCTCGGCCGCGACGATGACCAGCCAGGCCACGCCGATGGACAGGCGGATGCCGGTGAGGATGTAGGGCAGCGTGGCGGGCAGCAGGATCTTGGTGATGACCTTGTCCGGCGGCAGGTCGAGCACGCGCGCGACATTGAGGTAGTCCTGCGGCACGCGCGAGACGCCGACGGCGGTGTTGATGATCAGCGGCCAGATGGCGGAGATGAAGATTACCCAGATTGCCGCCGGGTTCGCCGCCTTGAACACCAAGAGGCCGATCGGCAGCCAGGCCAGCGGCGAGACCGGGCGCAGCAGGCTGATGATGGGCGCGAACATGCCATTGACGAACGCCACGCGGCCGATGAGGAAGCCGAGCGGGATGCCCACCAATGCGGCCAGGCCGAAGCCGATGCCGACGCGCTTCAGCGATGACAGGATGTTCCAGCCGATGCCCTGGTCGTTGGGACCCTTCTGGTAGAACGGGTCGGAAAACACCTGCACGGCGGAGGCCCAGGTCTTGGCCGGGCCGGGCAGGTTGGGGCTCGAGGCGGACACCAGCGCCCACACGCCGATGAACATCAGGATGCCCAGCAGCGGCGGGAGGATGACCAGCGTCCATTTCAGCGTCGCTTGCTGGATGTCGATACGCGGGGGAGGAACGAGCGCGAGGGGTGCGCCCGGTGCAGGCGGCAAGGCCTCTGCGTCAGTGGTTTTCTCGATTGCGATTGCACTCATTCGTTCACCGCTCGACCTCGTTTGTTCAACGCGTTGCTCTTCAGGTTGTCGCCCCGGTGCAGGCCGGGGCCCAAGTTTGCGAACGTCAAATTGGACCCCGGCCGGCGCCGGGGCGACAACGTAACGAACTCGCAATGCCAAACGCCGTCACCCGTCACCCAATACCTCTCACGCCCTGATCTTGAACCCCGCCGCATATTTCTTCGGGTCCTTGCCGTCCCACACCGTGCCGTCGATCAACTTCGAGGTGCGCAGGTCGGACTTCGGCAGCGGTACCTTGGCCGCCGCGGCAGCGGCCTTGTAGAGGTCGATGCGATTGACCTGTTTTGCGACACCCAGGTAGTCCGGGTCCTCCTTCAACAAGCCCCAGCGCTTGTGCTGCGTGAGGAACCACATGCCGTCCGACAGGTACGGGTAGTTCACCGCGCCCTCGTTGTAGAACTTCATGTAGTCGGCGTCCTTCCACTTCTTGCCGATGCCGTTGTCGTAGTCGCCTTCCAGCCGCTGGTCGATCACATCGACGGGGCAATTCACATAGCTCTTGTCGGCGATGATCTCGGCCACCTTCTTGCGGTTGGCCATGACGTCGATGAACTTGCTGGCTTCCAGGATGGCCGCGGTGAGTGCGCGCGCGGTGTTCGGGTGCTTGGCCACCCAGTCGGACGTGGTGCCCAGCACCTTTTCCGGGTGGTCCTTCCACACCCCCTGCGTGGTCTCCGCAGTGAAACCGATCTTGTCGTGGATGGCGCGGTTGTTCCACGGTTCGCCGACGCAGAAGCCATCCATGTTGCCCACCCGCATGTTGGCCACCATCTGCGGCGGCGGCACCACGATGGTCTTGACGTCCTTGAACGGGTCGATGCCGTAGGTGGCGAGCCAGTAGTAGAGCCACATGGCGTGCGTGCCGGTCGGGAAGGTCTGTGCAAACGTATATTCGGCCTTGTTCTTGTCGACAAACGATTTCAGCGCGGCGCCGTCCTTCACGCCCTTGTCGGCGAACTTGTTGGCCAGCGTGATGGCCTGGCCGTTGTAATTGAGGTTCATCAGCACGGCCATGTCCTTTTTCGGGCCGCCGAGGCCCAGGTGCACGCCGTAGACCAGGCCGTACAGGACGTGCGCGGCGTCGAGTTCGCCGTTGGTGAGCTTGTCGCGCACGCTGGCCCACGAGGCCTCCTTGGACGGCACGATCTTGATGCCGTACTTCTCGTCGAACTTCATCACCGACGCGATCACCACCGAGGCGCAATCGGTCAGCGGAATGAAGCCGACCTTGACTTCCTTTTTTTCGGGTGCGTCGGACCCCGCGGCCCAGGCCGCCGAGCGCACGCCGGGCGGCACGGCCGCCATCAGGGCCGCGCCGCCGAGCAGGGCGGCGCCTTGCGACAACAGGGTGCGGCGGCTTTCGTCCTGCAAGTCCACGGGTCTTGGTGTGCGGTTGCGCATGCGGGGTCTCCTGGAAGCATGTCTGGGGCAAGTGAGGCGAAAAAAAATCCGGCTCGCGCGAAGCGACGCACCGCGGGGGCGGTGTTCTCCTCGAGCCAGCCGGACGTCGTTGTCCTGTGCGCGCAGCGCCATTGCCGCGCGTTTGACCCACTCCTATGCAATCGCGGTGCCAACCTGCGCAAAGTCCCGGCAAGTGCCTGCTGCACAAGGCATTTCTTGCGCACTGCGGCAACCGCGGCACGAACCGCCTCCACCCCGCCATGAACCAAAACAAGGCACGGGGATGCTGCACTGCACCAAAACGGGTCAGGCGGAGGAGGACAGCAACGGATCCATGTCGAGCACGCGCGCTGCGGCATCGGCCAGCGTGAGGCCGCGGTCCATGGCGAACTTGCGCAGCATGCGATGCGCGGCCTCCTCGTCGAGCCCGCGCGCGCGCATCAGCACGCCCTTGGCCTTTTCGATCGCCTTGCGCTCGGTGAGCGCGCGGCGCGACGCGGCCAGTTCCTGCTTGAGCGACTGATCGGCCGCGAAGCGTTGGCGCGCAAGGTCGAGGATCGGGCCGAGGCGCTGCGGCGCGAGTCCGTCGACGATATAGGCGGAGATCCCTGCGCCGACGGCGGCACGGATGCCCGCGCTGCCGGTGTCATCGGTGAACATGACCACCGGCCGCGCATGCGCACTGGCGGTGAAGGCGAGGCTCTCGACCGCATCGCGCGAGGGCGAATCGGTTTCGATGATCACCACGTCCGGGTCCGCGTCGCGCGCGCTGGCGAGGATGTCGCCGGCCGAACTGAGCGAGGCGACCACTGCGCAGCCGGCCGCCTCGAGCGCGGCGCGCATGCGCAGGACGCGATCGGGGTCCTCGTCGACGAGCAGGATCTTGAGCTTCGCAGGATGGGGTGCCATCCTCGTTGCTTAGCAAACGCCGTACCAGCCCCACGCCCGATCCGGTCAGACGCCGGTCGCCGCTGATCGTCTGCCCCAGCCTTCCGCGTTGCGGGCCGCCCGTGTGCCGGGGCATGGATGCGCCACGGTTTGGGCCGGCGCGGATGTCGTGTGCCTAGCGCCCCAACGGCCCCACGTCGCAGCGCCGATAGGGATCCGGCCACGCCATCGGCACGCCCAGCGCGTGCGCCGCGTGCCGCGGCCAGTAGGGGTCGCGCAGCATCGCGCGCGCCAGGAACACCGCATCGGCGCTGCCTTCGGCCACGATCTGCTCGGCCTGCACCGGCTCGGTGATGAGCCCGACCGCGCCGGTGGGCAGGCCCACGGCGTCGCGCAGGGCGCGCGCGAACGGCACCTGGTAGCCCGGCCGCAAGGCGATCTTCTGGTCCGCTGCATTGCCGCCCGACGACACGTCGACCAGGTCCACGCCGGCGGCGCGGGCCGCGCGCACGAACGCGATCGACTGCGCGACGTCCCAGCCGCCGTCCTTCCAGTCGGTGGCCGAAATGCGCAGGAACAGCGGCAGCGCCTCCGGCCAGGCAGCGCGCACCGCACGAATCACGTCCATTGGGAAGCGCATGCGGTTGTCCAGCGATCCGCCATACGCGTCGGTGCGCAGGTTGGACAGCGGGGAGAGAAACGCGTGCAGCAGGTAGCCGTGCGCGGCGTGGATCTCGATGACCTCGAAACCAGCCTGGTGGGCGCGGCGCGCGGCCTGCGCGAAGGCCTCCACGCATGCGGCCATTGCGCGGTCGTCCATCGCCTGCGGGGCCGGGTAGTGGTCGGATAACGCCACCGCGCTCGGCCCGGCCACCGGCCAACCGCCGGCGTTCTCCGCCACTGCGCCATGGCCGCGCCAGGGGGCAAACGTCGAGGCCTTGCGCCCGGCATGGGCGAGTTGCATCGCCGGCACGCTGCCCTGCGCCTTGATGAAACGCGCAATGGGCGCCCAGGCATCGCGCTGTGAATCGTTCCAGATCCCGGCGTCCTCGGGCGAGATGCGGCCCGCGGGCAGCACGGCCGCGGCCTCGGTCATCACCAGTGCTGCGCCGCCCACGGCACGCGAGCCCAGGTGCACCAGGTGCCAGTCAGTGGGCAGGCCGTCCGCGCAGCTGTACTGGCACATGGGCGAAACGAAGATCCGGTTCGCGACGGTGAGGCTTTTCAGGGTCAGGGGCGAAAACAGGGCGGACATGCGTCGGTGGACAATGGACGGTGGGTGGAGGGTGCGATGGTACTGAAGTCTCGGCGAAAATAGCCGCCACCGTCCGTTTCAATGCCCATGAGCGCTACTCCACCAAACCGTTTGCGATTCCTGCGCGTGCAGGCCGGTCCGCGCGCGCTGGCGCACCTGCGTGCCCACGGCTTGCGCGCTCAGGACATCGACGCCGTGCCCGGCGCGGCCGGCGGGCCCAAGGGACTGGGCCTGGCGCGGCTGGACGAATACCTGTTCACGCAGTGGCTGCCCAGTGGCGCTGGCGCGCGCGGCGCGAAGGCGCGCATCGACCTCATCGGCGCGTCGATCGGCGCCTGGCGCTTTGCCGCGGTGTGCAAGGGCCAGGACGAAAAAACGGCGCGCCTGTCGCTGCGCGCCTTCGCCACCGCCTACAGCGAGCAGAAGTACCCGAAGCGCGTCGATGCCGATTTCGTGTCGGCCTATGCGCGCGACCTGATCGATTCGCTGTTCCGCGGCCACGAGGCTGCGCTGCTGGCCAACCCGTTGTACCGCTTGCACGTGCTCGCGGTGCGCGGCAAGGGGCTGCTCATGCGCGAAGCGCGCGGCCGCACGCACGGCGGCTTCGCGCTGGCGGCGCTGGCCAACGCGGCGGGCCGCCCGCAGCTCGCGCGCTTCATGGACCGCGTGTGGTTCCACGCCGCGGGCGAGGGGGACAGCAGCTCCTCCGGCATCGGCTTCCCCGGCGACTGGGACCGCTTCCACACCCACCATGTCCCGCTCACGCCGGAGAATTTCGGCGACGCGCTGATCGCCTCCGGCTCCATCCCGCTGGTGTTGAAGGGCGTGCCCAACATCGCCGGCGCACCGCCAGGCACCTATTGGGATGGCGGCATCATCGATTACCACCTGCATTTGCCGTACCCGCGCGCCAGCGGCCTGGTGCTTTACCCACACTTCACGCACCGCATCGTGCCCGGCTGGCTGGACAAGGCGCTGCCGTGGCGCAAGGCGCGCGGTGCGTGGCTCGACAACGTGGTCCTGATCTCGCCCTCGCGCGAGTACCTGGCGCGCCTGCCGCTGAAGAAGCTGCCGGACCGCGGCGATTTCAAGCGCTTCGTCGATGATTACGAAGGACGGCTCGACAACTGGCGCTTCGCCATGAACGAAAGCGAGCGCCTCGCCGCGGAATTCATCGCGTTGACCGAGTCCGAAGCGCTACAGGCGTGCATCGAACCGCTTACGTAGGATTTGCGCAACAAACTCAAGCACTGGCGCGGCGTTTAGGCCCAAAGTGGCCTGAACGGTGCGCCAGTGTTAGGGTTTCAAAATCCTAGACCTGCTCCCAAGGCAGGCCTTCCTTGCGCCAGCCGCCCAGGGTGCCGCGGTGGTGGTTGTCGTCGAGTTCGCCTTCAAATCCCTCGAG
>JAEUMZ010000035.1 GCA_016790765.1 Betaproteobacteria bacterium
GCATCCGTCCAGATCAGCAAGAAGATCGCCGCCCTGAAGGATTGGCGCGGCGAAACGCTCGCCCGCATGCGAAAGCTCATCCACGATGCCGTGCCCGGCGTGGTGGAGACGATGAAGTGGGGCGCCACGCCGGTATGGGAATCGGACGGCATCCTGTGCACCGGCGAAACTTACAAGGCGGTGGTGAAGCTCACGTTTGCCAAGGGTGCGGCATTGAAGGACCCCAAGGGATTGTTCAATTCCAGCCTTGAAGGCAACACGCGCCGCGCCATCGACATCCGTGAAGGCGAGACCGTGAATGCGACAGCGTTCAAGGCGCTGATCCGCGAGGCGGTAAAAGCCAACTCGGCCGGCAAGAAACCGGCTGCAAAGTCCGCCCCGAAATCTCCGGCAAAGGCCGCGCCCAACTCCACGCGCGCCAGGCCGCTCCAGCCCGGCACCGCGCAATACAACAATGCACTGGCGCCGGCCGACAAGGCCATCGCGGACACGTTGGCACGCACCATCGACCGCGTGCTGCCGGAAGCGGAGAACAAGATCTGGCACGCAGTCCCTGTGTGGTTCCTGGACGGCAACCCGGTGGCAGGCTACGGCAAGTTGAAGCACTGCGTGCGCCTGCTGTTTTGGAGTGGGCAATCGTTCGATGAACCCGGGTTGATCGGGGAGGGGAGCTTCAAGGCCGCGGAGGCGCGCTACACCGCCGTCGACCAGGTCAACTTGAAGGACCTGGAACGCTGGTTGAAGAAATCGCGCGACATCCAGTGGGACTACAAGAACATCGTCAAGCGCAAGGGGAGGTTGGAGCGGTTGAAGTAATTTGGACCGCTTGCGAATTCCCCGGCAAACCCTCCCCCGTCAAGGGGGAGCGGCTTTTCTTCCCTCTCCCCTCGTGGGAGAGGGACCGAGGGAGAGGGGGTGCCATTTACTGCACTGCACTTGATATTTCGTTGTTCGCCTGGCCTTGAAAAAACTGCCATAGCTAGAGGTCCCCGCCTACGCGGGGACGACCTCCTTGTTTGGTACTAAGCGTTGTTTCGCAGGTTTCATGAACAAACCCCAGTACCGGCGCACATCTCCAGCCAATATCGCCCCGAACACCGCGCCGTCAAGGGGGAGCGGCTTTTCTTCCCTCTCCCCTCGTGGGAGAGGGACCGAGGGAGAGGGGGTGCCATTTACTGCACTGCACTTGATATTTCGTTGTTCGCCTGGCCTTGAAAAAACTGCCGTAGCTAGAGGTCCCGGCCTACGCGGGGACGACCTCCTTGTATGGTGCTGAGCGTTGTTTCGAAGTTACCATCCAAAACCCCAGCACCGGCGCGCATCTCCAGCCAATATCGCCCCAAACACCGCGCCAGTTCTTGACTTTGCCGCTGCGCAGCGCCAAGAAAAACGCGCCGCGCGATTCGCGGCACAATTTCCCCATGTCCATCCAGCCCGCGCCCCCGCTGCCGCCTCCCGCGCCCGAATTGATGGCCAAGGTCGGCGAGGCGATTGCGGCCGCCCTGAACGGCGACATCCGGCGCGGGTTGACGATCGCACTGGCGACCCACGCCAAGGCGCGCGAGGCGCACGACCTGCGCGCGGAGCTGGCCGCGCTCAATGCCGCGTCGCGCTGCCATTCGCTCAACAACAATGCGCTGGCGGCGATGTCCTCGGCGATCGATGCGCTGCAGCTGGCCGACCGGTGCGCGGACACCACCGCGCACGCGCACGCCCTGTGCGCCATCTGCAGCGCGGCGTTTTCGATGCGCCTGCTCGAGGAAGCCGAGCCGATCCTGCAGCGCGCGCTGAAAGAGGCGTTGGAAACGGGCGACGCCGACCTGGAGGCGCGCGCGCGCCTGATCCACGGCGAAAACCTCGGCGACCTGGGGCGCGCGGCCGAGGCACGCGAACAATTGCTTGCCGCGCGCGAGGCAGCCGGCAAGACCGGCATCGAAGGCTACGTGCTGCGCATGGACGCGCGCCTCGGCACGCTGGCCGGCAAGCGCATCCGGGCCTGCCTGGCCGCGGGGGACGCCGCCGGGCTGGCCATCGCGCTGGACGATGGTTGGACCATTGCCGCCGACGTCAAGCCGCTCGCCGAAGCCAGCCGCAACACCACGCTGGCGATCAGCATGTGCGCGCTGCAGGCGCAGGTGCTCGAGCAGCGCGGGGATTCCGCGTCCGCGCGCGAGAAGTTCGAGAGCGCCATCCAGCGCGCGATCAAGATCGCCTACCTGCCGGCCGTGGCGCCGTGGAGCCTCCAGCTAGCGGCCATCGAGATGCGCCAGGGCGAACCGGATGCCGCGCGCGCCACGCTGGAGGCCGCCATGCGCGTGGCCGAAGGCCTGCGCCCGACCTTCCGCATCGCGGAGGTGTGTGCGGCGTTGGCGGCGTTGGAGCAGTCGCAGGGCAACGCGCGCGCCGCGGAGCAATGGCGCTTGCGCCGCGACGAGGAGCAGTTCCTGTTCCGCTCCGAGCAGTCGCGCGCGCGGGCCGTGCTGCGCGCCCAGCGCGGGACGCACTGAGGCCGCCCTTCCAGGGGCCCCATGAAAAACGGCCGGATCCCCCGGCCGTTTTCCTTCGACGGTTGCCGCGCGATCAGTTGTCGATCTTGATGTTCGCGTCCTTGATGACCTTGCCCCACTTGGCGATCTCGGCATTGATGAAGGTGCCGAAGTCCTTGGGCGACTGGCCGCCGGCCACGGCACCGGCGCCTTCCCAGATCTTCTTGATGTCCGGGTCGTTGAGCACCTTGACCACTTCCGCGTGCATCTTGTCCAGGATCGGTTGCGGCGTGCCCTTGATGCCCCATATCGCGTACCAGGTGGTCATGGTGAAATCCTTGTAGCCC
>JAEUMZ010000195.1 GCA_016790765.1 Betaproteobacteria bacterium
CGCGCTGTACGGGCAGCTTCCGTACGACGCACAGTTCACCGTGGTGCTCGACTGCTGCCACGCCGGCGGCATGGCGCGTGCCGGCGGCGCGCGCGTGCGCGGCCTCACGCCGCCGGACGACATCCGCCACCGCATGATCCATTGGGACCGCGAGACGCAGATGTGGCTTCCGCGCCAGCGCCTGCTGGACATCGGCGCCGCGCGCACGCAGCGGTGGATCGCCCGCCAGGCCGACCGCGTGCCGCTGCTGGGCGAGCACGGCTACACCAACCGTCTTGGCCGCGCCACCAGCCTGTGGAGCGACAAGCGCGCGTACGCGGCACGCAAGAAGGCCTACCAGCACCTGGGGCCGTACACGCCCATGCTGCTGGAGGCCTGCCGCGAAAACGAGTTCGCATATGAATACAGCCACGGCGCCATCCCGTACGGCGCGTTCACGTATTCACTGTGCGAAACCATCCGCCGCGCCGCGCAGCAGAACCGCGATCGCGCACGCGCGGGCCAGTCGACGCAGCCGCTCACTTTTGCCGCGCTGGGCGAGGAGGTGGCCAAGCGCATCCGCAGCGTGGTGGCGGAGCCGCAGACGCCGCAGCTGATCGGCCCGCGCTACTGGAAAGACAAGCCGGTGCCCGGCGTGTAAAGCACGCCAGATTCGCGCGCCGGATTCGGCGCACCCCATCGACCACGTGTTTGCGGAGGTTCCATGCGCACCCCATCGAAGGCTGCCCCGAAAGTCGTCCCCGTCACGGCGCACCGCTATTGCAGCATCCGCATGCCCAAGCCGCCCGCGGCGGAGCTGGTGCTCACCGGCCGCCGCGCGCGCCTGGTGCGCGAGACCGCGTACAAGTGGATGAACGGCAGCACGCTGCGCTACGCGTTCTACGCCAAGCCCGCGCGCCGCGCGGGCCCGGAAGCGCAGCGCGACGTGGTGCGCCGCGCCTTTGCCATCTGGAAGGCGCAAGGCATCGGGCTCGATTTCGTCGAGGTGGCCAAACCAGTTGAGGCGGACATCCGCATTGCCTTCGACCAGGACCCGCGCGAGGGCTCGTGGTCCGCCGTCGGCACCGACAGCCTGAACTGGGACCGCGCCGCGCCGACCATGAACTTCGGCTGGGACCTGACCACCGACATCGATACCGCGCTGCACGAGATCGGCCACGCGCTCGGCTTTCCGCACGAGCACCAGAACCCGTTCGCCGGCATCGTGTGGGACGAGGAGGCGGTGTACCTTTCCCTGGCCAAGGCGCCCAACAAGTGGAGCCGCAAGAAAACCTTTGACAACATCATCGCCAAGATCGAGCCGGACACCGTGCAGGGTTCGCGCTGGGACCCGGATTCGATCATGCACTACCCGTTCGAGGCCGGGCTGATCAAAAAACCGGCCAAGTATCGCCAAGGCCTCACGCCCGCGGGCGGCCTGTCGGCGCGCGACATCGAATGGGTGCGCACCTTCTACCCGTCGGTTGCCGCCGGCGCGGTGCGCGCGCTGGCCGCGTTCCAGTCCACGCCGCTCACGCTGCAACCGGGCGCGCAGGCCGACTTCGACTTCACCGCACCGGAAACGCGCGACTACACCGTGGCCACCTTCGGCGTGGCGGACACGCATATCGCGCTTTCCCGTGACAGCGCTGTCGGACGCCAGGTGTTCGCCGAGGACGACGACTCCGGCGACGACCGCAACGCCAGCGTGCGCGTGGCGCTGAAAAAGGGCGAGACCGTGCGCGTGGGAGTGCGCATGCGGTTCATCGAAGCGGTGGGGGAGGCGGCGGTGATGGTTTGGTAGGGGCGTGACGCAGGACTTTGTGGCAAATTGACAGCATGAAACGCACCCGCTCCGGCAAGCATTCGGCGTCAAACCTGAGCGCCAACGCAAAGCGCACGGCATCCGCCGGAACGCAGCGCGACAAGCGCCGCAAGGAAATCCATGCAGCGTGGGCGATGGGCATCAGCGCGGCCATCCTGGGGATCGGCAGCGCTGCGCACTTCCTGACCTCCGCGGGGCCGCCATTCCAGGGCCGCGGCGCTGCCCTGGCCAATGCGCTGCATGCGCTGTTCGGGCCGATCGGTCCCGCACTGCCCTGGCTGGGCATCGCTGCAGTCCTGGGGCTTCTCGCACTGTCGGCGGCGCGGGGATGGGGCGAGTAAAGAGCAGAGAATGGTGTCTGATCTGTCTTGTCAAAGTGTGATTGAAGAGGATTCTGCGCTGAAAGCTATCGCCTGCCGGACGGTCCCGAAGCAGGCACCTCAGGCACGATGATGCGCGCAGCTCCCAGCCGTCTTGATTTCACGTTCTTGCTGAGGGGCTCAAAGCTCAATTCCGCGGTGGCGGCATTCCAGTCCATCGGCAGTGACGTGTGCGGATTGGCCAGCGCAGACCCTTGCGAAATCAGGAATGCGCCCACATCGGCAGGACGCACCTTGGCTTCAACAATCCTGCGCTGCGCCTCCAAAAGCCGCGATTGCGCGACCAGGTCGCGCAGGCGGTAGCTGTATTCGGCAAACGCCGGGACCGAGATGATCGCCAAAATCCTGCCGGCCGGGTTGTACAGGAACGCGCGCAGGGTGAACGGATCGGCTTCGTTTGCAGCTTGCGCATTGCCTTGCTGGTGATCCGTGCCTTGGCTTGATTCGCGCGCCGGCTTGATCGCGGCGTCAAGGGTGCGAATGCCGGTTTCCATCTGCGACACGTACAAGTTGACCGAGGCGGCGGGCTTGTACGCGCCCAGGCGCATCGCCAAGTTCACCAATGAATCCTTCAGCGTAGATTCCCCCTGCTGGCTTGAGGCGAGCGCTTTCATATCCAGCAGGGTTCTCGCCCCAATTCGAATCTCTCCCTGCATCGGTTGGCGAATTTCATCCGCGCCGGGAGGCAAGGGTTGCGTGAGACCGGCCCACAATGTGCCGTGCTGGGCGATGAGTTCCGGATGCGCGGCGACAATTTCGCCGGCCAGCCTCAACTTCTGCTGCAGCACACTGGTCGCGATCATTTTCGTGATCAGCACATCGGCCTCGGTGTACAGCCGTTTCCAGAACGCCATTTCGGCAGCCAACTCGTGCAGTGCGCGCTGGCGTGTGCCGGCCGCCGCGACTTCATTGGCAATCGTTGCGTCGGTCAATCGCGACAAGTGGACCACCGGCCCCCATGCGGGGATCGGTGCATGCATGCTGGGGGGCACGGTCTCGATGAACCTGGCATACGACCGCAGCGCGCGGTAACGCGCCAGATACGGCGCGGATGCCTCGATCTCCGCACGCAGCGCAGGCCATTGTGCACGATAGAGTGCGAGGCAATTCGGCGTGTCGTCCACGCAAGGCGCCCGTTTGTCACGCTTGCGAAAATCGCTGTCCCCCAAAAGGGTCTCGTAGGCGAACGGCGCATCCGGTGTCCGCGCGGTTTGCACATGGGCCATGTAGGCCGCCACGATCTTGCGCCCGGTGTCATGCGCATCCCGGTCAATGGCCGCTTGAAGGCCAAAGACCGCGAAATAGGCGTTCTCTGCGTCCGGGCCGGCAGGCCTGGATGCCAGCAAGGCCTGCGTCTCCGCCGCCAGCGGTTCATCCGGTGTGAAAAACCAAATGCCGATCAACAGCGTGAGGAGGGCGATCGGTATTGCAACGATCCACGCTGCGATTCGCAACACCGTCTTCAGAATCCTCATGGTCGCCTTTCAACTGTCTTGAGTACAACGTGGATACTTGCGGGTGATTTGATGTTGGCGGCGTTGACGGTCCTCGTCAACCCGCTGCCGAACCGGGCGCAGTAGCTGCGGAAAACACCAGTTCAACAACGCAAGCAACGGGGCCAGCTCTCGCTATATGGCCCTGCTACGTTGCCGGCCCGCCTATCCGGGCGATGCTGAAAAAGGCTCCCCGGTCCGACGCACCACCAGCACCGCCTGCCCGAACTTCGCCGGGTCGTTGATGTAGACCAGCACCTGGAAATACGGCGCCCAGTGCGTCCGGATCCAGGACATGGGGACCACGGCGTCTCCGTAGTAGTCCTCGATGCCCTTGTTGGTCGGCATGAACACGAACTCCCCGCGGTCGAACTGCGCGAAGAACGCCGGCAGGTTCGCGCGGTGCTCGCCCAGCATGCGGTGCGGGTTGTCGGTTTCGCTGAACAGGATGAAGTCCATGAAGCGCCGCGGTTCCAGGGTGAGGAAGAACAGGCCGCCGGCCCGCATGACCCGCGCCAGCTCGCCCATCCAGCGCAGGTGCACCTGTTCCGGCAGGTGCGTGAACACCGAGTAGGCCATCACGGTGTCGAAATGGCCTTCTGCATAGGGCAGGCTGCCGAACGGTTCGATGCGTTCGATCCGGCCCGGGACGCCGGTCTCGCGGCAAACGTCGAGAATGGAATCATTGATGTCGCAGCCATGCAGGTTCGGCTCCTCGACATCCTTCCACGCAAACCGCAGGAAGCGCCCCCAGCCGCAACCGAAGTCGAGAAAGCGGCTCTGCTGCGTCACGGGGTTGCCCGCCTTGGCCGAGAGGTCCTTCAACATCGAGTAGAAGTTTCGCGCCTCGGCCAGCGTCTCCGCGAACGCGGATCCGACCATCATCTTCTGGATTTCCCCGGACGGAAACCCCGGAAACCGGATCCCGTCGACCTCCGGATTGTCGATGCTGGCCACCAGCATCTCGTACCACTGCGGGTCGCTGTACGCCCGGGCACTGGCGGAAAGTCGTGAACTCAAGTCGATTCCTTTGCAAAGACCACAGGCCGGCAGGCAGAGGATTGGCGCAACCGGGGCCTCCAGACTGTCCTGGAAACACGGCACCTAGATCCGCTTCGGCCCCGGCCGATCTACGTCCACGTTGAAACTCGCCAGCGTGGAGACCTTGCTGTCGCGAATCTTCTCATTGTCGATGATCCTGAGGTCGGCCCGCGCCCGTGCGCGGCCGAGTTCCATCACCACGTAACCCTTGTGGCGGCCGTCCGAGAGCAGCAGGTGCGGGTTGTCGGCGCGCCGCTGGTCGTGGTCTTCCTGCGCATCGCCTTCGGAGGTGATCGAGGTGCCGACGAATTCGCTGGCGACCACTTGGGACTTGGGGTCGTCGAAATCGCGCTTGATCTCGGCCACGTGGTGGCAATGCACGTCACCGCCGATGACCAGGGTGTTGGCGATCTTTTTCTCGGCGAGGAATTCGGTGACCTGGCGCCGCGCGTGCGGATAGCCGTCCCAGCCGTCGGTCCACAAGCGCTGGCCCGCGCCGGGTTTCAAGTCGTACTGCGCCATCAGCGTCGGCTGCGCCAGCACGTTCCAGCGCGCACGCGAGGTGCCCAGGCCATCGAGCAGCCATTGTTCCTGCGCGGTGCCCAGCATCGTGCGGCCCGGCGTCTTGATCGCCTCGCAGCCTTCGACGAAGGCGCTGCCGCCCATGCCGGGGCGCGGGCACGCCTGCGGCGCGCGGTATTGGCGCGCGTCGACGACGTGGAAGGTCGCAAGGTCGCCGAAGGCGTAACGGTCGTAGAGCTTCATGTCGGCGCCGCGCGGCAGGGCCGACATCGGCAGCGGCATGTGCTCGTAGAACGCTTGATACGCGGCTGCGCGGCGCAGCAGGAAGCGCGGGTCCAGGTGTTGCGACTGGTCGGCCGCGTAGTCGTTGGCCACCTCGTGGTCGTCCCAGGTGACGATCCACGGCGCGGCCGCGTGCATCGCGGCCAGGTCCGGGTCGAGCCGGTATTGGCCGTAGCGCACGCGGTACTGCGCCAGCGTTTCACACTCCGGGCCGGCGTGGCGGCGCACCAGCTTCGTGCCCCAGTTGGCTTCATAAATGTAGTCGCCCAGGAAGGCCACCAGGTCAAGGTCCTCCTTCGCCATGTGCCGGTAGGCGCTGAAATAGCCCTGCTCGTACTGCTGGCAGGAGGCGAAGGCGAACCTCAGCCGCTCGGCACCAACGGCCGGCGCGGTGCGCGTGCGCCCGACCGGGCTCACCGCGTCACCCGCCATGAAGCGGTACCAGTACCAGCGCCCGGGGGAAAGCCCGGTGACTTCCGGCCGCACGCTGTGGCCCAGCTCGGCGGCGGCGCGGATGGTGCCTTTCTGGGCAATGCGCTTGAAGCCCTCGTCCTCGGCCACTTCCCAACGCACCGCCACGCGCTCGGGGCCCATGCCGCCGTCGCCGGCCATCGCCATCGGCTCGGTGGCCAGCCGCGTCCACAGCACCACGCTGGTCTCGCGCGGCGCACCCGAGGCCACGCCGAGCGTGAACGGATAGGTGGTGAAGCGCACGCCCGACGGCGCCTGCGCAAGGGAGTGCAACGGCACCGTGGCCTGCGCCGCCGCCAGTGCCAACGCGCTTTGCAGGAAATGCCGGCGCGCGGTGTGCGGCGCGTGCCGCTGTCGCTCACGCGCCTCGGCCTCGTAGCGCGCCAGCTGTGCGCTGAGCCAATGGGATCGGGCGGCGGAATCGGATTCAGGCATGGCGCGCTCGCGGGACATCGGAATCGGGCATTGTGAAGGAATTCCGCGGCGGCCGGGCCGGGCAATTTCGGTGGCCAGGCATTGACCGTGGCGGCGAGCGCAAAATGGCGCCAGGCATCCACAACGGGATGGGTCCGGTCAATGCCGCGCGGGCCGGTCCGGGCTGCAACGCGGCGCGTGTTCACCAGGAGCAGACAATGATGCAAGTTCGGGGACGACGTCTTCTAGCGCGGTTCGCCGGCTTGGCGTGCATGGTGGCCTGCACCGGGGGATTGGCCCAGGCCCCGCAAAGCTTGCCGCAGTCGAAAGAGGGCATCCACGTCGCGCGCGATTTTCGATTCAAGTCCGGCGAAGTGCTGGCCGAACTCAAACTGCACTACATCACCTTTGGCCAGCCGGTGCGCGATGCCGGCGGGCGCGTGACCAATGCGGTGCTGCTGTTGCACGGCACCGGCGGCTCCGCGCAAAGCTTGCTGCGGCCGACGTTTGCGAATGAGCTTTTCGGCCCGGGCCAGCTGCTCGACACCACGCGCTACTTTCTGATCCTGCCCTCCGGCATCGGCCATGGGAAGTCCAGCAAACCCAGCGATGGCTTGCGCATGAAGTTCCCGGCCTACGACTACGAGGACATGATCGTCGCGCACAAGCGCCTGCTCGAGGATGGCCTGGGGGTCAACCACCTGCGCCTGATCCTCGGCACCTCGATGGGCTGCATGCACGCCTGGATGTGGGGCGAGGCCTGGCCCGATTTCATGGATGCGCTGATGCCGCTGGCCTGCCTGCCGGTGGAACTGGCCGGACGCAATCGCATGTGGCGCAAGATGCTGATCAATGCGGTACACGCAGACCCGGACTGGAAGAAGGGTGATTACGCCGCGCAGCCGCGCACGGCTGCGACTTCGATCGCCAATTTCCTGGCGCTGGTGGGCGCGGCGCCGATCCAGGCGCAAAAGAGTGCGCCCACGCGCGCAGCCGCTGACAAGCTCACCGATGAAACGGTCGCGCGCGTCGCAGCCGGATTCGATGTCAACGACATGCTCTACGCCGTGAGCGCGTCGCGGAACTACGATCCTTCCGCGAAACTGGACACCATCAAGGTGCCGGTGATGTTCATCAACTCGGCCGACGATTTCATCAACCCGCCGGAGCTTGGCATCGCCGAGCGCGAAATTCGGCGCGTGCCGAAGGGCCGCTTCGTGCTGTTGCCGGCCACCGAGGAGACCTACGGCCACGGCACCCATACCCGCGCCGGCGTCTGGAAGCACTACCTCTGGGACCTGCTGGAACGCTCGAAGCGTTGAGCCGCTGGGGACATTCCATGCAACCGCTCGCGAACATCGACCTGTCCGCCGATCCCGCCGCATCGTCCTTCGTCAAAACGGAGACGGTGACCGTGGAATTTGCACGCGCGGAGGGCGAACTCATCAGCCACGAAGGCCCCAATCGCTATGGCGCCGGCGATGCGCTCATCACCGGGTCCACCGGCGATCGCTGGAGTGTCTCGCGCGACCGTTTCGAGGCCAAGTACCAGCCGCAGCCGCCCACGCGCGCCGGAGAGGACGGTGCGTATGGCGCGCGCCCGGTCCCGGTGCTGGCCCGTCAGATGTCCGAAGCTTTCGCCATCGCGCGCAGCGCCGGGGGCGACCTGTTGCACGGCAAGGCCGGCGACTGGCTGCTGCAATACGCGCCGGGCGATTACGGCGTGGTGGACCAGGCGCGCTTTGCGCGCGTGTACCGGCGCGTGGGGCCGGACTAACGCAGCGCAAAGGCCTCAGTCGATGGTGACGTTCGCCTGCTTCACCAGCTTGGCGAACTTCTCCGTCTCCTCCTTGATCTGCTTACCCATCTGCTCGGGCGTGTCGCCGATCGGTTCGGCGCCGATCTCGCCCATGCGCTTCTTGAAGTCGGCGGACTGGATCACCTTCACCATCTCGGCATTGAGCCGTGTGACCAGGTCCTTCGGCGTGCCCGCCGGGGCCAGCACGCCGAACCAGGTGCCGATGGCGATGCCTTTGATGCCGGCTTCGGCCAGCGTCGGCACATCTGGGAGCGCGGAGGAGCGCGTGCCGGTGGTCACCGCCAGCGCGCGCAGCTTGCCGGCCTTGATGTGCGGCAGCACCGGGGTCACGGTGTCGAAGGACATCGTGACCTGGCCACCGAGGAGGTCCGTGGTCAGCGGGCCTGAGCCCTTGTACGGCACGTGCAGGATCTGCGCACCGGTCTCGTTCTCGAACTGCGTGCCGATCAGGTGCTGTGCGGTGCCGTTGCCGTTGGAACCGTAGGAGAGCTTTCCCGGCTGCGCCTTGGCCGCTGCAACCAACTCGGCCGCGCTCTTGGCCGGGTTGGCGCTGTTCACCACCAGCACGTTGGGCACCATCGCAATGGTGGTGATGGGCAGCAGGTCTTTCTGGAAATCGTAGGGCAGCTTTTTGTACACGCTGGTGGCGATGGTGTGGTGCACCGCGCCGACCAGCAGCGTGTAGCCGTCCGGCTTGGCCTTGGCGACGAAGTCGGCGCCGATGGTGGCGCCCGCGCCGGGCTTGCTTTCCACGATCACCGGCTGGCCCAGTGCCGTGCCGAGCTTCTCGGCCAGCGCGCGCGCCAGCACGTCCGTGGTTCCGCCGGGCGGGAACGGCACGATCAGCGTGACCGGCTTGTTGGGGTAGGCCTGCGCATGCGCCATGGGCATTCCCCAGAACAACAGGCCCGCCGCGACGGCGACGCCGGTGGCGATGAAGGTGAGGCGGTTGCGGGATGTCTTGATCATGGTCTTCTCCTCGTTGTCGTGGTCCGTGCGGTGCCGGCCGGCGTGTTCGCGCAGCCGGGTTCAGGCCGCCAGGCGATGCGCAGAAATCGCCGCGCACACGGCATCGGTCACCGTTTGCGTGGTGGCCTTGCCGCCCAGGTCGCCGGTATGCAACGATGGGTTGGCGGTGACGCTCTCGATCACCTGCATCAGGTGCTGCGCGGCGGCCGGCTCCCCAAGGTGCTCGAGCATCATCACGATCGACCAGAACGTGCCGATCGGGTTGGCCAGCCCCTTGCCCATGATGTCGAACGCGGAACCGTGGATCGGCTCGAACATCGAGGGATAGCGGCGCTCCGGATCGAGGTTCGCGGTCGGTGCGATGCCGAGGCTGCCGGCCAGCGCGGCGGCGAGGTCGGAGAGCACGTCGGCGTGCAGGTTGGTGGCCACGATGGTGTCCAGGCTCGCCGGGCGGTTCACCATGCGTGCGGTGGCGGCATCCACCAGTTCCTTGTCCCAGCGCACGTCGGGGAATTCCTTCGAGACTTGAAGCGCGATCTCATCCCACATCACCATGGCGTGGCGCTGCGCGTTGCTCTTGGTGATGACGGTGAGCAGCTTGCGTGGGCGCGATTGCGCCAGCCGGAAGGCAAAGCGCAGCACGCGCTCGACCCCGGCGCGCGTCATCACCGAGACATCGGTGGCGATCTCGATCGGGTGGCCCTGGTGCACGCGGCCGCCGACGCCGGCGTACTCGCCTTCGGAGTTTTCGCGCACGATCACCCAGTCCAAGTCCTTAGGCGCACAGCGCTTGAGCGGCGCATCGATGCCCGGAAGGATGCGCGTCGGCCGCACGTTGGCGTACTGGTCGAAGCCCTGGCAGATTTTCAGGCGCAGGCCCCAGAGCGTGATGTGGTCGGGAATGTGCGGGTCGCCGGCGGAGCCGAACAGGATCGCGTCCTTGTGGCGGATGGCGTCGAGGCCGTCGGCGGGCATCATCACGCCATGTCTGCGGTAGTAGTCGCCGCCCCAGTCGAAGTCCTCGAACTCGAAGCGGAACGCGCCCTGCGCGGCCATCGCCTCGAGCACGCGTTGCCCGGCCGGAACAACTTCCTTGCCGATGCCGTCCCCGGGGATGGTGGCGATGCGATAGGTCTTGGTGTTCATGGGGCGGGCCTGTCGGGTGCAGTGGACGGAAAGTGGCTGCACTCTACGCGGCCCGGTGTTTTCCAACCGATGCTAAAGTGAATCCATTGTTAACCAATGGTTATCAATAAGAACTCCGTGAAGCGCCGCGAAACCGCATGAAGCACGCCATCCCCATCGCCGACCTGCCGTTCTTTTCCACCCTGGCCGCCTGCGGGAGCCTGACGGCCGCCGCGCGCGAACTCGGCATCACGCCCCCGGCGGTCAGCAAGCATCTGGCGCAGCTGGAGGCGCAGGCCGGCGTCGCGCTGGTCAGCCGCACCACGCGGCGCATGAGCCTTACGGCGGAGGGCGAGATCTTCCTCGCGCATGCGCGGCGCATCCTGGGCGAACTCGACGACCTGGCCGAGCTGATCGGCCGCGCCGGCACCGCACCGAAGGGTTTGCTGCGCGTCAATGCCACGCTCGGCTTCGGCCGCAGCCATGTCGCACCGGTGATTTCGCGCTTCGCGCGCGCTTACCCGGACGTGGAAGTGCGCCTCTCGCTCACCGTGGACCCGCCGCCCCTGACCGAGGACGCCTACGACGTGTGCATCCGCTTCGGCGCGCCGCCTGATGCACGCGTGATCGCGCGCCGCATCGCGGACAACCGCCGCGTGCTGGTGGCTTCACCGCGCTACCTGAAGGCGCGCGGCATGCCCCGGGTGCCCGCCGAGCTCACGCGCCACGACTGCATCACCATCCGCCAGGGCGAGGAAGCCTACGGCGTCTGGCGCCTGACCCTGGCGCAGGGGCGCGGCGCGCGAACTGCCCGGCCGGAATCGGTGAAGGTGCGCGGGCCACTCACCACCAACGACGGCGGCATCGCGGTGCGCTGGGCGCTGGAGGGCCACGGCATCCTGCTGCGCGCCGAGTGGGACGTGGCCGCGGACTTGAAGGCCGGCCGCCTGGTGCACGTGTTGCCGCAATACCGTACACCGGACGCCGACATCCACGCCGTGTACCCGCCGCGCCACCAGATCTCCGCGCGCGTGCGCGCGTTTGTGGAGTACCTTGCCGAGGAATTGCGAAACGCAGCGCCCTAGGGTTCGCTACGCATCATTGCGCAGTCAAACTCAAGCAGGGGCGCGCGGATCTGTGCAAAGGCAGGCTGAACGCCGCATGCTCATTGGGCATGTATCGACTTCTACGACACAGCCTGTGCAAATCGCGCCATACGCGATCATTTCCGCGTGTCACTTGTGGCATGAAGTGGCGGCAAAAGCACCATCACCTCGGGGCAGGCGGTGTCTGGGAGAATCGCATTTGACCCTAACGGCGCCAATGTATGCATGTCGCCTCGGCGTAGGCCGGGGTCCAATCTTGAACGTACAAGCGCTGATGTAGGAAATTGGGCCCCGGCCTACGCCGGGGCGACAGTCGGGTAGGCAATCGCATCCAGCTCGTTTGCGCTCTCGGCATCAGCTGTGAAACACCCGCAATGTAGTGCCGTGAGCGTTGGGCCTCATTCGTTTCGACCTACGATGGCGATGCAACTAACAAGAAAGAAACACTTCGTACTCCTCCTACTCTGGACCCTTTCTGCCGGTCTGGCTGCGCTGCTTTCGTTGGTCTTGACGTTCAAGGGTGACATATCTGTATTGAACAATTCGTCGCTGAAGTTTCTAGCTGCTGCTGCGTTCGCGACGTGGGTGTTCGGCAGGGTGTTCGATCAGCATTCCCCTGAGTTTGCGCCTTCGCTAAAAGTGGACCGCGCAATTGCTGCTGCATCCATCAGCGGCATTGCACTGGCGTTTGCTGCGGTGCTGATCATCGGCATCACACTGCACTTTGTCGCCGGGCATGTTGTTGTGTTGTCTCCGGACAGTACGTATGGTCTGGCAGCACTCGATTGTTTTTCGAAGGCGGCATTTGAGGAGCTGCTCTTCAGGGGAGCATTGCTCTATTTCGTTCGACGACTCATGCCCGATGGTGCAGCGATAGTTGTCGTGGCATCAGTGTTCGCGGTAGGTCACTGGGGCGGACAACGCGATATTTGGACGCTTTTCAGTTTTCTTTTTGCTGGATTCAGTTACTCGCTCATGACGCTTCGTTGGCAAAATCTTTGGCCAGGCATCTTCATGCACGCGACTTTCAATGCCCTGGTTCTGCTTGTCTCAACGGCTTCTGCGTACACGCCTTCGCCTCAAGCTCAACTCCCAGCGACAGGAATTGCGAGTTTGATCTCCTCCATGTTCTTGTTCGCAATCGTCTTTGCAATAACAAGAAGCAAGCCGCTTGAGAAGAACTAGAGTGCATGAGGGCGCACTCGGGCCTGCGATTGACCGCTGATGGTTCAAATTCAAGCACTAGCGGGCCGTTCCAAGCCAAAGTGGCCCAAACGCCGCGCCCCTGCTGGGGTTTGGTCGAGTTCTCCAGGAAGTCCAGCGTTTGCGGCTACTGACTGCTGCTCGCCAAGCCAAACATGAACGCAAAATTCTCCGGCGTGTTCTGCCGGCTGATGCCGACGCCGTGATACGGGTTCGGCCCGTTCAATGCCGCAGGTTCCGCGGTCCACACGCGCACATTCGCTTCCGGGATGCGCAGTGCCGCGTAGGCGCGTGCGATCAGCGGCGCCGTGTTCTCCTTGCCGTGATACGCGGCAAACCAGCGCGCTGGCGGCGTGGCGCTGTCCCGCGTCATCCAGGGCGCCAGCGTGGGCGGGCGGCCGGAGCTGTCCCAAGGACTGGAGAACAAAACCGCGCGCGCCACTGCGTGGTCCTTGGCAAGGTACGCCGCCATGCCGGCACCCTGCGATTGGCCACTGACGATGACGCGGCCCCACGCGATGCCGTCGCCGGCCAGATATCGATTCCATCGTTCACCGGGGAACCCGCGGTCGAGGTGTTTGAGCAGCGCCACCAGGCGCGGCACGATCGCCTCGTGCGGCGCGTCGTCGATGACGTCGATGGTCGCAGTCCCGTACAACCTGCGTTGCCGCGTCTTGGCCGCGCAATTCGAATCCGGATGCGCAGGGCACACCTGCTGGATCGCCTCGGCCGTGTTGTAGCTGATCGAGATCACGCGATGCCCGGCGTGCAGCAGCGCCGGGAAGAACGGCATCTCGCGCGGCTTGCCCCCGGTGCCGGCCATGAACAGCACCAGAGGCGCGTCGGCGCGATCGCGCGCAGGATCCAACGCGATGTAATGCGCTTCGTTGAAGCGCGTGTTGGCTGCGTGGGTGGTGGCGGGCGCAATCAGGCGAACCTGCGGCGCGCGCGCTCCAGCTGCCGTGGCCGGCGGATCGACCGGTAGCGTGGCGCAACCGCCCGCCAGCACCAGCGCGATCAAGGCCACCATTGCGCGCAACGGCCGCCCACGCGATGGACGGTTGCGCACCTCTGCGGGGTACATCACCTGCATTCCCCTAGCGCATGATCGCGTAATTGAACAACGACACCGGCGGCAGGATGTCCAGGCGCTTGGCCACGTCCATGCGCACAATGAAGGAGTAGCGCGACAGCGTCTCGATCGGGATGTCGCGCGCGCGCTTGCCCTTGATGAGGATCTGCTCGGCTTTGAAGCCGGCGAACTGGCCGATGGTGTAATAGCTCGCCACCAGCCCGGCCAACACCGGCGCCTTGCCGGTGAGCGCGGCTTCGGTGGCGGAGAAGGTCGGCAGTTGCAGTTCCGCCGCCGCGTTGGCCACGCGCTCGATCTGCGAAAACAGGTAGGTGTCGGGCCCAAGGTACAGCCACTCAGCGCCGGCACGCTTCAAAGCCGCCACCTTGTCCTCCACGCCGGTGGCCACGGGCTTGCCGTCGGGCGCGCGGTCGAAAGTCTGCTCGATGAGCTCGAAGCGCGATTGCGTGGCGATGCGCTTCAGCGCTTCGGCGGTGACCACGGAATTGCGTTCGGCGCCGTTGTAGAGCATGCCCAGCTTCTTGAACGGTCGATAGGTGCGGATCGCCTCCATCTGCGCTTCCAGCGCGGCCACGTGCGTGACGCCGGTCAGGTCGCGCCCGTGGCCGGTGAGGGCGGTCACCAGCTTGGCGCCCACGGGGGCCGCCACCAGCGCAAACACCACCGGGATGCCGCTGATGTGGCGCTTGGCGTCGAAGGCATCGTGCGCGCCCACCAGGCCCAGCGTCGGCGGCGTGCCCCAGGTGTAGACCAGGTCCGGCTTCACGGCGCGGATCTCGGCGGCGAATTCGGCAAGGCGCGCGGTCTGCTGCTCGGCATCGCGCCACAGGAACTCGACGGCCACGCCCTGTTTGCCGAAATAATCCTCGAGGCCGTTCTCCACCTGCGTCTTGCCGCGCCAGGTCACTGCATAGATGCGCGGCGGTTTGCGCGGCGCAGGCACCGGCGCGGGCGCTTGCGCATGTACCGGTGTGCCGCGCACTGCCGCGGCCAGCGCCAGCGCCGCAGCAGGCAATTGCTGGAGGAAGCGGCGGCGCATCAGTCGGCTCCCGCCGGGGCCACTGCGGCCGCGGGTGCCGGCGCGCGCACCGGCGCCGGCCGCAGGAATACGATCGCGAACAGCGCTGCGCACGCCAGCACGCCGCCGCCGATGGCAATGAACGCGGTTTGGAAGCCTGCGAACTCGAGCAACGCCGCGGCAATCAGTGGTCCGGTGGCGTTGCCGATGCGCTCCACCAGCCGGTACACGCCGTACACCGCGCTTTGCCCCACGCTGGCCAATTCCGCCTTGCACACCTCGGCCACCATCGCAGCCTGCGGCGAGATCGACAGCGATTGGCCGATGCCCAGCAGCAGCACCAGCAGGAGTGGCGACAGCAAGCCCAGCGGCAGCGCCATCGCCAGCCCGGCCAGGCCGGACAAGGCCAGGCCGACGGCGACGAACAGCGCCTCCGGTTCGCGCGCGCGGCGCGCGCGCAGGCCGGTGACCCAGTTGGCCATCAGCGGCACCAGCAGCACCATCACCACCGAATAGAGCATGATCATGCGCCCGGCCATGGCCGAGGTGCTGCCCATGCCGACGATGTAGAGCGGGATCAAGTAGAAGCAGAAGCCGATCAGGATCACCTTGGCCGGCACCGCGGCGAGCAGCAACAGCAAGAGGAAGCGGTGGTTGGCAAACGTGGCGGCCCAGCCAAACGAGCCGGGCGATGCAGCGCCGCCCGCCGGCATCAGGCCGGTGGCTTCGCGCGGGTCGCGCGCAGCGTCGGCGCTGTCCGGCGGCAGCCGCCGCCACGCGATGAGCAGGGAGAGCACCGCCAGTGCTGCGCCGGCGAACAGCGTCGGCCGGTGGCCGATGCCGTCGGCCAGGATGCCGCCGATGGAGGGCCCGCACACCATGGACACCATGATGATGCCGACGAACGCAGCCAGTCCCGCGGTGCGGGTGCGCGAATCGGTGTGGTCGAGGATGTAGCCCTGCGCGGCGACGAAGGCGATGGCCCACGCCGCGCCGCCCATGACGCGGAACACCAGGAGCGCCGGCAGGCTCTGCGCCAGGGCCGAGAGCAGGTGTGCCGCGCAGGCCAGCGCCGCGCCGATCAGGAACGCGCGGCGGCGGCCGATGCGCTCGCTCCAGCTGCCCAGCGCCGGTTGCGAGAGCGCCACCACCAGCATGAAGGCGAAGATCGGCAGGCTGGCGATGACGTTGGCCGAGACGTTGATCGGCCCGGGGGTGAGTTGCGAAGCGAACAGCGGAAGGAACGAGCGCGACAGGTCATCGGCCAGCAGCAGCAGGAAAAACGGCGCGCGCATCGCGCCCAGCACCAGCGCGGCATTGCTGCCGCCTTCGCCGCGCCGCCCCTGGCGCGACTCGGCGAAATGGAATGTGCGCCGCACGTCGCGCAATGCGGCGATCGAGGCGCGCAATGCGCGGAACCGGTCGGCGAACGCGATGCCCTTGTCGGCATGGCGCGCGCGGATCATCGCGGCCAGGGCGTTCACGCGTTCACGGTAGGCGTAGGAAGCGTCGGCGGCGCGCGCCTCGAGGGCGCGGCTCCAGGCCATGCCCAGCGATTGCGCGGTCGCCATCGGCGCGAACGCGCCGCGCGCCATGGCGGCCATGCGCGACTTCAATGAGGACACGTCGGCCACCAGCCCGCCGGCCAGGAAATACAGCAGCTCCAGCGACACGAACAGCGCCACCACGGCCACCACCAAGAGGTCCAGCGACATTTCGGCGAACAGGCGTTGCACGTAGCGCGGGTCGATGGTGACGTTCAAGTCCGCGCGTTCGCCCTCGTAGCCGGGCACCGGGATGCGCGCCGCCATGGCGCCCTGCACCGCCGTGTGCGCGGCGCCGGCCTCGGCCACCGGCTGGCCGCCGGACAGCAGTGCGATGTGGCTCACTTCCGGGTGCTGTTTGATCATGCCGGCGAACAGGTCCTCGACGCCGACCAGCTTCTTCAGTGGAATCTCATGCGCGGCCGCCTGGCCGATCAGGCCGGCCAGCGAGCGCCCGGCGGTGGCGGCCTTCTCGCGCACCTGCGGCGCGATGCGATCGTCGAACGCCGGGTACATCATGCCCACCGTGGCCGCGATGGCCGCGATCACCAGCACCAGGATCAAGCCCATCGCCCCCCACAGGCGGCGCTGCGTGTAGGTGGGCCAGGCCGCGTGCGTGGCCGCGTGGGATGATGCGGGGGCGCTCAAAACGGTTCCTCCGCGGGCCGCGGCGCCACGCGATCGAGGCCGGTGTCGAGCGCGGACAGGCGCGCGCGGATGGCGGCCACCTCTGCCACCAGGACCGGCGCCGGTTTCGCCTGCGCTTCCTCGGCGCCGCCGAACAGGGCGTCGGCCGCCCAGACCAGGTCGCGGTCGGTGCGCCGCCACATCCAGGCCAGCGCCGCATAGAGCAGCACCGTGAACGCCCCGAACATGATCGCGCACGTGATCGCAAGGCGCGTGGTGAAGGCGCGCAGGGCGGTGCGCTCCGGCTCGCGGCTGTAGCGCAGGATGGCGTAACCGGCCGGCTGGCCGAAACTGTTCAGGATGGTGTTGGCGGTGAATGCCTCGGTGGCCGTCGGCGCCAGCGCGGCATTGCGCGCGGGGTTGCCCGGGGTGCGCGCCAGTTGCGCCAGCCAATCGTCCGGCAGGCGCGAGCCGATGCGTGCCAGGTCGGTC
>JAEUMZ010000185.1 GCA_016790765.1 Betaproteobacteria bacterium
GCTTGCCCGCGTAGCTGTTGCCGGTCCACGTCCCGGCAGGCATCACGAACCAGGTCGTGGCGCCGCCGGCATCGTAGGTGTACCAGGCCCCGAACAGGTTGCGCTGCTGCTGCGTGATGGACAGGCCCCAGCCATTCTGCGCGTCGCCGGCCCACCACATGTCGCCCACCTGCAGGCCCGGCGTGCTGTCCGGCACGCCAAACGACTGCCGCGTGATCGATTTCTGGCCCGCCACGCCGTTGATGACGTATTGCATCAGCGCCGTGTCCGGCCCGGTGAACTGGAAGGTCACGCTGCCGACCGCCGGCCCCACGGCGAACTGCGCCGGGTTGTAGTTGTTGAGCGGCGCGGAGGTCGGCTTGTAGAGCGCGCCGTTGCAGGACGTGAAATCGGCGTTCCAGGTGCAGCCCGGCATCGCGTACCACGCCGGCCGGCCGGCGTTGTCGTACACGAACAGCAGGTTGAACTGCACGTTGCCGTGCTGGTTGATCGTCACGCCCCAGCCGTTCTCGGACTGGCCGGCCCACCAGAGGTCGGTGTAGACATTGGAGCCGGACACGCCTGCGATCGACAGCTTGGCGATCTTGTTCGACGTGTTTCCCACGAACCACATCTGCCGGTTGGCGCCCTCGACGATGCCGATCGGGGAACTGCCGGCCGTCGGAATCCGGAATTCGCTGACCTGGCCCGTCGCAGTGTCGATGCGGCCGATTCGGTTCGCACTGTTGGCGGAAAACCAGACTCCGCCATCCGGTCCCGCAGCGACGTGCAGGGGATTGGTGCCGGCCCGCACCATCGGAAACTCGGTGAATGCGCCGGACGGCGTGATGCGCCCGACGCGATTGCCGGTGTTTTCCGCGAACCAGAGGTTGCCGTCCGACCCAAGTGCGATGCCGCGCGCGCTGCCGCTGGTCCACGGAATCACGAAGCGCGTGAACGTGCCCTGCATCGTGACGCGCCCGATCGATAGGCCGCCGGAGTCGGTGAACCACATCGCACCATCGGGTCCTGCCACGATGCCACGCGGGGTGGCCGTCCACGGTGCGGTGAACTCCGTGATGGTACCCGTGGGCGTGATGCGCCCGATCCGGCGGTTGACGATCTGCGTGAACCACATGTTGCCGTCCGGTCCGAGCGCAATGCCGCGCGGCTGGGCCGTGGTATCTGGCAGGACAAACTCCGTGAGCACGCCTTCCGGGGTGATGCGCCCGATCTTGCCGGCGTTGAGCAGCGTGAACCACATGTTGCCGTCGGCGCCGGCCGCGATGTCAAATGGCCCACCGGCAAGGTCGCTGACCGCAAATTCCGTCGTCTCGCCGTTGGGGCGCATGCGCACCACGGCATCCGAACGCGTCGGCGGCTGGATGGTGTACCAATAGTTGCCATCGGCACCCTTGGCAATGTACAGGGGTGCAGCGGAGGCCGGCGTCGCAGTTTCCGTGATGTTCGTGGCACCGTATGCATACCCCGCCAGCGACAGGCTGTAGAAGCGCCCATCGCCAGCCTGGAACTGCATCGTGCCGTTCTTCAGGCCCGGGGAAGTCGGATTGAAGCGCACCGGGATGCTGCAGGATGCATTGGGTTGCAGCGTCAGCCCGATGCAAAACCCAGGCTGCGCGCTGCCCAATGAGAAATCGGCGGTGACGAACTGGACGGTCGGGGAAATTCCGATCGGCGCGTTGGACAGGTTCGTCACCTTCAACAGCAGGTCGGCTCCCGGCCGGCCGACATCGGTGTCCTGGAACGAGATCATCGTTGCGACACCCAATGACAAGTCGCGTGTGGCGCGCACTGCCGCGGCCGCGTCGAGGATACCCGCCCCGCAAATGGCGGTGTTGCAACTGCTGTCCGGAAACGGCCGCACGCTGGCCTGCAGGATGCGGGTCACCTCGGTCGATTCGAGGTCGGGCCGGATCGCCAGCATCAGCGAGACAATGCCGGACACCACGGGCGCGGAGAAGCTGGTGCCGCTGATGCCGCGCACAATGTCCGCCGAGGGCGTGGTGGTGCCGCTGTTGCCCAGCGTGATCAGGTCGCCACCGTCACCGCCCGGTGCCATCAAGGTGAGCCGGGAACCGAAACTGGAATACGATGCCTTGGCGCCCACACGGTTGACCGCGCCGACCGAAATCACGCCCGGGCAGCTCGAGGGCGAGTGCTCAAGATCATTGTTGTCGTTGCCCGCCGATGCAACGACGATCTTCCCGGCGGCGAGGATTTGGTTGATCGCCGTGCGGTAGGTATTGCTGCAGGTGTTTTGCGAACCCAGGCTCAGGTTGATCACCTTGGCCGGATTCGTATTCTCGGGAATGCCCGCGACGGCAATCCCGGCCGCCCACAACATGGCCTCGGCAATATCCGAGGAAGAACCGCCACACTTGCCCAGCGCGCGCATCGGCAGAATGCGTGCATTCCAATCGAGTCCCGCCACATCCAGGCCGTTGTTGGTTTCCGCACCAATCACACCGGCCACCGACGTGCCGTGCCAGGACGAATTCTCGACGTCGCAATTGGTGAACAGGGTGTTGGCTGTCTTCTCGGCGCTGGTCACCCAATCGCCCGGGTCGGTGGGGTCAGGGTCACGGGCGTCACCATCGTTCGCGCGGTCCACATTGGTGATGAAGTCGTAGCCTGGCACCAGCCGGGCCAACTGGTCGCGATGCGGCCTGGAGCCTGAATCGACCACTGCCACCACGGTCGCTGCACTCCCGGTGGTGATGTCCCACGCTGCCGCTGCATTGACGCCGCCAAATGCGTCGTTCAGGTGCCATTGGGTCCCGGCTTGCGCATCATTGGGCGTGCGCAATGGAAATGCCCATTCGTCGGCCTCTGCGTACTCGACGCCTGGTGCGCGGGCCAATTGTGCGGCCAGCGCACGTGCGGACTCGACGGGCAGCGGCTCGGCCAGCCGGAGCAGCGAAGCCCCGGTGGCCAGTTCCCGCTGGTACACAAAGTCCACTTGCGGTGCGATGTCCAGAGACACTGCAAACCGCTGCGGGGGCACCAGGTTTCGGGCCGCCTCAGCACCCCCGGCCATCTTGACGATCAGGTGCTGCACGGGCAGGGCTGCGCGCTTCTTGATCACCGGCAGTTCAGGCGCATCGCCGGGGTCCGCGAGCGCCCCGCCGGACATCGTGAGGCTGCAGATCGAGATGATCCAGAGCGCGAGCCGGGATCGAAAAGGAGTCCAATTGCTCATCATGGCCAGGGAATTGATCTGAAGTTGGGAATTGTATCGGCAGCATCGCGTTCATGGGGCCAACCCGTGCCCCATGGCGGTACCGGAACACTGTGCACACCTACGAGTACGCAAACACGCGCCACATCCAGACAGTGGCGCATGCGTTTGGCCGAGTGAAATGTCGCGCCTGGGAGCGCGAATGCGTGGCTTACAACAACACCCGTTCTATCCCGCCCCGGTTCGCCTTCCCCACGAATTCCGCCATCCAGTTCTCGCCCAGCACGTGCTTGGCGATCTCGACCACGATGTAGTCCGCGGTGGTGCCGCTGTCGTTGTCGTAGCGCGACAGCCCCTGCAGGCAAGAGGGGCACGCGGTCAGCACTTTGACCGGACCCTTGAAACCGTCTGCGCGCTGCCGGTCGGCGCCCTTCTTCATTTCCTCTTCCTTGCGAAAGCGCACCTGCGTGGATACGTCGGGGCGCGTGGCCGCGAGGGTGCCGGACTCGCCGCAGCAGCGCTCGTTCAGCGCCACATCGGCGCCCATCAATGCGTTCACCACCTTGATCGGCTGGTAAGACTTCATCGGGGTGTGGCAGGGGTCGTGGTACATGTAGCGCACCCCTTGCACACCCTCCAGCTTCACGCCCTTTTCCATCAGGTATTCGTGGATGTCGAGCAGCCGGCAGCCGGGGAAGATCTTTTCGAACTCGTACTTCTGCAACTGATCCATGCAGGTGCCGCAGGACACGATCACGGTCTTGATGTCGAGGTAATTGAGCGTGTTGGCCACGCGGTGGAACAGCACGCGGTTATCGGTGGTGATCTGCTGTCCCTTGTCCGCATTGCCGGAGGCGGTCTGCGGATAGCCGCAGCAGAGGTACCCAGGCGGCAGCACCGTCTGCACGCCGACGTGATAGAGCATCGCCTGGGTGGCCAGGCCCACCTGGCCGAACAGCCGCTCCGAGCCGCAGCCGGGGAAGTAGAACACCGATTCGATGTCCGCCGCCTCCGCCACCTTGGCCGCATCGCGGATGATCGGCACCACCGTGTTGTCCTCGATGTCGAGCAGCGCGCGTGCGGTGCGCTTGGGCAGGCCGCCGGGCATGGGCTTGTTGATGAAGTGGATCACCTGCGCCTTCAGTGCCGGCTTGCCGACCGTGGCGGGCGGCCGCTTGGTCTGGATCTGCGGCAGGAAGAACTTCTTCGCCACAGCGTGCGCGAAACGCTGCGCGCGGTAGCCCACGTCGATCATCGCGCCCTTGATGAGCTTGATGGTCATCGGGTCGGTGGCGTTGAGGTATGCCATCGCCAGCGCGGCACCCGGGTTGAATTTCTTCTTGCCTTCCTTGCGCAACAGGTTCCTCATCGCGATCGACACGTCGCCGAAGTCGATGTCCACCGGGCAGGGGTTCTCGCACTTGTGGCACACGGTGCAGTGGTCGGCCACGTCGGAGAATTCGTCGAAGTGCTTCAGCGACACACCGCGCCGCGTCTGTTCCTCGTACAGGAATGCCTCGATCAGCAGCGAGGTGGCGAGGATCTTGTTGCGCGGCGAATAGAGCAGGTTGGCGCGCGGCACATGGGTGGCGCACACCGGCTTGCACTTGCCGCACCGCAGGCAATCCTTGATCGAGTCCGAGATCGCCCCGATGTCGGATTGCTCGAGGATCAGCGATTCCGCGCCCAGCAGGCCGAAGCTCGGCGTGTAGGCGCGCGCCAGGTCGCCGCCCGGCAGGAGCTTGCCCGCGTTGAAGCGGCCGTGCGGGTCGACCTTGCCCTTGTAGTCGGCGAACGGTTGCACTTCCGAGGGCGTCAGGAACGCCAGCTTGGTGATGCCGATGCCGTGCTCGCCGGAGATCACGCCGTTCAACGCGCGTGCAAAGGCCATGATGCGCGCCACCGCCGCATTGGCCTCCTGCAACATCGGGTAGTCGTCGGAATTGACCGGGATGTTGGTGTGCACGTTGCCGTCGCCGGCGTGCATGTGCAGGGCGACGAACACGCGGCTGTGCAAAACCTCCTTGTGCAGCTGGTCGACGCGCGCCAAGAGGTGCACGAACACGCGGCCGGAGAAGATCTCGTGCAAGGGTTCGCGCAGTTCCTTTTTCCACGAGGCGCGCAGCTCATGCCGCTGCAGGGCCGGGAAGTGGTGGTCGAGCCGCGCGAGGTAATCGGCCCAGGTGTCGCGCACGCGCGCGATGAGTTCCAGCGCATCCTGCCGCCGCGTGCCGATCAGTTCCTCGCGCGAGATCTTCTCGTCGTCCTCATCGAGCGGCAACGGGCCGTTGAAGAAGGCGATCAGCCGCTGCGCCAGCGCCAGCTTGTTCTTCAGCGACAGTTCGATGTTGATGCGCTCGATACCTTCCGAGTAGTCACCCAGGCGATCGAGCGGGATGACCACGTCCTCGTTGATCTTGAACGCGTTGGTGTGTTTGGCGATCGCCGCCGTGCGCGCGCGGTCGAGCCAGAACTTCTTGCGCGCCTCCGCGGACACCGCCGTGAAGCCCTCACCGTTACGCGCATTGGCCAGCCGCACCACGGCGGCCGCCGCTTCCATCACCGCGTTCTCGTCGTCGCAGACGATGTCGCCGATCAGCACCATCTTGGGCCGCTGGTTGCGGCGCGACTTGGTCGCGTAGCCGACCGCCTTCAGGTACCGCTCGTCGAGGTGCTCGAGGCCCGCGAGGATCGCGTGCGGATGCGCATCGAGGTAGTCCTTGATCTCCACGATCGAGGGCACCGCGTCCTTCACCTGCCCGAAGAACTCCAGGCATACGGTGCGGACGTGCTTGGGCATGCGGTGCAAGATGAAGGTGGCCGAGGTGATGATGCCGTCGCAGCCTTCCTTCTGGATGCCGGGCAGTCCGGCCAGGAACTTGTCGGTCACGTCCTTGCCCAGGCCCACCTTGCGGAAGGCGGGGCCGGGAATCTCCAGCATCTCATCCTTCAAAAGCTGCTTGCGCTTTTCGTCCCAGGTGCGGATGCGAAAGCGCGCCAGCGCCGCGTCGTGGATCTTGCCCAGGTTGTGGTCGAGCCGTTCGACGTCCATCCACTGCGCGTCCGGCGTCACCATCGTCCAGGCCGCCAGGTTGTCCAGCGCCGTGCCCCACAGCACCGCTTTCTTGCCGCCGGCATTCATGGCGATGTTGCCGCCGATGCAGGAGGCATCCGCCGAGGTCGGGTCGCAGGCCCACACCAGCCCCGCGGCCTCGGCCGCTTCCATGGCTCGGCGCGTGACCACGCCGGCTTCGCAGCGAATCGTGTTCACCGGGTCGGCCACGCCGGGCAGCGATTTCTTCTCCACCGCGCCCAGTGTGTCGAGCTTCTCGGTGTTGATCACGGCCGAGCGCTTGGTGAGCGGAATGGCGCCGCCGGTGTAGCCGGTGCCGCCGCCGCGCGGGATGATGGTCAGTCCCAGCTCGATGAGCGTGCGCACGATCGGCGCGATCTCTTCCTCGCTGTCGGGGTGCAACACCACGAACGGGTATTCCACGCGCCAGTCGGTGGCATCGGTGACGTGCGAGACGCGCGCCAGCCCATCAAAGGCGATGTTGTCGCGGTGCGTGACGCGCGCGAGCTTGCGTTCCACGCGCTTCCTGAAATCGTAGGTGTCGGAGAACTCCTTCTCGAACGCATCGACCGCCGCGTGCGCACGCGCCAGCAGCGTGGCCACCTTGGCCGCGCGCGAGTCGATCTTCGCATCACCCTGCGAACGCGCCTCGGTCAGGTCGGTGGCGCGGCGCTTCTCGATCTCGCGCAAGCGGTGGCGCATCGCCTCGGTGAGTGCAAGGCGCCGCCGCACGTTGGCCAGCAGGTCCTCCTGCAGGTACGGGTTCCGCTCCACCACCCAGATGTCGCCCAGCACTTCGTAGAGCATGCGCGCGCTGCGGCCGGTCTTGCGTTCCTGGCGCAGCTCCAGCAGCACGTCCCACGCATCGTCGCCCAACAGGCGCATGACGATCTCGCGGTCGGAGAAGGACGTGTAGTTGTAGGGAATCTCGCGCAGGCGCGGCGGGGCCCCGTCGTCGTCGTCGGCCTGCCCGGCCGGCCCGCGGCGCGTTCCCAGGGGCAGGCGGTGCACGTCGCCGGGCTTTTTGCTCGCGGGAACCTGGATGATGTTCGGGAGGGACGCCATGCGCGTTCGACGTGAAATGGGGCGCGGCATTGCTCGGAACACGGCCGCGGGGCATTGTATCGCAGTGCACAAAAATGCCCGCGTGCCGCCATCGGCCGGAAGGCCGGTGCCGGGGTGCGTGCTAGAATCGAAGCAGTCCGATTTCCCAGCACAAGTGGGCCAAAGTCAAGCACTGGTGCGGCTTCCAGGCCACTTTCGTCTCATTCTCCGCCATCCGTCTGGGGTTTTACTTCCAAGGTCACCATGTCCACTGCACAAACCCTCACCTTGGCCACGCGCGAAAGCCGGCTGGCGCTGGCGCAAAGCGAATGGGTCGCAGCGCAGTTGCGCGCGTTTCATCCGGGGTTGACGGTGAACCTCCTCGGCATGACCACGCAGGGCGACCAGATCCTCGACAAGCCGTTGAACCAGATTGGCGGCAAGGGCCTGTTCATCAAGGAACTGGAGGTGGCGATGACCGAGGGTCGCGCCGACCTGGCCGTGCACTCCATGAAGGACGTGCCCATGGTTTTGCCGGAGGGCTTTGCCCTGGTCGTCGTCGGCGCGCGCGAGGAAGTGCGCGATGCCTTCGTATCGAATCGCCATGCATCGCTGGAGGCATTGCCGCGCGGCGCCGTGGTCGGCACCTCCAGCCTGCGCCGCATGAGCCTGCTCAGGCACCAGCGGCCGGACCTCGCGATCGAATCGCTGCGCGGCAATGTGAACACGCGGCTTCGCAAGCTCGACGACGGCCACTACGACGCCATCATCCTGGCCGCCGCGGGCCTGCGCCGCCTGGGGCTCGAGGGCCGCATCCGCGCGCTGTTGCCGCTCGAGCAGTTCCTGCCCGCCATCGCGCAGGGCGCGCTGGGCATCGAGTACCCGGCTGCGCGCACCGACGTGGCCGCCTGGCTGGCGCCGTTCGCCCAGGCCGACACCACGGCCCTCGTCACCGCCGAGCGCGCCTTCGGCCGCGCGTTGCTGGCCAGCTGCGACGTGCCGCTGGGGGCACTGGCGCGCATGGCCGGCGGCCGGCTGCTGATCGAGGGATTCATTGCCTCGCCCGACGGCGCGGCACTGGTGCGTGACCGTGTTGAAGGCGATGCGCAGGCCGCCGCCGAGCTGGGCCACGCATTGGCCACGAAGCTGCTCGATGCGGGTGGGCGCGCGATCCTCGATGCGCTGCCGCGCGCCCATGGCTGAAAACGGCGCCGCCATCCGCGCGCCGTCGGCGCTTGCGGGATGGACAGTGATCCTGACCCGCCCGGCGCATTCGGCGCAGGAGAGCGTGACGGCGCTGGAAGCCGCCGGCGCGCGCGTGATGTCCATGCCCGTACTCTCGATCGAGCCGATCGACGCGACGCTCGACCGCGCGGTAGCGCAGGCAGCGCATGCGGCGGTGTTCGTGAGCGCCAATGCGGTCGCGCACGGCCTGGCGCGGCTGCGCGCGCTGGGCCTGTCGGTCGATACCCCTTGTTTTGCCGTCGGCGAGGCCACCGCCAGCGCATTGCGCGCGGCCGGACAGGTCCATGTGGCGGCGCCGCAACACGGATTCGACAGCGAGCACCTTTTGGCCCTGCCGGCATTGAATTCCGTGGCGGGGCAGACCATCATGCTGGTCAAAGGGCAGGGCCGCAGCGAGGGTCGCGCCTTGATCGAGGCCACGCTGGCGGCGCGTGGTGCGCGCGTCGTGGTGTTCGCGTGCTACCGGCGCCGGGCCCTGGACGTGGACGAGGCCACGCGCAAGGCCGTGCTTGCGGCGCTCGACGGCAAGGCGCGCGCGGCGGTGGTGGTGGCGTCGGTGGAGTCGCTCGAGGCGCTCGCCGCTGCGTTCGCCGATGCGCGCGCCGCGCTGGCCCGGGCCGTGCTGGCGGTGCCGCACCTGCGCGTGGCGAACGCGGCGCACCAGGCCGGGTTTACCCGCACGCGGATCGTGCCCCTGTCCGCCGCGGGTCTGGTTCAATCGTTGGCCGAACATGCGGCCAGCATGACAACAGGTTGATGGGACGATGAACGAATCGAATGCGAACGCCAAACCGGCTCTGGCGGCTTGGGCACCGCTGGGCGCGGCGGCGCTGGCGCTCGGGCTGGCCGGATGGGCAGCCTACGATGCCCACGTCTCGGCCGAATCGCTGCGCGAGGCGCTCGGCGCGCGCCTCGGCGAGCAGGCCGCGCGGCAAAAGGCGTCTTCGCAGGCGATCGACACGCTGACCCAGGAACTGAAGGATGCCCAGAACCGCGTGCGCGAAATGGAAGGCCGGCTGTCCGAGTACGCGGGGCAGCGCGTGGCGCTGGAGGAAATGGCGCGCGAACTGGCGCGCGCGCCGGACGACTGGCTGCTGGCCGAGATCGAGCAGACCCTCAATATCGCCAGCCGCGAACTGACGCTGGCCGGCAACGTGCGTGCCGCACTCTCGGCCCTGCAGGGTGCCGACCAGCGCCTGGCACGTGCGGACAAGCCGCAGATGGCCGCGCTGCGGCGCGCCATCGCGCAGGACATGGAACGCCTCAAGGCGCTGCCGGTCAGCGACACCCAGGGCATCAGCGTGAAACTCGAAACCCTCATGGGACTCACGTCCACGCTGCCGCTGGCGGTGCCCGATGCACTGGCCGCTTCCCCGCGCGAGGCCAAGCCGGACGACGTGGAGGACAACTGGTTCGTGCGCCTCTTCAAGGATTTCTGGCACGAGGTGCGGCAACTGGTGCGCATCCGCGAGGTCGGCACGCAGGATCCGGCCCTGCTGTCGCCGCAGCAGAGCTACTTCCTGCGCGAAAACCTGAAGCTCCGCCTGCTGTCGGCGCGCACGGCGCTGATCGCGCGCGACGAGACCAACTACAAGGAGGACCTGAGACTCGCGCGCGACATGCTGGCCCGCCACTTCGACGCCAAGGCCAAGGTCAACGTCAACGCCCTGGCCACGCTCAAGCAGCTGGCCGACAACCCGCTTTCGATCGCCGCACCGGACATCACCGTGAGCCTCAACGCGGTGCGCGCCGCGCGCGCGGCGAGCGAAAAACGCTAGGGCGCGATGAACAGCCGACCGATCCGCTGGGTGCTGTGGCTGCTGTTGCTGGCGGTCGCTGCGGTGGCCATTGCGCTCGCCGGTCGCCACGGCACCGGCTTCGTGGTGATGGTGATCCCGCCCTGGCGCATCGAGACCTCTGCCCTGCTGTTTTTCATCCTGCTCGCCGCCGCGTTCGCCGTGCTGTACGTGGCGATCCGCCTCGGCGTGCGCGCCTACGGACTGCCGCGCGAGGTCAAGCGCCTGGCGCAGCAAAGCGCGAAGAACAAGGCGCGCGACCAGGTGCTCTCGAGCCTGGAGCTCTTGTTCTCGGGCCGTTTCAAGGATGCGGAGCTGAAGGCGCGCGATGCGATGAGCCACGCTGACACCAAGGACCTCGCCGCCGCGCTGGCCGCGTGGGCGGCGTACGAGTCGGGCAGCGCTAAGGCGGCCACGCCGTACCTCGATACCATCCAGGGCGAGGCCTCGGCCAAGATGCGCGACGTGTCCAAGGCCTACATGCTGCTGGCCGAGGGCCGCGCGCCGGAGGCGCTGTCGTTGTTGAAAGCGCTCGCTGCGTCCGATCCGAAAAACCCCGGCGTGCTCAAGATGAAGGTCGAGGCCGAGATGGCCGAAAAGGCCTGGGACGATGTGCTGTCCACGCTGGCGCCGCTGGCCCAGTCCGGCCTGTTGCCGGACGCCGCCGCGCAGCAATTGAAGCTCAACGCCGAGATCAACCTCATCAAGGGCAAGCCCGCGGACGCCGATGCCATCGAAACCGCGTGGCGCGGCATGACGCGCGATTCGCGCTACGACGCGGCGATGGCGGCTGCGGTGGCCAAGCGCCTGATCGGGCTCGGCGCGGCTGATCGCGCGCGCGCCATCCTCGAGGACGTGGTGGATGAGCGCGGGCATGAGCGCTGGGACGGTGCGCTGGCGGCGCTGTACGCAAAGTGCGCCACCGACACCACCCTGCAGCAGATCGAGCGCGCGGAACTCTGGCTGACGCACCATCCGCGCGACGCCGCCCTGCTCGCGGCGCTGGGCAAGCTCTGCATGCGCCAATCGCTGTGGGGCAAGGCGCAAAGCTACCTCGAGGCCAGCGCCGCACTCGAGCCCTCGCTCGATACCCACATGACCCTGGCGCGGCTGATGGAGCAGATGGGCAAGCGCGACGAGGCGGTGGCGCACATCCGCAAGAGCGCGGAGCTGGCCGGCCAATGAAGGCCGCCCCTTGAACGGCGGGCACGCGTCACCACCGCAGACTTGGCATCGCGACGGCTTTACCCTCAGCACCGCGCACGCGGACGTGGACGTCGCGGCCGTGCATCGCTGGCTGTCGGAAGAGTCCTACTGGGCGCGCGGCATTCCGCGCCCCGTCGTGGAGCAATCGATCGCGCACGCGATTCCCTTCACGCTGCGCGCGGCGGAAGAATTCGCCGGCTTCGCGCGCGTCGTGACCGATCGGGCCACCATCGCCTACCTGGGCGACGTGTTCATCCTGCCGCCGTACCGCGGCCTGGGCCTGTCGAAATGGATGGTCGAGTGCGTGCTGGCGCACCCGGATCTGCAGGGCTTGCGGCGCTTCCTGCTGGCGACCTCCGACGCGCACGGCCTGTACGCGCAATACGGCTTCACGCCGATGAAGGCGCCGCAGAAGTGGATGGAGATTCACCGGCCGGATGCGTATCGCAGCAATCCGGCGTAAAACGCAAGCACTGGCGCGGCGGTCGGGCGGTTTTTTCCGCAAACACCGCACCAGTGCTTGAGTTTGGTGATGGGGCGCGTAGAGCCAGCGGTTCGCGGCCTAGTTGTTGTCAGGGACCCTCGCGGGCGTGTAGTCCGGCAGCGGCAGCCGCTCACCCGCCAGCGTCCCGCGCGTGAGCATGCCCGCGTCCCAGAACAGCAGCTCGCCGCTCCTGCCCTTTTGCATGTCGCTGTCCACGCTCAGCACGCGGCCGCCGTGGTGCGAGAACACGCCGCGCATCGGCGTATGGCCGACCACGATGCGCTTGACGCCATGGCGCGCCAGCACGGCGTCGATGTCGGCGCCGGACATGCGCGGTTCCGTGAAATAGCCGCGATGCCACACCGGCCCCTGCGCCCCGTACAGTTTGGCAAGTAGTGCATCGGCGCGCACCGTGGCGCGCGGCTGGCCGATCGAGCGGCGGAAGTGCTCGTTGGTCTCGGTCAGCGAGAGGTTCAAGGCCATGAAGTCCGGCCCGAACCCGCCGTGCACGAACAGCATGTCGTTGACCTGGATGACCACCGGCTTTACCCGCAGCCAGCGGCCCAGCACGCTGTCGGCGCCGAACTGCGCAGGCTGTGGCGCACCGTGCAGGCGCGCGATGGCCGCGTACTTGGGGTGCACATAGCGCAAGTCGTCGTAGAGCACCATGGTCTCGTGGTTGCCGACCAGCGCGTGCAGCATGCCGCCGGCGGCGCGTGCCTGCGGTTCCAGTTGGTGCAAGAGCCACAGCACCTCGGTCACGCGCGGCCCGCGGTCGAAATGGTCGCCGATCACCACCATGTGGCCGTCGCCGAACGACCAGTTCAGGTGTGCGTCGATGACCTTGTTCGCCTGCAGCAGCCGGACCAGCAAGTCGAACTGGCCGTGCACATCGCTGAAGACGACCAGCCGCTTGGCCGTGAATGTCACCGGCGCCGGCAGGACGGGCGAGTCCTCGCGCAGCACGATCGCGTTTGGATAGCCGCAGCGTGGCGCCACGCGCGTGGCCGACGCGGCCAGTTGCACGCGGTGCATCACGTTGTTGCAGATCCACAGCGCCTCGCGCCCGGCGCCGCCGGGCAGGTCCTTGACGTGCGGCCCGTCGTTGATCTGGTCCTCGGGGGGTGCGGGCGGCGCAAGCACCGCGCGGTCCTTCGCTCCCGCCGGTGCAGCGGTGGCCACCGGCGCGGCCGCAGGCGCCGGGGTGGGCGGCGCGAATGGCGCCAGCGCGCATGCCGTGAGGATTGCAGGGACGCAGGCGGCGGCCAGCAAACGGATGAGGCGCATGCTCAGGCCACCTTCAGCATGATCTTGCCGATGTGCGCCGAGGATTCCATCAACTGGTGCGCCGCAACGATGTTCTCGAGCGCGAAGGTCTCGTGAATCACCGGTTTCACCGTCTTTGCTTCGATGAGCGGCCACACCTTTTCCTTCAGCGCCACGGCGATGGCCGCCTTCTGCGCATCCGGCCGCGCCCGCAGCGTGGAGCCGGTGATCGTCTGGCGCTTCATCATCAGCGGCCGGAAATCGACCGTGGCGGTGCCGCCTTCGAGGAAGGCGATGAAGCAGTAGCGGCCCTCGAGGGCCAGCGCGCGCAGGTTTTTCTCGATGTACGGGCCGCCGACCATGTCGAGGATGACGTTCACGCCCTTCTTCTGGGTTGCAGCTTGGATGCCGGCCAGCCAGTCGTCGGTCTTGTAATTGAACACGTGGTCCGCGCCGATCGATTGGCAGAACGCCTGCTTGGCCGCATTGCCCACGGTGGTGAACGCCTCCGCGCCGAACGCCTTGGCCAGCTGGATCGCGGTGAGCCCGATGCCGGACGAGCCGCCGTGTACCAGGAAGCGTTCACCCACGGTGAGCTTGCAGGTGTCGAACACGTTGACCCACACGGTGAAGAAGTTCTCCGGCACGGCGGCCGCCTCAAGCTGCGTAAGGCCCGCGGGCACCGGCAGGCAATGTGCAGCAGGTGCGGCGCAGTAATCCGCGTAACCGCCCCCCGGGGTCAGGGCGCAGACGGCATCGCCCACTTTCCATTGCGTGACTTGCGCGCCCACCGCGACGATGTCCCCCGCCACTTCCAGCCCCATCACCGGCGAGGCGCCGGGCGGCGGTGCGTAGAGCCCCTGGCGCTGGATCACATCGGGGCGATTGACCCCCGCATAGGCCACGCGGATCAGCACGTCGTACTCGCC
>JAEUMZ010000196.1 GCA_016790765.1 Betaproteobacteria bacterium
CTCCCACGCGTGCTTGAGATACAAGAGCATGATGACCCCGAACTCCGCGGCGACGCCGGCCAGCGCGATGAACCCCACGGCGGAAGCCACCGACATGGCGTAACCCATCAGCCACATCAACCAGAAGCCGCCGATCAAGGCGAACGGCAGCGTGGCCATGATCAAGAGCGCCTCGTCCACACGGCGGAAGGTCAAATACAGCAGCACGAAGATGATTAGCAGCGTGGCCGGCACCACCACTTTGAGCCGCGCGTTGGCGCGCTCCAGGTACTCGAACTGGCCGGACCAGGCCACCGCGACCCCCGGTGGCAATTTGACCTTGTCGCCAACGGCCTGACGCAGATCCTGCACCACGGACGCCAGGTCGCGGCCGCGAATATCGACGTAGATCCAGCCGGACAGGCGCGCGTTCTCGCTCTTGATCATCGGCGGCCCGTCGCTGATCGATACCCGGGCAATCGACCCCAGCGTGATCTGCGCGCCGCGTTCGGTGACGATCGGCAAGTTGCGCAAATCGTCCACGGAATCGCGGATCTCGCGCGGGTACCGCAGGTTGATCGGGAAGCGCTGCCGCCCTTCGATGGTCTCGCCGATATTCTCGCCGCCGATGGCGGCTGCGACGATGGTTTGCACGTCGGCCACGTTGAGCCCGTAGCGCGCGGCAATGAGGCGGTCGGTCTGAATATCGATGTAACGCCCACCGGTCAAGCGCTCGGCCAGTGCCGAGGTAACGCCGGGAACATCCTTGACCACGCGCTCGATGGTTGCAGCGGTCTGGTCGATTTGCGCAAGGTCCGCGCCGGATACCTTGATCCCCACCGGACTCTTGATGCCGGTGGCCAACATGTCGATGCGGTTGCGGATCGGCGGGATCCACAAGTTGGCCAATCCGGGAAGTTTCACCGTGCGGTCGAGTTCCTCCACCAATTTCTCCGGAGTCATGCCGGGCCGCCACTCTGCACGTGGCTTGAATTGGATGGTGGTCTCCACCATCTCCAGCGGCGCCGGATCGGTGGCCGTGTCTGCGCGGCCGATCTTGCCGAAGGCGTGTTTGACTTCCGGCACGCTCATGATCAGTTTGTTGGTCTGCTGCAAGAGTTCTGCTGCCTTGCCGGGCGAAATGCCGGGCAGCGCCGAGGGCATGTACAGCAAATCGCCTTCGTCCAGCGGCGGCAGGAATTCCCCGCCAATGCGATTCATCGGCCAGAGCGTGGCGAGCAGTAACGCGAGCGCCACTGCCAGCGTCCTCTTGGGCGCTGCAAGTACGTGATCCAACAGCGGCCGGTAAAGCGCGATCAGGCTGCGCGACAGCGGGTTGTTCTTTTCGTCGGGGATGCGGCCGCGGATCAAATACCCCATCAACACCGGAATCAGCGTCACTGCCAGACCCGCCGCGGCGGCCATCGCGTAGGTCTTGGTAAAGGCCAGCGGCGAAAACAGCCGCCCTTCCTGCGCTTCCAGCGTGAACACCGGGATGAATGAAAGCGTGATGATCAGGAGGCTGAAGAACAACGCCGGTCCGACCTCGGCTGCGGCATCGCCGATGACGCGCCAATGCGTATCGCCGGTGGGTTCCACGTTTCCATGCGCGTGCCGCCACGCTTCCAGGTGCTTGTGCGCGTTTTCGATCATCACCACCGCGGCATCGACCATCGCGCCGATGGCAATGGCGATTCCGCCCAGCGACATGATGTTCGCGTTCACCCCCTGGTAGTGCATGACAACGAAGGCCATCAGGATGCCCAACGGCAGCGAAACGATCGCCACCAGCGCCGAGCGCAGGTGAAACAGGAAAAAAAAGCACACCAGCGCCACGATGATGAACTCCTCGATCAGCTTGCCGCGCAGGTTGTCGATGGCGTTCGTGATCAGTTCCGCGCGATCGTAGGTGGGCACGATCTCCACACCCGGCGGCAGGCTGGGTTTCAATTCCGAAAGCTTGGCGCGCACCGCGCGGATCGTCTCCAGCGCGTTCTTGCCCGAGCGCATGACGATGATGCCGCCCGCCACTTCGCCCTCGCCATCGAGCTCCGCGATGCCGCGGCGCATTTCCGGGCCCATCTGTACGCGCGCCACGTCCTTGAGCAGGATCGGAACCCCGCTGTCATTGCCGCCCAGCGGGATGTTGCGGAAGTCCTCCAGCGTTTTCAGGTATCCGGACGAACGCACCATGTACTCGGCCTCGCCCAGTTCCAGCACCGAACCGCCGGTCTCCTGATTGGCGGCCTGGATCGCGCTCATGACTTTCATCAGCGGCAGGTTGAATGCGCGCAACCGGTCCGGGTCCACCACCACCTGGTATTGGCGCGTCATGCCGCCCACCGAGGCCACTTCGGCGACGTTGGCCACGGTCTTGAGCTCATAGCGCAGGAACCAATCCTGCAGCGCACGCAATTGCGAGAGGTCATGCCTTCCGCTTTTGTCGACCAACGCGTATTCGTACACCCACCCCACACCGGTGGCGTCCGGCCCCAGTGCAGGCTTGGCGGCGGCAGGCAGGCGCGACTGCACCTGGTTCAAATACTCCAGCACGCGCGAACGCGCCCAGTAGAGATCGGTGCCGTCGTTGAACAGGATGTAAACGTACGAATCGCCGAACATCGAATAGCCGCGCACCGCTTTGACACCGGGCACCGAGAGCATCGTCGTGGCCAGCGGGTAGGTGACCTGGTTTTCCACGATCTGCGGCGCCTGCCCCGGGTACATGGTGCGGATGATCACTTGCGTGTCGGACAAATCCGGCAATGCATCGAGCGGCGCGCGCAGCGCGGCCCACACCCCCCAGGCGCTGATGCCCAGCGTCGCCAGCAGCACCAGGAAGCGGTTGGCGATCGACCAGCGGATCAGGTTGGCGATCATTGGGGCGCCCCTGCCACCCCACCCACCCGCGGCGCCGCCGCCTGCGCGATGCGGGTGAGAGCCATGTCGCCCTTGGGCGTCAGGGTGAATTCGAAATTGACCGCGTCGCCTTCCTTGAGCGCAGCGGGCACAACGCCCTTGGGTGCCAGGAACGCCATGGTCATCGCGCCCATTTTGAGCGATGCGATCGGACCGTGCTGGATGGTCAGTGTGCCGGGATCCACCGCGACGAGCTTGCCCTCGCCCTTGTGGGTCTCCGCGGCCGGCGCACCCTCCATCCGCGCGACGCTGGCCTTGAGGCTGGCCTCGGAATCGATCAGGAACTGGCCGGAGAGCACGACGCGCGCGCCCTCGGCCAGGCCCTTGCGAATCTCGGTGTAGCCCTCGCTCTCGATGCCGGACTCTACATCGACGGGGCGAAATCGCGCGCGACCGTCCTCCGCGGTTTCCGATACGAGCACCACGGAACGCCGGCCAGTCTGGATCAGCGCTTCGCTGGGAACGCGCAACACCGCACGCGACACCGGCGAGCGGAACGCCACCGTGGCGAACATGCCGGGCACGAGTTTCCGGTGCGCGTTGCCAACCTCGATGCGCGCCTTCAGGGTGCGCGTGGCGGTGTTGAGTTCCGGCAGCAGTGCGATGACGCGGCCGTCGAACACTTCGCCCGGATAGGCCGGCACGGAGAGCGATACCGATGCGCCCTCGCGCGCCCAGGCGGCTTGCGCCTCGGGCACCTCCGCCGTCACCCAGACGGTACTGAGCCCGTTCAATCGAAACAGCGTCGCGCCGGGCATGACGGCCATGCCTTCGCGCACCATCAGTTCGCCGACCACGCCTCCGATGGGTGCGTTCAATGTCACGCGCGGGCGCACCCTGCCGTCGGCTTCCAACGCGGCGATGGCCGCTTCCGGCACGCCCAGCACCAAAAGTCGCGCACGGGCCGCATCCTTCAGCGCCGCATCGGCGCGCGTGCTGTTGCGTAGCGCAAGGTACTCCTGCTGCGCAGCCACCCACTCGGGGGCGAGCACTTCCGCCAGCGGCTGCCCGGCCGCAACGCGGTCGAGCGGCGCGCGCACATGCAGTTTTTCAATCGTGCCGCCGACGCGCGATTGGACCGCCGCCACGGCGCGCTCGTCGAAGGCGACCGCACCGCTGGCGGTGAGATCTCGGGTGAGCGCACCTTTGTCCACCAGCGCGGTGCGCACGCCCAGGTTCTGTGCGATGCGCGGGCTGATCGCAACGCTGCCCGCGCCCGCACCATCGTCCGCATAGACCGGCACCAGCATCATGTCCATGAAGGGCGATTTGCCGGGCTGGTCGAACTTTTGCTGCGGGACCATCGGATCGTGCCAATAGAGCGGCTTCTTTTCGGCTGCGGTGTTTGTTGCGGGTGCGACGGCATGGGCGGAGTGATCGACGGGCTTGTCCTTGCGCGCGCCGAGCCAGAAGCCGCCGGCCGTTCCGGTCAGCACCAGCAGGATCGCAGCGGCGATGGTGGTGGTTTTGGTGTTCATGGCGTTTCCTTTTTTTGCGGCAGCATGAAATTGAGTTGCGCCCAGGCGCGGGCGAGTTCGGCCTCGGCCATCGCTTCGGCCATGCGGAGTTCAATGGCGGCGCGGCGCGCTTCCAGGACCATCGAAAGTTCTCCCTTGCCGCCCTGGTAGGCCGCGAGCGTCGTATCGAGCCGCTGCCGGGCGAGGTTGTTCAAGGGACCGCGAAAGCGCTCCACGCGCGCCTTCGCGCTCTTCCAGTCGGCCAGCCACATCTCGACTTCCGCCGCGTGCGCGCGTTCGGCATCGAGCGCCTGCGCGCGTACCTTGGTCAATTCGGCCGCCTTGGCAAAGGCCGCCGGGTCCTGCCGCGTGCTTTGAAAGATCGGCAAGTCCATCTTCACGCCGATCGACAACATGTCCGGGTACGAGGAGCCGCGCTGTCCATAGGCAATTTCCAGCGACCAATCGCCCTGGCGCGCGGCTTCCGCCAGTTTCAGATCCGCCTTCGCCGCGGCTTCTGTGGGGACATAGATGGCCAGGTGCGGATGCGAGGCGAGGTCATGTGTCAAGGTGCGTTCGTCATGGGTCAGGCGCGTGAAGTCCGGCGGCGTTGCGAGTGGCGCATCGGCGTGGCTACCAATCCAGCGCCGCAGCATGGCGATGCCGCGCGCGGCCACCCGCCGCATGTCGTCGATGCGATCGCCAAGCTGGGTCGCGGCAAATTGCGCACCGATCGACTCGGCCGCCTCGCCCTTGGCGCCGGCCAGTTGCGCGACGCTGGCACGGGCCTGCAGGCCGCTTTCCGCCGCCAGCTCTTCCAGCAGCGTCAACTGCCGCTCCGCGAAATGGCGCTCGATCCATGCCAACGCGACGTCGCGATCGACATTGACGCGCGCGAGCTCCAGCATCGCCTGTTCGCGCGCCACCTCGGCCTGGGCGCGGCCCGCGCGTGCGGTGCGCTTGGCCTCACGGGCAAACTCCTGCATGAAGCCAATGCGGCGCATGGTCATGCCGTCGCGCGCGGTGCTGAAGCGGTCGGGGCCGGAGAGTGGCACGTTTTCCAGGCCGAGGATCAGCTTGGGGTCGGCAAGCTCGGCGGCCCCCGTCGCCATGTTGCGCGCCGCATCGAGCGCCGCCGACTGCGCGGCAACCGGCGGCGCACTCAACGCCGCGCGGCGCTGCGCTTCGGCCAGGGAAAGGGGCGTTGCCCCGGCATTGACCGCAACCAGCACGGCCGGCGCCATCCAACAGAATCGACACTTCATCACAACCTCCGGACAGAAATCAGCGACGGGCCGGGGCAAAACAGCGCCCGGCCGCTAACGGAGGTTGCGGATCAGATGCGCCAGCAACAGTGACAGATGGCGGTAGGCGGGGAGGTCGCGTGCGAAAGCGCTGGCTCAGCGGATCGTGCAGGCAACAATGCGCGCGCGGCCACCTCAAGTTGAATCTGGAAAATGGCAAGAAACACCGGAAACGTCGCCGGACTTGCCGGATCCGTCGTGCCGGGTTCCTTTTCACAATGCTTCTGACAGACCGGCGAGGAGGTTTCGCAGTCGGCCACCGATCCTGAAGTCGAGGAGTCCGTTATGGCGACGGCCAAGGGGTCGATCGCATTTCCGGACCCGGCCCCCATACTGCCGCAGGCGTGCGCCGACAGCATTCCCTGTGCCGCCAAGAAGGCGACGATCAGGATACGGCCGATGAGGCGAGTCCAGATGCGTGGCATGGAGTGGTCAGCGAGGCGTTGTTAGACAGCTACAGACAGTTCGATGATCCAGTTTGATGGGTACGATGCTAGACGGTTCAATGTGCCTTGCTTTTGATATCCATCAAGTTGGGGCCTAGTCCGAAACGGGTCCCTGCCATGTTGCGAAGGGGACTTTGCGTTGCTTTCGATTCAGCGTTTTGTTGCCCTTGCATAAAGCGTACGTCCCAGCATCAGCCTTTCCTTGATCCTCTCGACACGCGTCGCGCCCAGGATCGCATTGGCGAGACGGTTGAGTTTCACCGAATTGGTCAGACGCAGGAGCCCCCTGTCCCCTTCCGGGGACAGCGTCGTCACCGACGCGATTCGGAATCGCGGCCGCAGCAGTGCGCGCAGTTCCGGCGCATCCACCCAATGGCGCAGCTGGTCCGGGTCGGGCGGTGCCACGGTGCTCCAGCGTGCATAGACGCGGCGGTTTTGCGTGGCCAGCAGCAGCAGGCCGCCAGGCTTGAGCAGGTTCGCCACGCGCTCGAAGAACGCAGGCTGGTCCGCCACATGG
>JAEUMZ010000206.1 GCA_016790765.1 Betaproteobacteria bacterium
GTGGGCAAGTCGTTTTCGCAATTCCTCGCCACCCAGAATTTCAAGAAAGGCTGAACCCGCCATGAACGCTGCCGACGCCCGCGCCCTGTTGGGCGAATCCGAGGTCCTGTTCACCGCCGAGGAGGTCAATGCGGCCACGGCCAAGGTGGCGCGCGAACTCAATCACGACTACGCGGACAAGCATCCGCTGGTGCTGGGCGTGATGGGCGGCGCGGTGGTGTTCGCCGGCCAGCTCATGCCGCAGCTGGACTTCCCGATGGACTTCGACATTGTGCAGGCCTCGCGCTATGGCGAGAAAACCATCGGCACGCACCTGACCTGGCGCGTGACCCCGCGCGACAACGTCAAGGGCCGGCACGTGCTGCTGCTCGACGACATCCTCGACGAGGGCGTCACGCTCGCCGCCATCGTCGAGCTGCTCAGGTCGCAGGGGGCGGCCAGCGTCGAATGTGCGGTGTTCTGCGTGAAGGATTACGGCGCGGAAAAGAACGCGCAAAAGCCGTTGCAGGCCAAGTACGTCGGGCTCACCGTGCCCAACCGCTTCATCTTCGGCTACGGCATGGACGTGTCCGGGGCCTGGCGCAACCTGCCGGCGATCTGGGCCAAGCGGGAAGGCTGATTGAAAGGCGGGGCCACAGATGAACGCAGATGAACGCGGATGCAATTCCAGGAATTGAATAGCCATGCGTTGGCGAGGTGTTCCAGGCATTCATGCGGAGAAGCCGCGCCAGACGTGGACGATCATCTGCGTTCATCTGCGTTCATCGGTGGCTAATGCAGTTTCACAATTGAACGGGTGACAATGCTCGCAATCATCGGCGGTACCGGCCTCACCAACCTCGCGAACCTCACCATCACGCATCGCGAGGTGGTGCGCACGCCGTATGGCGAACCCTCCGGACACCTGACGTTCGGGCAGATCGGCCCGGCGCAAATGGTGTTCCTGGCGCGCCACGGCTATGCGCACACGTATGCGCCGCACGAGGTCAATTACCGCGCCAACATCTGGGCGCTGGCCGAGACCGGGGTCACGCGCATCCTGGCCGTCAACGCCGTGGGCGGCATCGCGGCGCAGATGGGGCCTGGCGTGCTGGCCGTGCCGGACCAGCTCATCGACTACACCCACGGCCGCAGGCACACATTTTTCGAGGGCGGGGAACCCGTCACCCACATCGACTTCACGGAACCCTTCTGCGCCCGCGCGCGCAACCTCATCGCCCGCGCCGCCCGCGACGCGGGACTGCCGGTGGTCGAGGGGGGCACGCTGGGTGTCACCCAGGGTCCGCGCCTGGAGACGCGCGCCGAGATCCTGCGGCTGAAGAATGACGGCTGCGCACTGGTCGGCATGACCACGATGCCGGAAGCGGCCTTGGCGCGCGAGAAAAAACTCTCCTATGCCACGCTGGCCCTGTCGATGAACCATGCGGCCGGGCTGGGCACCTCGGCCGGCGGCATCAAGCTCGCGGATGCCGATGCGGTGCTGGCCGCCGGCATGGAAAAGGTGCGCGCCATCCTGGCGCGCGCGGTGGAGTTGCACGCGCAATTGCCGGCGCACGAGCGGGGCATCGACTGATGGCGGTGCGGCCGATCCTCAAGATGGGCACGCCGAGCCTGTTCGAGAAATCGAAGCCCTGGCCGCTGAACAAGTTCGGCTCGCCCGAATTGCAGCGGCTGTTGACCGACATGCGCGAGACCATGATCGCCGCCAACGGCGCCGGCCTGGCGGCACCGCAGATCGGCGAGAACGTGCGCGTGGTGATCTTCGAGGTCGGCGACAACCCGCGCTACCCGGGCCGCGAGAAGATCCCCTTCACGGTGCTGATCAACCCGGTGCTCACGCCGCTCGGCGCCGAGCGCGCCGAGGACTGGGAGGGCTGCCTTTCGGTGCCGGGATTGCGCGGCAAGGTGTCGCGGTTTGCCAGGCTGCGCTACACCGGCTTCGACGCGCACGGAAAGCCCATCGACCGCACCGTGGACCGATTCCACGCGCGCGTGGTCCAACATGAAGTCGATCACCTCGACGGCGTGTTGTATCCGATGCGCATGTCGGACATGACCCAGCTCGGCTTCACCGAAGTACTGTTCCCCGACCTGGCCGGCGTTGACGACGACTAGCCGGCCGGCCCCATCACCGTTCCGAACCAGGAGGTTCCAATGCCCGAGACCATCGACGTCAACCCGAACACCGCAGACAGCCGCGCCGGCCGCGACGTCAAGGACCAGGTCGGCATCGTGCACATCACCTATGGGCTGCATGCCCTGGCGCCGTTCACCTTCTGGACCCTGGCCATCGTGGCCATGGTGATCGGCGTGGTGAAAAAGGCCGACGTGTCCGGCTCGTTTCTCGAATCGCACTATGGCTGGCTGTCGCGCACGTTCTGGTGGGGCATCCTGTGGGCGGTGCTGGCGTGGTCAATCTTCGGGCTCGGCACGCTGATCACGCTCGGCATCGGCTTTTTCGTGTTCTGGATCTTTCCCGCCGCTGTGTTCATCTGGTACCTCTACCGCGTCATCCGCGGCTGGCTCCTGCTGGCGGACCAGAAGCCGGCGCCCTAGGGTTTCAGGGCCAAACTCCAGCACGGGCGCGGCAATCGAGGCAAATTCGGCCCATTGACCGCACCGGTGCTGGGGTTTACACCTTGATCGCCTCGAGCAGCGCGTCTTTCAGCCCGGCGTCGAAGGTGGCGTCGCCCAATCGTGGATGCGCCACGACAAACACGTCCTCGGCGCGGCTGCCGAGCGTGGTGATGCGCGCATCGTGAAGGTTGATGGCGTGATCGACCAGCGTGCGCGCAATGGCCGACAGCAGACCCGGGCGGTCGGCGCAAATCACCGACAACTCCCAAAAGGGCGCGCGGCGCGAGCGCGTGATCGCAATTTCCGGCGCGATCGGGAAATGCCGCACCTGGCGCGCCAGCCGGCCCGAGGCTGAGGGCGGGGCGGCATCGGGCGCGGCCAGTTTCCTGGCCAACTCGCGTTCAATGTGCGCGATGGCGTGCGGCGCGCGCACCGCGGTCTTCGGCAGCACCTGGAACTCGTCGATGGCAAAGCCGTCGCGGGTGGTGTAGATGCGCGCGGCGACGATGTCGCAACTGAGCTTTTCGAAGAAGCCGGTGATGCGCGCGAACAGGCCCGGCTGGTCGGGGGCCATCACCAGTACGTCGAGGCGCTCCTCGCCGTCCTCGCCGGGCTCGGTGCGCACCTTGACCGACGGCGCGCTGCGGTCGGCCGAGGCACGCCACTCGGCCGCGTGCCAGGCCATCTCGTCGGCGTCGAAGCGCTGGAAATAGCTGTCGTCGACGATGTCCCACAGCGCGGGCCGGTCGCCGTCCGCCGCATCGGTACGCGTGGCGCGGTGGATCGCCAGCGCCTCGGCCTGCTTGTTGGCCACCCAGTGCTCGTTGTTGACGGCGTCGCCGCGCAGCAGGCGGCGCGTGGCGCGGAACAGTTGCTCCAGGAGGCGTGCCTTCCAGTTGTTCCACACATGCGGGCTGGTGCCGCGCACGTCGGCCACCGTGAGCAGGTAGAGCGCGGTGAGGCGCCGCTCGTCGCGCACCAGCTGGGCGAACTGGGAAATGACGTCCGGGTCGCCCAGGTCCTGCTTCTGTGCCACCGAGGACATGCGCAGGTGGTGCTCGACCAGCCAGGCGACCAGTTCCACGTCGTAGGGCGACAGGGCCAGGCGCTTGCAAAACACGCGCGCGTCTTTCTTGCCCAGCTCGGAGTGGTCGCCGCCACGCCCCTTGGCGATGTCGTGGAACAGCGCCGCCAGGTACAGCACCTCCGGCCGCGCGAATTCGCGCGCCAACTCGTGGCAGAACGGAAACTCGTGCGCAAAGCGCGGCAGCACCAGGCGCCTCAAATTCCGGATCACCATCAGGATGTGCTCGTCGACCGTGTACACGTGGAACAGGTCGTGCTGCATCTGGCCGACGATCTTGCCGAACGCGGGGATGAGCCGCCCCAGCACGCCATAGCGGCTCATGCGGCGCAGCGCGAAGGTCACCTTCTCGCTCCTGAGCGATTCGAGGAACAGCCGCCAGGTCTCCGGGTTGTCGCGCACGCCGGCGTCGATGCGGTGCACCGCGCGCCACAGTGCACGCAGGGTCTCGGGCTCGAAGAACTCCGCCTCCCTCACGCGCTGCAGGGCGAGGAAAGCGCGCAGGATGGCCAGCGGGTCGCGCTCGAACACGGTCACGTCCTGCGCGGCGATGTTGCCGTTGACCAGTGCGAATTCGGCGTCGATTTTCTTCACCTGGTCGCGCTTGCGGCCGGCCACCTGCTCCATCAGCGCCGGGATCAGGATCGAGCACAGTTGCCAGACGCCCTTGGCGGCGAGGTAGTAGCGCTGCATCAGGAGTTCCGAGGCGCGCTTGCCCGCCGTGCCGGCCATGCCGAGTTCGTGCGCCAGCGCGGTCTGGTGGTCGAACACCAGCCGGTCCTCGCGCCGTCCGGCGAGGAAGTGCAGGCGGATGCGCAGGTCCACCAGCGTCAGGCGCAGCTTGGCGATGGTCTTGGCCTCGAACTCGCTCAACAGGCCGCGCTCGGCGAGCGCCGTCCAATCCTCGCCGATCCCGGCCGCGCGCGCGATCCACATCACCGTTTGCAGGTCCCTGAGTCCGCCCGGGCTTTCCTTGATGTTCGGCTCGAGGTTCAGCGCCACGTCGTTGTGGCGCGCGTGGCGTGCGCGCTGTTCATCGACCTTGGCCTCGCAGAACGCGCGCACGCTGCGCGCATGCTGGAGCGTTTGCGTGAGCCCGTTCGCAGCGTCGGCGTCGCCCCAGACGTGGCGTGCCTCCAGCAGGCTGGTGGCCACCGTGACATCCTTGGCGGCTTCGGCCACGCACTCGGCGATGCTGCGCACCGCGATGCCCGGTTCGAGCCCCACGTCCCACAACAGGCCGACGAACGACTCGAGGGCGGCCTTCACCGCGTCGTCTTCGCGCGCCGGTGGCAGGATGACGATGTCGACGTCCGAGGACGGAAACAGGTAGCCGCGCCCGTATCCGCCCACCGCCACGATGGCGCTGCCGGCGGGCAGCGGCACGTCGGCGGCGATCTTGCGGATCAGTTCATCGACCGCGGCGGCGTGCTGGCGCAACATGCGGTCCGGGTTCGGCTGGCGTGCGTAGTCCTGCTTCAGGGTCGCGCGCGCCTCGGTGAGCGCCGCGCGGCAGGATTTCACGTACGCGGCGCGATCCTGCGCGACGGCCAGGTTCAGGCGGACGACCGGTGGCGCGAGCTTCCGGGTGCGCGTGGCCGCCGCGCGCGACGTGCGCTCGCGCATCCGAAGCCCCTAGTTCAGCGGCGCGGGCGGCGGCGGTGCGCCGGGCGACACCGTCAGCACTTCGAAGCCGTCGTCGGTCACCAGTACGGTGTGCTCCCATTGCGCGGAGAGGCTGTGGTCGGCGGTCACCACTGTCCAGCCGTCGTTCAACATGCGGATGTCCTTGCGGCCGGCGTTGATCATCGGCTCGACGGTGAAGATCATGCCCGCCTTCAGTTCGATGCCGGTGCCCGGTTTGCCGTAATGCAACACCTGCGGATCCTCGTGGAACTTCTTGCCGATGCCGTGGCCGCAAAATTCGCGCACCACGCTGTAGCCGGCCTTTTCGGCAAAGGACTGGATGGCGTGGCCGATGTCGCCCAGGCGCGCGCCCGGCTTGACCTTGCGGATGCCGCGCCACATCGATTCGTAGGTGACCTCGCACAGGCGCTTGGACTGGATCGACGGCTCGCCGACGTAAAACATGCGGCTGGTGTCGCCGTGGTAGCCGTCCTTGATGACGGTGATGTCGATGTTGACGATGTCGCCGTGCTTCAACACCTTTTCGCCGGGGATGCCGTGGCACACCTGGTGGTTGACCGAGGTGCAGATCGACGCCGGGTAGGGCCGGTGTCCAGGCGGCGCGTAGTTGAGCGGCGCCGGCGTGGTCTGCTGCTCGTTGACCATGTAGTCGTGGCAGAGCTTGTCGAGCTGGCCGGTGGTCACGCCGGGCTTCACGTGCGGGGTGATGAAGTCCAGCGCCTCGGCGGCGAGCCGCCCGGCGATGCGCATTTTTTCGATGTCTTGGGAGTTCTTGAGGACGATGTTCACGAGTACAAAGCTAAGGTCTTGATTTGGGGGAGATTATAGCGTCCGCGACCGCAGGGTCACGATGGCCGGCCGACCGCAGCATCGCAGGTGCCATGTGTGACAATCGGGCATGATCCCTTCCCCAGCGAGTGCCACCCGCACAGCATTTCGCCGCCGGCTCATCGCGTGGCAGCAGTCCCACGGCCGCCATGACCTGCCGTGGCAGAACACCCGCGATCCCTATCGCATCTGGGTATCCGAGATCATGCTGCAGCAGACGCAGGTGCGCACCGTGATTCCGCGCTATGCGGCGTTCATGCAGCGTTTCCCGACCGTGGCGGCCCTGGCGGCGGCCTCGCCCGACGCGGTGTTGGCCCTGTGGGCCGGGCTGGGGTACTACGCGCGGGCGCGCAACCTGCATCGTGCGGCGCGCGAGGTGATGGCCGCGTTCGATGGACGCGTGCCCACGGCGGCAGCCACCCTGCAACGACTGCCCGGCATCGGCCGCTCCACCGCGGCGGCCATCAGCGTGTTCGCCGCAGGCGAGCGTGCTGCAATCCTCGATGGCAACGTGAAGCGCGTGTTGTGCCGCGTGTTCATGATCGCGCCGGGTGGCGACGCGGCGGCAGACGCCCGCGGCCTTTGGGACCTGGCGGAGCGCCTCGTCCCGCACGATCACGTCGAGGCCTACACGCAGGGGCTGATGGACCTGGGTTCGGGGGTGTGCGTGCCGCGCACGCCGGATTGCGCGGCCTGCCCCTTGGCCGCCCTCTGTGGCGCACACCGCGCCGGCCGGGTCGCCGAATTTCCCGTGCGACCGGCGAAACGCCCGCGGCCCTTGAAGCGAAGCCAGCTGGTGATCGCCCGCCATGGCGACCGGGTGCTGCTCGAACGCCGTGCGCCGAAGGGGATCTGGGGGGGGCTCTGGAGCCTGCCGGAAGTCGTGGACGGCGCGGACGTGGCGGAGGCGATGAAGAACCGCCTTGGCATCGTCTGCACGGTGAAGGGCACGGCGGCGCCCCTGCGGCACGAGTTCACGCACTTTTCCCTCGACATCCTGCCCGTGCGGGTCAGCGTCCGGCAAGCACGGCCTCCTGTCCTTCCCGGGGAGTGGACCTGGGCCAGTCGCAAGGAGCGGCAGGTACTCGGTCTTCCCACGCCGGTGCGCGCCTTGCTCGACGCCTACGCCTGACGCCGCAGACCGGCAGCGCCGCACTGTTTCGGCCGCAGAAACGTGCCCGCAACGGCCCGTCAGCGCCGGCCTGCAGCCAGTTCCAGCTTCCGGGCGTGGGGCTTGTACACCTCGCGCGACAGCCACAGCCACATCCGCCCGGCGTCCGGATGGGCGCTTCGCTTCAGGACCTGCTCGGCCCCCTCGGGAGAAAACCCCTTGAGGCGGGTCCCCGGAATGTCGTCGTACGCGTGCACACCGTACTGGCTCTCCAGCATCAGTGTCGGCTTCTCGCCGATCACCGCCAGCAGGTCGCGATCCACCACCCAGAGTTCGCGCCCGACTTCGTGGCAACGGATCTGCACGCCGGAGAAATTGTAGTAGTGGCCCTGGAACTGCTTTAGCGGTTGCCGCGCCACGGCGATGCCCAACTCCTCCGCCATGCCGAGGATCGGCTTGGCGAGGATGTAGGAGCAGGGGAAGAACATCAGCAATGCGAGTCCGGCGCCGATCGGGTTCCAGCCAAACTTCCAGATCGGCAGCCAGCACAGGAACGCCGTCAGGCCGAACCGGCAAACGACGGAAATGATCAAGTCACGGGTCGGATTTTCGCCTTGCATGGGGCCTCACAGCCATTGCGGCGCATGTCCGGGCTGTCTCCAGGATTCGCCCGAAATTGTTGATTCTTTTGGTTTTTTCTGTGTATAATCGTAGGCTTTCCGGGTTACGCCGGTTCCGGAAAACCGCCAATTCAACCACCGGCGAATCCACACCCTCGCACCGTTAAGGTCTTTGCCCGCAATTCACCCGAATGCGCAGGCCGAGTCTTGTGAGGGGAGGCCAACCTTAACTGGAGTATTGAATGTCTGTCACCATGCGTCAAATGCTGGAAGCCGGGGTGCACTTCGGTCACCAAACCCGCTTCTGGAACCCGAAGATGTCCCCCTTCATTTTCGGCGCCCGCAACAAGATCCACATCATCAATCTGGAAAAGTCGCTGCCGATGTACCAGGACGCGCTGAAGTACGTGCGTCAGCTGGCGGCGAACAAGGGCACCATCCTTTTCGTCGGCACCAAGCGCCAGGCGCGCGAAATCATCAAGGAAGAAGCGGCCCGCGCCGGCATGCCGTATGTCGATACGCGTTGGCTGGGTGGCATGCTCACCAATTACAAGACCATCAAGAGCTCGCTGAAGCGCTTGAAGGACCTCGAGCAGATGCGCGAAGACGGCTCCCTCGAAAGGATGCCGAAGAAGGAAGCGCTCATGTACACGCGCGAACTCGACAAGCTCGACCGCGCCATGGGCGGCATCAAGGACATGGGCGGCGTGCCGGACGCGGTGTTTGTCATCGACGTGGGTTTCCACAAGATCGCCGTGACCGAGGCCAAGAAGCTCGGCGTCCCGGTGGTCGGCGTGGTCGATACCAACAACTCGATGGACGGCGTGGACTATGTCATCCCGGGCAACGACGATTCCACCCGCGCCATTCGCCTTTATGCGCGCGGCGTGGCCGACGCAATCCTCGAGGGCAAGAGCCAGGTGATCAACGAGATGGTCGCCCCGCAGGGTGAGGAACTCGTCGAAGTCACCGAGGAAGCCTCGGCCTAGGCGACGGCATCGGAGAAAGGGGCTCCGGCCCCTTTTTTTTGGCTGTTTCGGGCATCAGCAAAACCCTGCTTTTGCCCGGCTTGAATTGCAAAGAATCACTGGCGGAGCCAGATGATTTCTTGGTTGAACACCTTACGAAAAAACCTACAGAGCAGGAAACAGGAAATGGCTGAAATCACCGCAGGCATGGTCAAGGATTTGCGCGAGAAGACCGACGCGCCAATGATGGAGTGCAAGAAGGCCCTCACGGAAGCCCAGGGCGACATGGCCAAGGCTGAGGAAATCTTGCGCGTGAAGCTGGGCAACAAGGCCACCAAAGCCGCCTCGCGCGTCGCCGCCGAGGGCATGGTCGCGATCCACATCTCGGCCGACCAGAAGTCCGGCGCCATCGTGGAAATGAACTGCGAAACCGACTTCGTGGCCAAGAACGACGACTTCATGGCGTTGGTGAAGAAGCTGGCCGAACTGGTCGTGACGGAAAACCCGGCCGACGTGGCCGCGCTCTCCGCGCTGCCGGTCAACGGCGTGTCGGTCGAGGAAACGCGCAAGGCGCTGGTCGGCAAGATCGGCGAGAACATGAGCATCCGCCGCTTCCAGCGCGTGGCCGCTGTCGGCGCACTGAACCACTACATCCATGGCGGCGCCAAGGTCGGCGTGCTGGTGGACATCACCGGCGGCGACGCAGTGCTGGCCAAGGACGTGGCCATGCACATCGCCGCTTCCAAGCCCAAGGCGCTCGACCCCAAGGGCGTGCCGGCCGAGGACATCGCCAAGGAACGCGCCGTGGCCGAGGGCAAGGCGGCCGAGTCCGGCAAGCCGGCCGAGATCGTCGCCAAGATGGTCGAGGGCTCGGTCGCCAAGTACCTGAAAGAAGTTTCCCTGCTGTCCCAGCCGTTCGTGAAGGACGACAAGCAGACCATCGAGCAGCTCATGAAGGGCAAGGGCGCGGCGGTCAACGGCTTCACGCTCTACGTAGTGGGCGAGGGAATCGAAAAGAAGGTCACCGATTTCGCGCAGGAAGTGAAGGAAGCTGCCGCCGCGGCAGCGCGATAGGCAAATCAGGAACCCCGGCCCCGCGCCGGGGTTTTTGCAATGTGGCCGGCACGCTTGCAATGGGTGTTGGCGGCGGCGAGAATGCCGCCACTTTTGTGGTCCAGCATGCCAATCCGGATTGGCAACGAATTTGGAAGGGGCTCCCGATGACCCGCGCGCGGTACAAACGAATCCTGCTCAAGCTGTCCGGTGAAGCGCTGATGGGCGACGATGCCTTTGGCATCAACCGCGCCACGATCGAGCGCATCGCGCTGGAAATCAAGGAAGTGGCCGAGATGAACACCGCCATCGGCATCGTGATCGGCGGCGGCAACATCTTTCGGGGTGTTTCCGCCAGCGCCTCCGGCATGGACCGCGCCACCGCGGACTACATGGGCATGCTGGCCACCGTCATGAATGCGCTGGCGCTGCAAGATGCGCTGGCCAAGGCCGGCGTCACGCCGCGCGTGCAGTCGGCCATCAACATCGAGCCGGTGGTGGAACCGTACGTGCGGCCCAAGGCCATGCAGTACCTGGAGGAGGGCAAGGTGGTGGTGTTCGCCGCGGGCACCGGCAACCCGTTCTTCACCACGGACACGGCGGCGGCGTTGCGCGGCGCGGAAATCGGCGCCGAAATCGTCCTCAAGGCTACCAAGGTGGACGGCGTCTATACGGCGGACCCCAAGACGGACAAGACGGCAACGCGCTATCATCAGCTGACTTTTGACGAGGCGATCGTCAAGAACCTGAAGGTGATGGATGCGACCGCGCTGGCGCTGTGTCGCGACCAGAACCTGCCGATCAACGTGTTCTCGATCTTCAAGCAAGGCGCGTTGAAGCGCGTCGTGATGGGCGAGGACGAGGGCACGCTGGTGCATGCCTAGGAAGGGCAAGGCCGCCTGAGTTGAGCGGTTCCGTTTTTTTGCGGAAGCGACCACAACAGGCGCTTTCTCCGAATTTGCCGTGGGAGTACTTCGATGAGTGTGTTGAACGTCGCGGACCTGAAGAAGCAGTGCGAGACCAAGATGGGCAAGTCGCTCGACTCGCTCAAGCACGACCTGGCCAAGGTGCGCACCGGCCGTGCCCACGCCGGCATCCTCGATCACATCCAGATCGACTACTACGGCTCGATGGTGCCGATCCGGCAGGTGGCCAACATCACCCTGGCCGATGCCCGCACGATCATGGTGCAGCCGTTCGAGAAGAAACTCGCGCACACCGTGGAAAAGGCGATCCGCGACTCCGACCTGGGGTTGAATCCCTCCACGTCCGGGGACACCATCCGCGTGCCCATGCCGCTGTTGACGGAGGAACGGCGCAAGGAGATGACCAAGATCGTCAAGACCGACGGTGAGCACTGCAAGGTCGCGATCCGCAATATCCGCCGCGACGCCAACACCACGCTCAAAGACGCGCTGAAGGCCAAGACCGTCACCGAGGATGTCGAGAAGAAAACGCAGGACGAGGTGCAAAAACTCACCGACAAGTTCATCGCCGAGGTGGACAAGCTGGTGCACGAGAAGGAAAAAGACCTGATGTCGATGTGACATCGGGTCCTTGTCCACGCCAGCACCGCGACCATGCACGAGAGTTCCACCCGCTCGATTCCCGCCGTCGGCGAGGTGCCGCGCCACGTGGCCATCATCATGGATGGCAACGGGCGCTGGGCCAAGCAGCGCTTCATGCCGCGCGTGGCCGGCCACCGGCGCGGCGTGGAGTCGGTGCGCGAAACCGTCAAGGCGTGCGGCGACCTGGGGGTTGAGTACCTCACGTTGTTTGCGTTTTCCAGCGAAAATTGGCGCCGCCCGGCCGACGAAGTCTCGGTGCTGATGCAGCTTTTCATCCGAGCGCTGGAGAACGAGGTGGTGAAACTGCACAACAACGACATCCGCTTCCGCTGCGTGGGCGATTTGTCGGCTTTCGATGCGCGCATCCGCGAGTTGATCGCCAGTGCCGAGGATCTCACGCGCAACAACGGAAGGCTCAAGCTGACCGTGGCCGCCAACTATGGCGGCCGCTGGGACATCCTGCAGGCTGCAAACAAGGCGCGCAGGGAAAAAGCCCAGCAATGGCGGGCATTGCAGGCCGGAAATGCCCCAGAAGCCGCGCCCGTGCTGGAGTTTGATGAACAGCAGCCGGGCTGGGAATTGACCGAGGAAGATGTCGCCCGTCACTTGTCGATGGCCTATGCGCCGGAACCGGATCTGTTCATCCGCACCGGGGGCGAAGCGCGGGTGTCGAACTTCCTGCTCTGGCAACTTGCCTACACGGAGCTCTATTTCACGCCCGAGCTGTGGCCGGACTTCGGCCGTACCAGCATCGAAAAGGCGTTCGAGTCGTACCGCCGGCGCGAGCGCCGCTTCGGCCGCACCAGCGAACAGTTGCAGGCCGAGTCCGACAGCGCCGTGGCGCAAAGCGACGCTGCCTAGCAGCACCCCGACGTGCTGCTGACCCGCATCATCACTGCATTGGTCCTGCTGCCCCTCGTGCTGGGCGCGCTGTTCTGGTTTCCGGACTGGGGCTGGGGCCTGTTCGCGGTCCTCTTGGTCGGGGCTGCCAGCCGCGAATGGGCACGACTGTCGCAGCTACCGTCCGCAGCCTCATTTGCGTTCATGTGTTTGCAGCTGGTTGGCATGCTGATGCTGCTGGGGACGTCCCTGCACGATGACTGGCGCATGGCCTACAAGGCCTCGATCGTGCCGGTGGCGGCCTATGTGGCGCTGGTGTTCTGGGCGATCGTGGCGCCGCTGTGGTTGCGCGCGCAATATCGCGCAACCGCGACGGTCAATGCCGCAGCCGGAGCGGCCGTCCTGCTGCCGACTTTCGTGGCCCTGCTGGTACTGCGCGAGGCCAGTCCATGGCTGCTGTTGTCGTTTGCCGTCCTCGTCTGGGTGGCCGACATCGCGGCGTACTTTGCCGGCAGGCGGTTCGGCCGGCGCAAGCTGGCCCCGGCGATCAGCCCCGGCAAGACCCTGGAGGGCGTTGCGGGCGGCGTGGTGGCGGTGGTTTTGTATTACTTTCTGTGGCGCGCGGCGGCGGCGCATTGGCCGATGGCTTGGTCGACGCCCTGGCTCGCGGCCGGGGGCATGGTGCTGTTGCTGTTTGTCACCCTGGGGCTGGCTTCGGTGCTGGGCGACCTGTTCGAGTCGTGGATCAAGCGCGGCGCCGGCATGAAGGACTCCGGCACGCTGCTGCCCGGCCACGGCGGCGTGCTCGACCGCATCGACGCGCTGACCTCGGCGCTGCCGCTGGCCATGGCCTACATCGTGTTCGCCGGGGCGGCATGAAGAACGTCACGATCCTCGGGTCCACCGGTTCGATCGGCGTCAATACGCTCGATGTCATCGCGCGCCATCCGGACCGCTTTCGCGTGTTTGCGCTGTCCGCACACGCGCGGGTGGCGGAGCTGGCCGCGCAGTGTGCGGCCCACGCACCGCGCTTCGCGGTGATCGCAGAGCCGCACGCGGAGGCACTGCGCGCAGCCTTGCGCCAGGCCGCGTGCGACACCGAGGTCGTGGCCGGGCCGGGCGCGCTGGAGTCCATTGCGGCACATCCTGAGGCCGATGTCGTCATGGCCGCCATCGTCGGCGCGGCCGGCCTACCCGGGTCGCTGGCTGCCGCGCGTGCCGGCAAGACCGTGCTGCTGGCCAACAAGGAGGCGCTGGTCATGGCTGGCCGCTTGTTCATGGATGCCGTGCACGCGAACCGCGCCACGCTGCTGCCCATCGACAGCGAGCACAACGCGGTGTTCCAGTCGCTGCCGCGCAATTTTGCCGACGGGCTCGCACGCACCGGCGTGACGCGCATCGTGCTCACCGCCTCCGGCGGGCCGTTCCGCACGCGCCCGATCGCCTCGCTGTCGCAGGTGACCCCCAAGGAGGCGTGCGCCCACCCGAACTGGGTGATGGGACGCAAGATCTCGGTCGACTCGGCGACCATGATGAACAAGGGCCTGGAAGTGATCGAGGCGCATTGGCTGTTTGACGCACCACCGGATCGCATCGAGGTGCTGGTGCATCCGCAGAGCATCGTGCATTCGATGGTCGAGTACATCGACGGCTCGGTCATCGCGCAACTGGGCAATCCGGATATGCGCACGCCAATCGCCTACGGCCTCGGTTTTCCGGAGCGCATCCATGCGGGCGTGCCCCTGCTGGACCTTGCCAAGGCCGGCCGCCTCGATTTCGAGGCCCTCGACCATGACCGCTTTCCCTGTGTCGCGCTGGCCTATGCGGCCTTGCGGCAAGGCGGAGCGGCACCCGCCATTCTCAATGCGGCCAATGAGGTGGCCGTGGAGGCGTTCCTGAACGGGCAACTCGCGTTCACGGACATCCATGCGGTGATCGACCGCGTGTTGTCGACGGCCGCCATCCGCGAAGCGGGATCGCTTGAGGAAGTCCAGGCGGCCGACGCGCATGCACGCACCCAGGCGCGCATCCAGGTCACGGAACGAATGGCGCTCGCGCGCCTCAAAGGCTGATGTCGCTGCTCATCACCATCGTCGCCTTCCTGGTCGCCATCGGCGTCCTGGTGACGATCCACGAACTCGGCCATTTCTGGGCCGCACGCTGGTGCGATGTGAAGATCCTGCGCTTTTCGGTCGGTTTCGGAAAGGCGCTGTGGCTCACGCGCCGCGGGCCGGACCAGACCGAGTGGGTGCTGGCGGCGATCCCGCTGGGCGGCTATGTGAAGATGGCCGACGAACGCGATGAATCGGTGCCGGTGCAGGATCGCCTGCGCGCCTACAACAACAAGTCCGTCGGACAGCGCAGCTTCATCGTGCTGGCCGGCCCGGCCGCGAATTTCCTGCTCGCGGGGCTTCTCTACTGGCTGTTGCTGGTCACCGGCATGCCGGGCCTGAAGCCGGTGATCGCCGAGCCGCGCCCCGATTCGGTCGCCGCCATGGCCGGTTTCAAGGCCATGGAGCGGATCGTCGCCATCGACGGCAAGACCATCGACACCTGGGGCGAGGCGCGCATGGCGCTGCTCGATCACGCCAGCGCAAAGGAACGCGTGGAAGTGGAGATCGAGGAGGGCCCCGGCCGCAGGTATGCGCGGCAGCTTGATCTCTCCGGCGTCTCGAAGGAGGACCTCGACAAGGACTTCCTGGGCAAGGTGGGGCTGGGTGTTTTCATCGGCCGGGTAACAACGGTCCTTGATGAAGTCACGCCGGATGGCGCCGCCATGCGCGCCGGCCTGAAGAAGGGCGACCGCATCCTGGCCATCGACGGCGCGCCGATCGATCGGTTCGAGCAAGTTGCCGCCTGGGTGTCCTCACGACCCGGCCAGGAACTGCGCATCGATGTCGAGCGCGATGGCGCGCGCCGGGTCGCCGTCGTGACCCCGGCCAAGGTCAAGGTGGAGGGTAAGGACGTGGGCCGCATCGGCGTCCGGCCGCTGGTGGATCGGAAAGGCACCGAGAACATGCAAATCATCGTGCGGGCCAACGCGGTTTCCGCCCTGTACCAGGCTTTTGTGAAGGTCATCGACATGTCCGCCTTCAGCCTCAAGATGATGTGGCGCATGATCACCGGCGACGTGTCATGGAAGAACCTGTCCGGGCCGGTGACGATCGCCGACTACGCGGGCCAGACCGCGCAAATGGGCTGGATCCCCTATGTGAACTTCCTCGCCCTCATCAGCATCAGCCTTGGTGTGCTCAATCTGCTTCCCATTCCCGTCTTGGACGGGGGGCAGTTGATGTATCATATTGCGGAGTTTCTCAAGGGTAGTCCGGTATCGGAGCGGGTGATGGCGATAGGCCAGCAGGCCGGGTTGGCCGTGCTCCTGGGATTAACGGCTTTCGCCATCTACAACGACATACACCGTCTCCTTTCGGGTTAGTAACCGGATGCGTCCAAGTTCCATTCGTACCTCGCGCGGCACGTCGCGTGTCAGCGCGCTGCTGGTTTCCCTGTGTGCCGCCCTGTTCACCTCGGCGGCGCTGGCGTTCCAGCCCTTCACCATCAAGGACATCCGCGTCGAGGGTGTCCAGCGCACCGAGGCCGGCACCGTGTTCAGCTATTTGCCGGTCAAGGTCGGCGAGGAGATGACCGGCGACAAGGCCGCGGCGTCCCTCAAGGCGCTGTATGCCACGGGCTTCTACTCCGACGTGCGCCTGGAGTCGGAAAACGACGTGCTCGTCGTGATCGTGGCCGAGCGCCCGGCCATCGCCGTCATCGAGATCAACGGCTCGAAGGAGTTCACCAAGGAAAACCTCAAGGAGGGCCTGAAGCAGGTCGGCATCTCGGAGTCGAAGATCTTCGACCGCTCGGTGCTCGACCGCGCCGAGAAGGAAATCAAGCGGCAATACACCAGCCGCGGCTTCTATTCGTCCAAGGTGACGACCACGGTCACGCCGCTGGAGCGCAACCGCGTGTCCCTCACGTTCACCATCGAGGAAAACGACGTCTCGCGCATCGTCGACATCAACCTGATCGGCGCCACCGCCTTTTCCGAGCGGACCCTGCTGGGCGAGTTCGAACAATCGACGGGCGGCTGGTTCTCGTTTTTCACCAAGGAAGACCAGTACTCCAAGCAGAAGCTGTCCGGCGACCTGGAAAAGCTGCGTTCGTACTACCTGAATCGCGGCTACCTCGATTTCAACATCGAATCGACCCAGGTGTCGATCACGCCGGACAAGGAGAAGATCTACATTTCCATCGCGATCACCGAAGGTGAAGTGTTCAAGATGGGCGACATCAAGTTCTCCGGCGACCTCAAGATTTCCGAGGCCGAGTTGCGTTCGCTGGTGCTGTTCAAGCCCGGCGAAACGTTTTCGCGCCAAAAGGTCGTCGACACCGTCAAGGCCATCAGCGACCGCCTGGCCAACGACGGCTATTCGTTTGCCAACATCAATCCGGTGCCGGACCGCGACGCCAACGCCAAGGTCGCGTCCTTCACGTTCTTCATCGACCCGGGCAAGCGCGTGTACGTGCGCCGCATCAACATCCAGGGCAACTCGCGCACCCGCGACGAGGTGGTGCGCCGCGAAATGCGCCAGCTCGAATCCTCGTGGTACTCGGTCGATCGCATCAACCGCTCCAAGGAGCGCCTCGACCGCACCGGCTTCTTCGAGGAAGTCAACGTCGAGACGCCGGCGGTGCCGGGGACGACGGACCAGGTGGACCTGGTGGTCACGGTGAAGGAGCGCAACACCGGCAGCCTGCAGTTCGGCGTCGGCTATTCGCAGGCCGAGCGCTTTTCGCTGTCCGCCTCGGTGGCACAGGCCAACATCTTCGGCACCGGCAACCAGCTGTCGTTCCGCATCAATACCGGCACGATTTCCAAGGTCTACGAGCTGTCGTACCTCAATCCGTACTGGACGGTGGACGGCATCTCGCGCGGTTTCGACCTCTACCGCCGCGACCTCAACACCGCGACCCTCGAGACCGGCGAGTACAAGTCGGTGTCCACCGGCCTGGGCGCGCGATTTGGCGTTCCCGTCACCGAATACGACTCCGTGAATTTCGGCTTCGGCTTCGAACGCAACGAACTAATCCTGGACCCGTTCAGCCCGCCGCGTTACTTCGACTACGTCAACACCTTCGGCGCGGTCAGCGACACCTATCGCGGCGTGATGGGCTACGCACGCGACACGCGCGACAGCATCTATTTCCCCACGCGCGGCTACCTGCTCGAGGCTTCCGCGGAAGCCGGGCTGCCGGGCGGGGACGTGAAATATTTCCGCCTGCAGGGCACGGCGCAATACCTCAGGCCGATCTGGGGGCCACTGGTGCTGAGCGGGCGTGCCGAATTCGGCTATGCGGACGGCTACGGCGGCAAGACGCTGCCGTTCTTCAAGAACTTCTACGCCGGCGGCGTGGATTCGGTGCGCGGCTTCCAGCAGAGCACGCTGGGTCCGGTCGACGTCAACGGCGACTACATCGGCGGCAACCGCCGCTTTGTCGGCAGCCTCGAGGTCCTGTTCCCGATGCCCGGCGTGAAGGCCGACAAGTCGGTGCGGCTGTCGGCGTTCGTCGATGCCGGCAACGTCTGGGCGCCGTACGAGGACATGCGATTCAAGGACCTGCGCAGCTCCGTGGGTGTCGGTGTAAGCTGGTACTCGCCGGTCGGACCGCTCAAGTTCAGCCTGGCCAAGCCCATCAAGCAGAAAGAGGGCGACAAGATCGAGCGCTTCCAGTTCCTGCTGGGCCGCGCGTTTTAGCCTTTGTCGAGGAGACACGCATGCGTACCCTTCTCAAGTCGTTGATCGTGATCCCCGTCATCCTGGTGGCGCAGTCGCTGCCGGCGGCGGAGGCCAAGATCGGCTTCGTCAACCAGGAGCGCATCCTGCGCGAATCCGCGCCGGCCAAGCGTTCGCAGACCAAGCTCGACAAGGAGTTCGCCGCGCGCCGGGCCGAGCTCGACCGGCTCGAGAAGCAGGGCCGCGAACTCGAGGCCACGCTGCAGAAGGAATCCGTCACCCTGCCGGAGGCCGAGCGCGGCGCCAAGGAGCGCCAGCTCCAGCAACTCACGCGCGACTTCCAGCGCCTGCAGCGCGAATTCCGCGAGGACGTGAACCTGCGCCGCAACGAGGAACTGGTGTCGCTGCAGGAGCGCGCCAACAAGGTGATCAACGAAATCGCCGAGAAGGAAAAGTTCGACCTGATCCTCCAGGAAGCAGTGTTCGCCAGCAGCCGCATCGACATCACCGACAAGGTGCTCAAGGCCCTCGCGGACAAGTAGCCGTCCTGACCGGGACCCGGCCGCGTGCTGCCGCGTGGAGACGACGAGATCGCGCGAACCATCGCCGCGCTGCATGCCGAAAGCTGGCGCGCCGCCTATCGCGGCCTGTACAGCGATCGATTCCTCGATACCGAAGTGCACGACGAACGGCGGCAATTCTGGGCCTCGCGCGTCGCACGGCTGCACCGTCTCGATGCCGAGTTGTTCCTCGCGACGCTCGAAGGGACGCCGGCCGGATTCGCCTGCATCGAGTCCGGCCCGCAGTGCACGCACGGCGCCTACATCGACAACCTGCACGTGCTGCCCGCGTTCCAGCGCGTCGGCATCGGCGTCGCGCTGGTCCGGGCGGCCGCCGCATGGGCAAGATTGCGCGGACACCCCTCGATCTACCTGTTCGTCTTCGAGGGCAATGCCCGGGCGCGCGCATTCTATTCGGCCACCGGCTGGCGCGAAGCCGGCCGCGACCTGCACGTGATGGTCACCGGCGAGTCGGCGCCGGTGCTGCGCATGATCAAGGCGATTTGAAAAGGGGGAGGGCATGGCCATCGAACTTGCGATCGCACCCGGATCCATCGGCCGTGCGGAACTCGTCGTCGGGGATGAACACACCGCCGCGCGGGTCGGTTCCGGGAAGATCGGCGTGCTGGCCACGCCGGTACTCATCAACCTGTTCGAAGCCGCGGCCCTTGAGGCGTGCGAAAGCGCGCTTCCCGACGGCTTCCAGAGCCTCGGGACCCAGTTGAACGTCAGCCACACGGCGGCCACGCCGGTCGGCATGAAAGTGACGGCCACGGCGCGCGTGACCGCGGTCGAGGGGCGCACGATCCGCTTTGCCCTGGAAGCCGCTGACGCGGTCGAGGTCATCGGGGCGGGCACACACGAGCGCATGGTGGTGAGCGTGGCGCGCTTCGACGTGCGCGTGCAGGACAAGAAAAAGCGCGCCGGCATGGCCTGAGGCCGCGCGATCGCGGCAGGGCGCGCCCTGCCGCTGCCATCGCCGCCCGCTGCGTGAGAAAATGCGGGCATGCGGCTACAGGACATCCAGGCAAAGCTGGGCGGCGAGGCGATCGGCGAGGCCGCCGAGCCCCTGACTGGCGTCGGCACGCTGGAAGCAGGGCGTGCCGGTCAGGTCACTTTCCTGGCCAATCCGCGCTACCGCGCGCAGCTCAAGACCACACGGGCGAGCGCGGTCATCGTCGGCGAGAACGACCGCGACGCGACGCCGTTGCCGCGCATCGTGGCCGCGAACCCGTATGCCTACTTCGCGCGCGTGGCGCAATTGTTCGAGGCGCCGCGCAAGGCGCAGGCGGGCGTGCACGCATCGGCGCTGGTGCATGCGGGCGCGGTGCTGCACCCGAGCGCGCGCGTGGATGAATTCGCCTCCGTGGCCGAGGGCGCGGTGATCGGCGCGCACGCGTGGGTCGGTGCCGGGTGCGTGATCGGCGAGGGTGCCCGGGTCGGCGAGTACACGCGCCTCATGCCACGCGTGACCGTGTATGCGCGCTGCGAGATCGGCCGGCGCGGGCTCATCCACAGCGGGGTGGTGATCGGTGCGGACGGCTTCGGCTTCGCGCCTGATTTTCGCGATGACGGCGGCGCGTGGGTGAAGATCCCGCAGACCGGCCGCGTGATCATCGGCGACGATTGCGAGATCGGCGCCAACAGCACCATCGACCGCGGGGCCATCGAGGACACCGTCATCGGCAACGACGTCAAGATCGACAACCAGGTGCAAATCGGCCACAACTGCACCGTGGGCGACCACACCGTCATTTCCGGGTGCACCGGCATCGCCGGCAGCACGCGCATCGGCCGTCGCGTGATGATGGGCGGCGCCTCGGGCGCGATTGGGCACCTGTCGATCTGCGACGGCGCCGTCGTGTCGGCGATGACGCTGGTGACCAAGTCGATCACCGAGCCGGGCATGGTGACCGGCAGCCTGCCGCACATGAAGCACGCCGACTGGCTGAAGAACATCGTGCACGTGCGCCGGCTGGACGACCTGGCGAACGCAATCAAGAAGGGGAAGTCATGACCACCGCACCCGTGATGGAAATCGCCGAGATCAAGTCGTTTCTCGCGCACCGCTACCCGTTCCTGCTGGTCGACCGCGTGCTGGAACTCGAGCCCGGCAAGCGCATCAAGGCGCTCAAGAACGTGACCATCAACGAGCCGTTCTTCCAGGGCCACTTTCCGCACTTCGCGGTGATGCCGGGGGTGTTGATCATCGAGGCCATGGCGCAGGTGTCCGGCCTGTTGTCGCTCAAGAGCGCGGGCGACCGGCCCGATCCGGACTCGGTGTTCTTCTTCGCCGGCATCGACGATGCGCGCTTCAAGCGGCCGGTGGTGCCGGGCGATGCGCTGGTGATGGAGTCCGAAATCCTGATGCAGAAACGCGGGCTGGTGAAATACGCGGCCAGGGCGTTTGTCGGCGGGCAACTGGCCTGCGAGGCGGAGCTGCTGTGCACCCAGCGGCGCGCGGTGGGCTAGGCCATGTCCGTCACGATTCACCCGACCGCCCTCGTCGCGCCGGGCGCCCAGCTGGGCGAGGGCGTCCGCGTCGGCGCCTACACCGTCATCGATGGCGAAGTCGAGATCGGCGCCGGCACGCACATCGGGCACCATTGCGTCGTCACCGGCCGGACGCGCATCGGGCGCGACAACCGCATCTTCCATTTCGTGTCGCTGGGCGAGGCCAACCAGGACAAGAAGTACGCCGGCGAGCCCACGCGGCTGGCCATCGGCGACCGCAACACCATCCGCGAATATTGCAGCCTCAACCGCGGCACCGTGCAGGACAAGGGCGTCACGACCGTCGGCGACGACAACTGGCTGATGGCCTATGTGCATGTGGCGCACGATTGCATCGTCGGCAACCGCACCACCATCGCCAACTGCACGCAACTGGCGGGCCACGTTGAAGTCGGCGACTGGGCCACGCTGGGCGGCTTCACCGGCGTCCACCAGTTCGTCAAAATCGGCGCGCACGTGATGTGCGGCGTGTCCTCCGTCGTGCTGATGGACATTCCACCCTACGTGACGGTGGGGGGCAACCCGCTGCGCGCGGTGGGCGTCAACGCCGAGGGCCTCAAGCGCCGCGATTTCACGCCCGGGCAGGTCGCCAACGTCAAGCGCGCGTTCAAGACGCTGTACAAGTCAGACCTGGCCTTTGCCGAGGCCAGGGACGCGCTGGCGCGCGAGGGTGCTGCGGCACCGGAGATCAAGGTGCTGTCAGATTTCCTGGCCGGTGTCACGCGCGGGATCGTGCGCTGATGAAGGTCGGCGTGGTCGCCGGCGAGGCGTCCGGCGACGTGATCGGCGCACTGATGATCCGCGCCTTGAAGGCGCGCTGGCCGGAGCTCGAGTTCGTCGGCATCGCGGGGCCGAAGATGCAGGCGGCGGGCGCCACGTCCTGGTACCCGATGGAAAAGCTCGCGGTGCGCGGCTACCTCGAGGTCCTGAAAAGCCTGCGCGAATTGCTGTCGATGCGCGCCGAACTGGGGCGTCGCATGATCGAGGCCCGGCCGGCGCTGTTCGTTGGCATCGATGCGCCGGATTTCAACCTCAAGCTGGAGCGCCGCCTGAAGCAGGCCGGCATCCCATCGGTCCACTATGTGAGCCCGTCGATCTGGGCCTGGCGCGGCGAGCGCATCCACTCGATCCGCGAATCTGTCGATCACATGCTGACCGTCTTCCCGTTCGAGCCGGCGATCTACGCCCAGGCGGGCGTGCCGGCCACCTTTGTCGGTCATCCGACGGCGGACCAGATCCCGCAGAAGGACCAGCGCGAGGAGGCGCGCGCGCAATTGCGCCTGAAGCCCTCCGACCTGGTGTTTGCCCTGCTGCCGGGCAGCCGCCAGAGCGAACTCGACTACCACGCCGAACTGTTCCTGGAGACCGCCAAGCGCCTGCACGCCGCATTTCCGCACGCGAAGTTCCTGGTGCCGCTCACCACGCGCGAGACGCGCGAGCAGTTCGAGGCCGCGAAGTGGAAGTGCGGCGCACAGGACCTGCCGTTGCAGGTGCTGTTCGGCCACGCCAATTTCGCGCTGGCCGCGGCCGATGCGGCCCTCATCGCGTCCGGCACCGCCACGCTGGAGGCGGCAATGCTGCGTTGCCCGCACGTGATCGCCTACCGCCTGTCGAACGCCACCTACCGGCTGATGAAGCGCAAGGCCTACCTGCCGTGGGTTGGACTGCCCAACATCCTGGCCAATGCGTGGCTGGTGCCGGAGTTGTTGCAGCACGAGGCAACGCCGGACAACCTCGCGCGCGCGCTGGGCAACTGGGTGCGGCATCCGGACGCGGCAAAGACATTGCGTGAGCGATTCGACGCGATCCATGCGAGCCTCGCGGTCGACAATGCGGCGCGCGTCTGCGAGGCCCTCGCGCCGTACATCGAACGCCCCGCCGGCGCGAGGGCGGCGTAGTGGGCGCGCGCCTGCTGTGCGGCACGGATGAGGCGGGGCGCGGGTGCCTGGCCGGCGACGTGTTCGCGGCCGCGGTGATCCTCGACGCCGCACGGCCAATCGCCGGGCTGGCCGATTCAAAAGTGCTGTCCGAAAGGAAACGCAACGCACTCGAAGGGGACATCCGTGCACGTGCGCTGGCGTGGGCCGTCGCGCGCGCCAGCGTCGAGGAAATCGACCGGCTCAACATCCTGCAGGCCAGCCTGCTGGCGATGCGCCGCGCCATTGCCGCGTTGGGCGTCGTCCCGCACGAAGTCCTGGTCGACGGCCTGCACGTGCCGGACTGCGGCCTGCCGTCGCAGGCCATCGTCGACGGCGACCAACTCGTGGCCGAAATCTCGGCTGCATCCATCCTCGCCAAGACCGCCCGCGATGCCTACATGCGCGAGGAAGCCGCGCGCCACCCGCGCTATGGGTTCGACGCTCACAAGGGCTACGGCACGCCTGCCCACCTCGATGCGCTAGCCCGCTTTGGGCCGTGTGGACTGCATCGGCGCAGTTTTGCGCCCGTGCGCGTTGCCGCCCAGCAAATGCGGCTGTTTGCGGAGTGATGGATGCGCATGTCCAGGCACCTCAGCAGTAAACCCAAGCACTGGAGCGGCTTTCGGGCCAAAAGTGCTGCGTTCGCCGCGCCAGTGCTTGAGTTTGCCGATCGGATCCCGACGTGAAAGCCCTTCGCTCGCGCGACAACCCGGTGGTCCGGCAATTGACCGCCCTGGCGCATTCGGCGCGCGAGCGCAAGAAGGCCGGACTCACCGTGCTCGACGGCGTGCACCTGGTCGATGCCTACCGGCACGCCCGCGGTGCGCCGCGCCAGGTGGCGATCGCGGAGTCGGCCATCCAGCGCGACGACGTGCGTGCCGTCCTGCAGGGCCTGGACGACCGCACCTTGGTGTCCCTGCCCGACGCCTTTTTCCGAGACATCTCTTCCCTCGACACGCCGTCGCACGTGGTGGCGCTGGTCGAAACGCCGGTGGCAAAGCCCGTCCCGGTGGACGCGACGGTGCTGGTCCTCGAAGACGTGCAGGACCCGGGCAACGTGGGTTCCCTGCTGCGCAGCGCCGCCGCCGCCGGTGTGACCGAGGTCCTCACCTCCCGTGCCACCGCATTCTGCTGGTCGCCCAAGGTGCTGCGCGCGGCGCAGGGTGCGCACTTTTCGTTGAACATCGTCGAAGGCGCCGATCCCGTGGCGTGGCTGGCGACGTATGCCGGACGCTCGCTGGCGTTGGTGGCGCAGGCGCAGGGCGTGGCCTCGCTGTACGCCTCGAACCTGAACGGGCCGGTGGCCTTCCTGCTCGGCAATGAAGGGGCGGGGCTCTCCGAAGCCTTGCGCCGCGCCGCCACGGCGCAGGCGACGCTGCCCATGCCCGGGCGCATCGAATCGCTCAACGTCGCCGCAGCGGGCGCCATCTGCCTGTTCGAAATGGTTCGGCAACGAACGAAATAGCAATCCTCTTGCCCCCAGCCCCCAGCCCCCAGCCCCGAATCCCGCCATGTCCACCCCCCGCACCTTCCGCTACTACGAATTCGTCATGGTGGCCTTCGTGGTCATCCTGGTGTGCTCCAACCTCATCGGCCCGGCCAAGATCGCGCAGGTCGATGCCGGGTGGATCGGGCCACTGACGTTCGGCGCCGGCGTGCTGTTCTTCCCGATTTCCTACGTCTTCGGCGACATCCTCACCGAGGTGTATGGCTATGCGCGTTCGCGGCGCGTCATCTGGACCGGGTTTGCCGCGCTGGCATTCGCCTCTTTCATGGCCTGGGTGGTGGTGGCCCTGCCGCCGGCGCCGTTCTGGAGCAACCAGGCCGCCTACGAAACGGCCTTCGGCACCACCTGGCGCATTTCGCTGGCCTCGTTGATCGCGTTTTCCTGCGGCGAGTTCGTCAACTCCTTCGTGCTGGCCAAGATGAAGATCTGGACCGCCGGCAAGCACTTGTGGAGCCGCACCATCGGTTCGACGATCTTCGGCGAGGGCGTCGATTCGCTGCTGTTCTACCCGCTGGCGTTCTGGGGCACCGGCATCATTCCCGACGACAAGCTGCCCGCCGTCATGTTGGCGCAATTCCTCGCCAAGGTGGGCGTCGAAGTCGCGTTCACGCCGGTCACCTACAAGATCATTGCATGGCTGAAGCGCGCCGAAGGTGTCGACCACTACGACCGCGACACCCAGTTCACGCCCTGGTCGCTAAAGGTCTGACGTCGCAAGAGGCGGACGTTGCACGGTTGAGCGATTCAAGGTCTGGAACACAGAGGGTAGAGAGATGGGGGAGGGCACGGAGAAAGCCTTGTCCTTCTCCGTGTTCTCCCTCACCTCTCGGCACTCTGTGTCCCAGGTTTTCAGCGGCCCAGGACAGCGAATGCGAACGGCTTGTGCGTTTCAGTCTGCCACCACGGGTCCGGGCGCGCAACGTCTGGAACACAGAGGGTGGGGAGATTGGGGAGGACACGGAGAAGGCTTTCGCTTTCTCGGTGCCCTCCTTCATCTCCCCGCACTCTGTGTCCCAGGATTTCTGGCGCCTGGTCAGCGAAAGCCGCCGGCTTTCGCGTGTCAGTCCGCCGCCGCGAACGGCTCCGCGCAGTTCCAGCACAGGTCGAACGGGCCGGGAGAGTCTTCACCGCATTTCATGCATCGCTGCGTCCGTGCGTCGCTGCGGCGCGACTCGTATTCATCGATCAGCTGTCGCGCATGGTCCGACTGGTGGTCGCGCTCGATCCACACCTGCGGATAGGCGGACGCCAGCGGCACGTCGCCCAGCGCGCCGATCGAATGCTCGTTGAGGATCAAGGCCTCGATGCCCGCGTTGATCAGCAGGTTGCGCACCAGGTAGGCCTCGGGGACATTGGCGGCAGCGTAGATCTTCTTCATCCCATGGATCCTCGCGGCGAAAAAAAAACCGCGGCGGCCGGCAGGTCCGGCGCCGCGGTTTGGGTTGGGCATCTGCAGGCCTAGAAGTCGACGGCCACGCTGGCGGCCACGCCATCCTGCTTGATGTTCTGGCGGCTCGACACCTTGTGATAAACCACCGACAGGCCAACTCTGTCCGCGAGCTTGCCGCGGATGCCGAGGGTGGCAGTGGTCCACTTGCCGTCCGGGCTGTAGGCCGGGATGTCATAGGTATTGCCGGACGTGACCGTCAGCGGATTGGCCGACACGAAACGCTCTTCGCCGCGGTTCTCCTTGTCCTCGCTGATGCGCAGGAACGGCGTCCAGTTGCCCAACGCCAACGAGGCCCGCACGCCGAGGCTGCTCACTTGGGAATCGCGCCGCTGGTCGAGGATCTTGAGGCCCGCGGAACCGGCCCCGGTTTCGCTGAAGCCGTTGACGTCCACCGATTGGTTGGTGTAACCCGCGAACGGGCCGATGGTCAGCCGGCCGAAGGACCAGTCGTAGCCGCCCATGAAGCTGAAAGAGGCATTGGCGCCCTTGGTTTCGCTGCTGGCAACGCGGGTGACCGTGCCCAGCTGGATCGAACGGCGCACGCTATCGAACTTCAGATTGGCGATCGAGCCGGTTGCGCTGCCGTAGAAGCCGCCCCACTTGCCGCTGGCAAATGCGGAGAAGGTGGATTCCTTCACGTCGAAGCCACCGCCGGGCATCCTGGCTTCGCCCTTGCTGCTGCCGGCGCCAATGCCCACCGTCACATCCTCGGAGGCGCGCATCGAGACGCCCACGGTGCCGGCGCGGTTCTTCGTGTCCGTGGCCGGGGACAGGCTGTTGGTGCCGATGTCGAATTTGCTGTTCTCCACGGCGACGAACGGCGTGATCTTGCCCACCGCGGCAGTGCGGCCCTGCGCGATGCCTTCATCGAGCGTGCGGATGTGCGCCGCGCGGGTGGACAACGGCACCTCGGCCAGCACCGAGTACGCGTTCGGGCCTTCGATCAGGCTCTTGACCACGTCGGCGATGATGCGGTGTGCCCCGGTGGACGGATGCACGCCGTCGGCGAAAAGGTAAGAGGTGGCCGCGCCGGCGGGCGTGTTGGCGGCCGAGCAGGTCAGCGAGGAACTGCCGACCGGCTGGCAGGCCGGGGCGGTGATGTTGGTGAAGCCGAACTGCCCGGCGTTGGCGCGGATATCCGCCAGGATCGAGAACGCATCGACCGGGATCACGCGCAGTCCGCTGGCCTGCAGGCCGGTGAACAGCGTCACGTTGTAGCCGGCGGCCAATGCGGTGACCGAGCCGGCGGTGGGCGTCCCGGCGAACTGCGGCGTCACGCCGATGTCCGGGATGTTGAACACGATGATGTAGCGCGCACCGGCGGCGCGCAGGCGGGCGATCTGGGCAATTTCGGCATTGGCGGCGCCGAGCACGTTGGCTTGCAAGGTGGCCGCATCGATGGCACCGGCCGAGAACGCGCCGAGGTTGGCGAAGATGTCGTTTGCGCCCACCCACACCGCATATAGCGCATTGGCATCCGCAGCACCGGCCCGGGTTGCCAAGTATTCCGTGATCTGCGTGGACACCGGGCGTTGGGCGCCGCCGGGGCCCAGGAGCGAGGCCGGTGCGGGCAGCGCAACCCGCATGCCGCCTTGCGCATAGTTGGCGCCACCGGCGTTGAACGGCGCACCGTTGCCACCGTAGGTTTGTGCGATCAACTCGGCCCAAACGGGACCGGGGTTGGTGGTGAAGCGGCCGAGTGCGGCGGCACCGGAGGCCCCCACCAGCGGGACCAGGCCCGGACGGTAGGCGCCCGAGTCGGACAGCGAGTCGCCAAACACGACGACACCGGTGAACGGGACGGCCGAGGCCGTGGTGGCTGCTGCGGACAAGGTGCCGGCCACCAGCGTGGTCAATAGTTTTTTCTTCAGGGACATGGTTTCTCCAGTCGCGCGGGTTGGAATTGTTGTGAGGTGAAGGGTGAATCTTGAAAGGGCCACCGCCCCCAATGGCGGAACGCGGGAATCATGGCACAAACAGGGGCCAAGCTCAACGTAAACGCGACACCCTTTGGCGCGGATGCAACAAGGGGTGCGGGACCTGTCTCCGGCTAGTACACGCGCCGGTCGAGCCCGGCCTCATGCAGGATCACCGTGGCCAGTTCCTCGATGCTCTTGGTGGTGGAATTGAGGAACGAGATGCCGGCCATCTGCATGAGGTTTTCGGCCTGGCGCACTTCCCAGTGGCAGTTGTCCAGCGAGGCGTACTTGCTGTCGGGTTTGCGCTCCTGGCGGATGGTCTGCAGGCGCTCGGGGACGATGGTCAGGCCCCAGACCTTGTGCTTCAACGGCCCCAGGGCGCCGGGCAGGCGCATCTTTTCCAGGTCTTCCGGAATCAGCGGGTAATTGGCGGCTTTGACGCCGAATTGCAGTGCCAGGTACAGGCAGGTGGGCGTCTTGCCGCTTCGCGAGACCCCCACCAGGATGATGTCAGCTTCATCCAGGTTGCGGTTGGTCACGCCGTCGTCGTGCGCCAGGGTGTAGTTCACCGCCTCGATGCGGTGGTTGTAGTCGCGGATGTTGCCCGCCGAGTGGCTGCGGCCGACCGCATGCGCGGACTTGACGCCCAGCTCGCCTTCCAGCGGCACGATAAAGCGGTCGAACAGGTCCAGCACTAGGGCATTGGCGCCGGCCAGCTCCTGGCGCAGGTCGTCCTTCATCAGCGAGGTGAACACCAGGGGCCGTTTGCCGGACTCGGCACGGGCCGCTTCGATCTGGTGCATCGCCTCGCGGATCTTGTCCACCGTATCCACAAAGGGAAGCGTGTGTTTCCTGAATTCGACCATGTCGAACTGGGTCAGCAGCGAATTGCCGAGCATTTCGACGGTGATGCCGGTGCGGTCGGAGATGAAGAAAACGGAGCGGCGATGGGGCATTTTGGGGGCTGGGGGCTCGGGACTGGGGGCAGGGGGAGAACACGTCCACGAGCCGTCGCGAGCGGCCGAACTTCGTTTCGGGGGGCGGATACGTGCGCAAAGTACGACGGCGTATCGCGCGAACCCGGCGGGAGTGATGTTCGGCCGCGCAGTAGGCGAATGGATGTGTCCTATAATTTTATTCCTTCCGCAGTGCAACATTCGCGGTCCGCTCACAATTTCCCGATTGGCGCGCCCATGTCCCAGGCTTCCCTCGTCCTGCCGCTTTCCGCACTGCGCAAACACGACGTCGCCACCGTGGGCGGGAAGAACTCGTCGCTGGGGGAGCTGATCAGCCAGTTGTCCCAGGCCGGGGTGCGCGTTCCCGGCGGTTTTGCCACCACAGCCGCAGCGTTCACCGAGTTCCTGGTCCACAACAGCCTGAGGGAAAAGATCGATGCGCGGCTGGCATCGCTCGACGTGGACGACCTGGCGGCCCTCACGGCCGCGGGCGCCGCGATCCGCGAATGGGTGGTCGAGGCGCCGTTGCAGCCGGCACTCGAAGCCGCCATTCGCGCGGCCTATGCGGAGCTGACGCGCGAAAGCCCGGAGGCGTCCTTCGCCGTGCGCTCCTCGGCCACGGCCGAGGACCTGCCGGATGCGTCCTTCGCCGGCCAGCAGGAGACCTACCTCAACATCAAGGGCATCGACAACATCCTCGAGGCCATCAAGGAAGTGTTCGCCTCGCTCTACAACGACCGCGCCATCTCCTATCGCGTGCACAAGGGCTTTGCGCACGCCGACGTGGCCCTGTCCGCGGGCGTGCAGCGCATGGTGCGCTCGGATGCCGGCGCGGCCGGCGTGATGTTCTCGCTCGATACCGAGTCCGGCTTTCGCGACGTCGTGTTCATCACTTCGAGCTACGGACTGGGCGAAATGGTGGTGCAGGGCGCGGTGAATCCGGATGAGTTCTACGTGGCCAAGAAATGCCTTGCCGATCAGCGCCCCGCCATCCTGCGCCGTGCGCTGGGCACCAAGGCCGAGAAGATGGTGTTCGGTAGCGTCGCAACGGCGGGCAAGTCCGTCGAGCGGCAAGCCGTGGCGCCGGCCGAGCGCGAGCGGTTTTCACTGACCGATGCGGAAGTCGAGGAGCTGGCACGCTATGCGGTCGCCATCGAGAAGCACTACGGCCAAGCCATGGACATCGAGTGGGGCAAGGACGGCGGTGACGGCAGGCTCCATATCCTGCAGGCGCGGCCGGAAACCGTAAAGTCGCGCGAGTCGCGCACCGACACGCTGACCCGCTATCGATTGACATCGGGCGGCGAAAAGATTGCCGAGGGTCGCGCCATCGGCGGCAAGGTCGGTAGCGGCCCGGCGCGGGTGATCGCCAATGTCGACGAGATCGCCAAGTTCCGCGACGGCGACGTGATCGTCACCGACATGACCGACCCCAACTGGGAGCCGGTGATGAAGCGCGCCGCTGCCATTGTCACCAACCGCGGCGGGCGCACCTGCCATGCGGCCATCATCGCGCGCGAGCTGGGCGTGCCGGCGGTGGTTGGCTGCGAGAATGCCACCGAGGTGGTGCGCGAGGGCGAAGACCTCACGGTATCCTGCTGCGAGGGCGACACCGGCAACATCTACCGCGGACGCGTGCCGTTCGAGGTGCAGACCCTGTCGCTGGCCAACATGCCCGCCATCCCGGTGAAGATCGCCATGAACGTGGGCAACCCGGAACTGGCATTCGACTTCGCGCAGTTGCCGAACGAGGGCGTGGGCCTGGCGCGGCTCGAATTCATCATTTCCAACACCATCGGCGTGCACCCGAAGGCCTGCCTCGAATACGACAAGCTGCCGCCGGACCTGAAGGCGCAGGTTGCCAAGCAGTCGCGCGGCTATGCCAACCCGGTGGAGTTCTACAAGCAGAAGATGATCGAGGGCGTGGCGACCATCGCGGCGGCGTTCTGGCCGAAGAAGGTCATCGTCCGCCTGTCGGACTTCAAGTCCAACGAATACCGCAACCTGATCGGCGGGCCGCGCTACGAGCCCAACGAGGAGAACCCGATGCTCGGGTTCCGCGGCGCCTCGCGCTACATCGCCACCTCGTTCCGCGACTGCTTCCGGCTCGAATGCGAGGCGATGAGATACGTGCGCGACACCATGGGGCTCACCAACGTCGAATTGATGGTGCCGTTCGTGCGCACGCTCAGCGAGGCCGACGCGGTGCTGGACATCATGAAGCGCTTCGGCCTCGAGCGCGGCAAGGGGGGTGGGGAAGGCGGCCTGCGCATCGTGATGATGTGCGAGATCCCCTCCAACGCGATCCTGGCCGACGAGTTCCTCGAGCGCTTCGACGGCTTCTCCATCGGTTCCAACGACATGACGCAGATGACGCTGGCGCTCGACCGCGACTCGGGCCTGGTGATGGACGCGTTTGACGAACGCAACGAGGCGGTGAAACGCATGCTGTCGATGGCCATTGCCGCATGCCGAAAGTCCAACAAATACGTTGGCATTTGCGGCCAGGGGCCGAGCGATTTCCCCGACCTCGCAGAATGGCTGATGAAGGAAGGCATCGAGGCGATGTCGCTCAACCCGGATACCGTGGTGGAGACCTGGTTGCACCTGGCGAAGGCGGGTTGACGTGGTCACCTGGCAGTTTTCCCGGTTCGACCAGATTGCCGTCCGCGACTGGTACGCGGTCAGCACCTTGCGCGTGGACGTGTTCGTGATGGAACAGAACTGCCCGTTCCAGGACAACGACGGGGCGGACTTCGATGCCTGGCACCTGCTGGGCTGGCGCCAGGATGGCGGGCAGCGCGAACTCGTTGCGTATTGCCGCATTGTCGATCCGGGCATCAAGTACGCCGAACCCTCCATCGGCCGCGTGGTGACGCCGCGGTCGGTGCGCCTCGAGGGCTACGGAAAAATCCTCATGGCCGAAGCCTTGCGGCGGCACGACGCGCTGTACCCCGGCGTGGCCAACCGCATCGGCGCGCAGCAGCGGCTGGAGAAGTTCTACCAGGAGTTTGGCTTCGAGACGGTGTCCGACACTTATATCGAGGAAGGGATACCGCATGTGGTGATGGTGCGGAACGCCGCTGTCGTTCCCGCGCAGGCGGGAACCCAGTCCCGCGTCACTCATGCACCTTAGACAGCCATGTGTATACCTGCTTGCAAGCAAAGGAAACGGCACGCTCTATGTAGGCGTGACGTCCGACCTGGTCAAGCGCGTTTGGGAGCACAAGGGCGGATTTGTTGAAGGATTCACGCAAGATCACAACGTGAAGCTGTTGGTCTGGTACGAAGTGCACGAAACGATGTCGTCTGCCATTGAGCGTGAAAAGGCGATCAAGAAATGGAATCGCCTCTGGAAGCTGGACCTGATTGAGAAGTCCAACCCGGAGTGGAACGACTTGTACGGCCAGATTGTGTAGTGGACTGGGTTCCCGCCTGCGCGGGAACGACAATTCTTGGAGAGCAACGCAATGAGTCATACCCTGAAGGGCAAATCCGCCCTCGTCACCGGCTCCACCAGCGGCATCGGCCTCGGCATCGCGCGGGGGTTTGCCGAGGCGGGCGCAAACGTGATGCTGAACGGCTTCGGCGATGCCGCGGAGATCGAGAAAACGCGCGCAGGCATCGAGTCGGAATTTGGCGTCAAGGCGGTGTATTCCGGCGCCGACATGGGCAAGCCCGACCAGATCCGCCAGATGGTGAAGGACGCCGAGACCCAACTTGGCCGGCTGGACATCCTGGTCAACAACGCCGGCATCCAGTTCGTCTCCCCGGTGGAGGAATTCCCGGAAGACAAGTGGGATGCGATCCTGGCGATCAACCTGTCGTCGGTTTTCCATGCCACCAAGGCGGCGGTGCCGGCGATGAAGGCGAGGAAGTCAGGCCGCATCATCAACCTCGCCTCGGCGCATGGCCTGGTGGCGTCGCCCTTCAAGGCCGCATACGTGGCGGCCAAGCACGGCGTCGTGGGCTTCACCAAGTCGGTTGCACTGGAGCTGGCCGAATGCGGCGTGACGGCCAATTCGATCTGCCCGGGCTTCGTGCTCACGCCGCTGGTGGAAAAACAGATCGTCGACCTGATGGCGCAGAAGAACATCCCGCGCGAGACCGCGGTGCGCGACGTCCTGCTGCTGCCGCAGCCGACCAAGGAGTTCGTGACCATTTCGCAGGTGGCGGCGCTGGCCGCCTTCCTGGCCTCCGATGCCGCGCAGGGCATCACCGGCAGCGCCTATTCGATCGACGGCGGCTGGACTGCGCGCTGATGAGCGCCAAGCCGCCGCGCAAGGTGCTGGTGACCGGGTTCATGCCGTTCGGGGGTGAATCCGTGAACCCGTCGTGGGAAATCGTCAAGGCCCTGCCGGACGTGATGGGCGGCTGCCGCATCGAGAAGCTCAAGGTGCCGGTCGAGTTCGGCCAGGCCATCGAGACTGTCACGCAGATGATCGACCGCGTGAAGCCCGACGTGGTGATCTGCTTCGGCCAGGCCGGCGGCCGCTCGCGCATGAGCGTCGAGCGCGTGGCGGTCAACATCGACGACGCGCGCATGCCGGACAACGCCGGCGTGATGCGCATCGACCAGACCATTGCCGCCGGTGGTGCGGCAGCCTACTTCTGCAGCGTCCCGATCAAGGCCATGGTGGCGGCGATGGCCAAGGCGGGTGTGCCGGCCGAGGTGTCCAACACCGCCGGCACCTATGTCTGCAACCACCTGATCTACGGCGTGTTGCACCACATTGCATTGCGGCGGCTGACGACGCGGGCCGGATTCATCCACGTGCCCTACGCGGAGTCGCAGATCCTCGACAAGCGCGACACGCCCGCGCTGGCGCTGTCGACCATGATCGCCGGCGCCAAGGCCGCCATCGCGGCGGCGATCCGCCGCAAGGCCGACCTGAAGCTGGTCGGCGGTTCGCTGCATTGAATTCCAACGCACTTCCCAGGAGAACGCCATGAACAACAAGGTATTCGCGGACGCCCGATCGGCATTGCAAGGACTGCTGCACGACGACATGACCATCGCGGCCGGCGGCTTCGGCCTGTGCGGCATTCCGGAGAACCTGATCGGTGCGCTGGTGGACTCCGGTGTGAAGGGCTTGACCATCGCGGGCAACAACGCCGGCGTGGACGATTTCGGCATGGGCCTGCTGCTCAAGACGCGCCAGGTGAAGAAGGTGATCGCCTCCTACGTGGGCGAGAACAAGGAGTTCGAGCGCCAGGTGCTGGCCGGGGAACTGGACCTGCAATTGGTACCGCAGGGCACGCTGGCGGAGAAGTTCCGCGCCGGGGGTGCGGGCATCCCGGGCTTCTACACGCGCACCGCGTTCGGTACCAAGCTGGCCGAGGACAAGCACACGCACAACTTCGGCGGGCGCGAGTACGTGCTCGAGGAGGCGATCCGCGCCGACGTGTCGATCGTCAAGGCGTGGAAGGGCGACAAGGCCGGCAACCTGGTCTATCGCAAGACCTCGCGCAATTTCAACCCGATGATCGCCACCTGCGGCAAGATCTGCGTGGCGGAAGTCGAGGAGCTGGTGGAGATCGGCGCGCTCGATCCGGACCAGATCCACACGCCCGGCATCTTCATTGACCGCATCATCCAGGGACCGAAGTACGAGAAGCGCATCGAATTCCGCACCGTGTCCGGCGCGGCGGCGTCGAAGAAGGACTCGCCGATCCGCGACCTGATGGCCAAGCGCGCGGCCAAGGAATTGCGCGACGGGTACTACGTCAACCTCGGCATCGGCATCCCGACGCTGGTGGCCAACCACATCCCGCCCGGCATGACGGTGCACCTGCAGTCGGAGAACGGCCTGCTCGGCATCGGCCCGTTCCCGGCCGAGGACCAGGTCGATCCCGACCTCATCAACGCCGGCAAGCAGACCATCACCACCATCCCGGGCTCGAGTTTCTTCAGCAGCGCCGATTCGTTCGGCATGATCCGCGGCGGTCACATCGACCTCTCCATCCTGGGCGGCCTGGAAGTGGCCGAGAACGGCGATCTGGCCAACTGGATGGTGCCGGGCAAGATGGTCAAGGGCCCCGGCGGCGCCATGGACCTGGTGTCCGGCGTCAAGCGCGTGGTGGTGCTGATGGAGCATTGCTCCAAGGACGGCGCCTCAAAGGTGCTGCAGCAATGCTCGCTGCCATTGACCGGCAAGGGCGTGGTCAACCTCATCATCACCGACCTGTGCGTGTTCGAGGTCAACCCCTCGGTCGGCCTGTCGCTCATCGAGCTGCATCCGGGCGTCACGCTCGAGGAAGTGAAGGCGAAAACGGCGGCGCATTTCCGCGTGGCGCTGTAGGGCCGCGCCGCATGGGCGGGGCCGCAGCGCGCACGCCCGGCTTCTACGCCGGGCTGTCGGTGGTGACCTCGCTCACCACGGTCGGCCTCAAGTTCGCTGCATGGCATTTTACCGGCTCGGTCGGCCTGCTGTCGGACGCCATCGAGTCGCTGGTGAACCTGGCCGCGGCGCTGGTGGTGCTGTTCACGCTGGCCTACGCGCGCCAGGCGGCGGACCGCGACCACAACTTCGGGCACGAGAAGGCCGAGTATTTTTCCAGCGGCATCGAAGGCGCGCTGATCCTGGTCGCCGCGGCCGCCATCATCGCGACCGCGGTTCCGAAGTTGATGCACCCCACGCCGCTGGAGGCGATGGGTCTCGGGCTGCTCCTGTCAGTGCTCGCCGCATTGGCCAACGCGGCATGCGCGTGGGCGCTGCTGCAAGGTGCGCGCGCGCACAGGTCGATCACGCTGGAGGCGGATGCGCAGCACTTGCTCTCCGACGTGTGGACCACGGCCGGCGTCGTGGTGGCGGTCCTGCTGGTGTATGCCACCGGCTGGCTGTGGCTCGATCCGCTGATCGCCATCGGGGTGGCGATCCAGGTCCTGTTTGCCGGATGGCGCCTGTTGCGCCGGTCTTTCGACGGCCTGATGGACAAGGCGATCCCGGAGAACGAACGCCGGGCGATCGAGGTGGCCCTTGAAACGGTGCGCCGCGAGGGCTGCGATTACCACCTGCTGCGCACGCGCCAGGCGGCGAGCAAGCACTTTGCCGACGTGCACCTGCTGGTGCCGGGCACGCTCACGGTCCAGCAGGGCCACGACCTGATGGAACGCATCGAGCGGGAGGTCGGCCTGCATGCGCCCAGCGTGGAACTGCTGATCCACCTCGAGCCGCTGGAGGACCCGAAAAGTTGGGACGAACCGGGCAAGCCGATGGTCGGGTCGTAAATTCAATGGGCAAACGCTAGCACTGGCGAGGCGTTCGAGGCGAAAAAGCCGTAAACGCCGCGCCAGTGATAGGGTTTGCCCGTGGAAATTCGCGCGGTCTTGTCCGAAACCCGGATGCGGACGCGAACCGCGCACCAAATCCTGCGGAAACGTGCCGACCTAACCTACGGCCAGCGCGGCGATTCCCAACACCATGCCCAATGCCGCCACGGTGCGCTTGGTGGCCTCGCCCTCGCCCAGCACATGTGCGCCGAGCAGGGCGGCGAACAGGATCGACACCTCGCGTGCGGGAGCCACATATGAGACCGGCGCGCTGACCATCGCGGTCAGCACCAGGATGTAGGACAGGGGGCTCATCACGCCGATCACGATCGCCGTCTTGCGATGCGTGCGCCAGGCCTTCGCGATCGCACCGGGTTCGCGCCGCATGGTGAGCGGGGTCAGCATCAGGCAGCGCGTGAGCCCCGCGCCCCAGTCGAAAATCACCGGCGGGATCAGGATCCAGGCCACGGCCTGCTTGTCCCAGACCGTGTAGGCCGCGATGGTGCAGCCGCACAGCAGCGCAAAACCCGCCGCGCTGCCGTTCGCCTTGCTGAACATCTTGCGCGGGTCGCCGGTCAGGATCATGGCCGAGGCCAGGATCAGCACTGCACCGCCGATGGCGACCGGCGTCATGCGCTCGCCGAGGAACAGCGTGGCGGCCACGATGGTGAGCAGCGGTCCGGTGGCGCGCGCCAGCGGATAGACCACCGACAGGTTGCCGCCTGCCCGATACGCACGATCGAGCAGCAGGAAATAGGCGAGGTGGATGAACCCGCTGCCGGCAATCATGCCAAGCGCGACCGCGCTGAACTGGAAGGACTGCGAGACGATGAGGAACACGCCCACTGGTGTGAGGATCGCCGAGCTGATGATGGCCGACAGGGTGAGGATGCCGAGCCCGCCGCCGCTTTTCTTGAGCACGAAGTTCCAGCTGGCATGCAGCAACGCAGCGGTAAGGACGAGGAGGAGGGCAGCGGTGGACATTGCAAATCACAACCTATGTTCGGCAGGGGTTTGAGGCAACGGTGACCCCAATACCGCGCCAGAGCACGTGTCCTGCCCTTCGGCCGAGGCGTGGCGTCAGAATTTTTCCGGCCGCAAGACGGCAACGTCGGTGACGTACATCGACACGGAGTAGTTCGCGCAGTAGTTTCTTAGAACGTGCTCGCTGATCGCGCTGGCGACTTCGGGGTCGCAGATGACCTCCATGCGGATCGAGCGGCTGCCTTCCCAGTCCGCCTCGCGCGTGCCGTGCGATCCGCCGCCGCGCACGTCCGCGATGGTGTAGCCGTGCGCGCCGAATCGCTTGGCGTCGCGGATCAGGAATTTCTCGAGCGCGTATTCCCCGATGAGGACCAGCAGTTTTTTCGGATGCGTGTTCATGGGAAGATCAGGCGGCGTGCGATCTCGTGGTAGAGCGGGATGCCGAGCGTGAGGTTGAAGGGGAAGGTCACCCCGAGTGCGGTGACGATCGACAATGTGGGGTTCGCCTCCGGGATTGCGATGCGCATCGCGGCGGGCGCGGCGATGTAGGATGCGCTGGCCGCGAGCACCCCGAGCAGGGTCGCCCCACCCACGGACAGCCCGGTCGCCCTGCCCACCAGCACGCCGATCGCACCGAACAAGACCGGCGTGATGACGCCAAAGCCGATGAGGAACGGGCCAGCGCGCCGGAAGTCGCCGATGCGCGCGGCGGCAACCAATCCCATCTCCAGCAGGAACAAGGCCAGCACGCCCTTGAACAAACCGAAGAACAGGGGCGACATCGGCTCGAGTCCGCTGGGACCGGCAAACCAGCCGATGGCCAGTCCCCCGCCCAGCAGCACCACGCTCTTGCCGAGGAAGATCTCATGGGCCAGCGCCCCCCATTGGATGGCCGGGCGCGCGAGGACGGCCGGTGCGGCGGCCGAACCCGTCATCCGCGCAAGCAGGATGCCGACGACGATGCCGGGCACCTCCATCAATGCGACGAACAGGGGCATGTATTCCTCGAAAGCCACCTCCCGCTTGACCAGGAACGACACCCCCACGGCAAAGGTCACCACGCTCACCGAGCCGTAGTGTCCGGCGATCGAGGCTGCGTCGAACCCGTTCAGCCGTCCCAGGTGACGCAGCGCCGGGTATGCAAGCAGGGGCAGGCATGCGCCCATGGCCATGGCGGCCGCGGCCTGCGGCAACACCGTACCCATGGGGTGCTTGGCGAGTTCGACACCGCCTTTGAGTCCGATGGCCAGCAACAGATAGATCGACAGCGTTTCGTAGAGCGCCTCGGGCAACTTGAGATCGCTGTCCCAGAAGCGTGCTGCGAAACCGAGCAGGAAGAACAGGATGACGGGATCCAAACGCAACCCTTGCCTAAACGCCCTTGAGGCGGATCAACCCGAGATAATCTTCGCGTTGCGCGGTGAAGTAGCCGCGGCGGATGAGGAAATCGACAATCACCAGTGCGGCATCCACGGTGAATGCCGCCGGATTGCGTTCGAGCAGATCCATCGCCTCGCGCAGCGGCAGGCAATGAAACGCATTGACCTCGCCATCGCGGTTGATGGGCTCGAAGGTATCGGCCAGGATGAGGTCATGCGTGAAGATGATCTCGTGGTGGAAGCCGTCTTCGGTTTCCCGCGCGCTGCGGATCGCGCCGGCCGGTTTCAGCGTCTTCGCGAGCGTGGGATCCATCCCCGCTTCCTCGCCTGCCTCCTTGACCATGGTCTGCATGGGGGTCATGGCGCGTGCAATGCGCCCGGCCGCGATGTTGTCCAGTTTCCCCGGATCCGTGTCCTTGATCGATGCGCGCTCGGCGATCCACATGTACGGCTCGCCGCGCTTGACCGTGACGCCGTTCAAGTGCGCGCCATACACCGTGACGCCAAGATTGCGCGAGGCGGCACGCTCCACATGAAACAGGGGCGGCGCGTAGAACGACTCGGACACCGTGATCTGTTCACCGCGCCAATGCCGGATCACGGTCTGCACGGCCAGCGCCTCGACCACCTCGGCCATGGCGGCACTGCGGTGCTCCGGCGACTCGAAATGGCCCAGCATCCCGACCCCGCGGTCGCGCACCGAAAAATACTCCGGCCATTGCTCGAGGCATTGGGCGAACTCGCGGCGCATCCAACCGGCCAGCACGCCGCTGACCGTGAACGGTACATGGGTCTGCTGGGGATCGAAGGCGCAGATCTCGTGCAGGTATTCGAACAACGATGGGGACATGGCCGGAGCGGAAAAAATGCGGCACGCAGGGGCGTGTACGGGTGCGGCAATGCTAACCCAGTTCCTCCCGGCGCAGCCACGGCGCGATCGGGGCGGGTATCATGCACGCCGTGAGCCAGCCGACCCGCATGCATCAGGAGCACGGCGGCGTTTTCGCGGAATGAGCCATGAAAGTCATCGTCCTTGGTGCGGGTGTGGTCGGCACCACCAGTGCGTGGTATCTCAGGAAGAATGGGCATGACGTGGTGGTGGTCGACCGCCAGCCGGCGGCGGGCCTGGAAACCAGCTTTGCCAATGGTGCGCAGTTGTCGGTGTCGCAATCGGAGCCCTGGGCCGCGCCCGGCGCGCCGCTCAAGGTCATGAAGTGGCTGCTGAAGGACGATGCGCCGCTGCTGTTCCGTCCCCGGCTCGAGTGGCACCAGATGTCCTGGGGCATCCGCTTCCTCATCGAATGCACGCCCTGGCGCTTCAAGCGCAACATCCGCGAAATGGTCAACCTGGGCCTCTACACGCGGCGCTGCCTGCACGAGCTGGTGGTGGAGACGGGCATCGAATACCACGGCATCAAGCAGGGCATCCTGCAGTTCTACACCAGCCGTGACGACTTCGAGGCCGCCATCAAGGCCTCGCGCCTGCTCAAGCCCTACGGCATCGAGCGCGAGGAAAAGAGCGCCGAGGAGGCGATCGCCATCGAGCCGGCACTGCACACGCTGCGCCACCGGCTGGCCGGCGCCACGTATGCGAAGGACGACGAGTCCGGCGACGCGCACTTGTTCACGCAGAACCTGGCCGGGTTGTGCCGCACGCGTGGCGTGGAGTTCAAGTACGGCGCCAACGTCGAGACCCTCGAAACCGAGGGCGCGAAAATCAGCGGCGTGCGGGTGCGGCACTCCAACGGGTCCACCGAGACGGTGACTGGCGATGCGTACGTGTGCGCCATGGGCAGTTACAGCTACCTGATGTTGAAGCCGATCGGCATCACGATTCCCGTGTACCCGGCCAAGGGATACTCGGCCACCCTGTCCACCGAGGGCTTCAGCGGCGCGCCGAAGGTGAGCCTGACGGACGAGGCGATGAAGATCGTCTTTTCCCGTCTCGGCAACCGCATGCGCATCGCCGGCACCGCGGAACTCGACGGCTACAGCACCAGCCTGTCGGTGGTGCGTACCGAGATGCTGGTCAAGCGCGCGCGCGAGCTGTTTCCGGGCGCCGCCGACTACGACAACCCGGTGTACTGGACCGGGCTGCGTCCCTCGACCCCGTCGAACTGCCCGCTGATCGGCCGCACCAAGTACGCCAACCTGTTCCTCAACACCGGCCACGGCACGCTGGGCTGGACCGAGGGCTGCGGTTCCGGCGCCGCCTTGGCGGACCTGGTGTCCGGCAAGGTGCCGCAGGTCGAGTTCCAGTTCCTGCGCGCATGAGCGGGGTCGATCTGGCCGCCATCCGGGCGGCACAGCAGGTGCTGGCCGGCCATACCGTGGACACGCCGTTCCTGAAATCGCGCACGCTCTCGGAGATCACCGGCGCCGAGGTGTTCCTCAAATTCGAGAACCACCAGTTCACGGCCAGCTTCAAAGAGCGCGGCGCGCTCAACAAGCTCGCGTCGCTGACCGTGGACGAGAAGCGCCGCGGTGTCATCGCGGCCTCGGCCGGCAACCACGCGCAGGGTGTGGCGCACCACGCCACGCGACTCGGGATCCCCAGCACCATCGTCATGCCGGCGCCGACGCCGAACGTGAAAGTCGACATGACGGCACGCCACGGCGCACGCGTGGTGCTGCACGGCGAGTCGTTCGACGATGCCAAGGCACACGCGCTTGCGCAGGCCGATTCCGAGGGGCTGGCCTTTGTCCACCCGTACGACGACGAGAAAGTGATCGCCGGGCAAGGCACGATCGCGCTCGAAATGCTTGCCGTGCACCCGGACCTCGACACGATGGCCATCGCCGTCGGCGGGGGCGGTCTGATCAGTGGCATGGCCACCGCCGCCAAGGCGCTCAAGCCGGATGTGGAGATCCTCGGCGTGGAGTCGGCGCGCTTTCCGTCCATGTACGTGGCCTTGAACGGCGGCGCGGCCAACTTCGGGCCCTCGACCATCGCCGAAGGCATCGCGGTCAAGGAGCCCGGCCGGATCACGCGCGAGATTGCCGCGCGGCTGGTCGACGACATCCTCCTGGTCGACGAAGGCGACATCGAGGAGGCCATCGTCCTGCTGCTGGAAATCGAGAAGACCGTGGTCGAAGGCGCCGGCGCGGCCGCGCTGGCCGCCATGATGAAGTACCCGGCGCGTTTTGCCGGGAAGAAGGTCGGGCTGGTGCTGTGCGGCGGCAATATCGACCCGTTGATGCTGGCCGAGATCATCCAGCGTGGCATGGTGCGCTCCGGGCGCTTGTCGCGCCTCACGGTGCAGATTCGCGACACCCCCGGCGCCTTGGCCAAGATTACCGCGATCATTGCGGCGTCGAATGCCAACATCGCCGAAGTGCACCACCAGCGCGCGTTCACCAACCTGCCGGTGCAGAGCGCGGAAGTGGCGTTCGTGCTCAAGACGCGCAACGCGGCGCACGTGGGCCAGATTGTCGAGCAACTGGGCGCAGCCGGTTTTGCCGCGCGTGCCTACGAATTCACGGAGTAGACAAATGAGACCTCGTCACTTTGCCCGGTGGTGGAGTGCCCTGCTGGTGGCTGCGCAAGCCGGGACCGCCCTGGCCACATCGCCCCCGCCGCCCGCGCCGGCCGATCCGGCGATGGGCGAGCGCTGGAGAACAGCGACGCTGTTCGAGTACTTCGGGGCGCAGGATCGCCAGCCGTCCCGAAAGGAACGCAAATCCGGTGAGGCCTGCCTGCCCGTGCGTCAACTGGCGCCGGTCGATTCGTTGACCACCGACCTGCCTCCCGGCCTGAAAGGCAAGTGCTGGCAAAAGGACAAGCGCGCCGAGGAGCATCGCGCGCAGGTCAAGTTTGCCTGTTCGGATGGATCGAGCGTCGAGGCGGTGGTACGGCGGGAATCGCCCGATGTGCAGGGCAGTCAGGTGGTGGTGAATATCGTCGGCCAGGGCGCCGTGTCGATCACGCGCCAGATGACGCGCGTGCCCGGCGCCACGTGCAAGCTGGACCCGCGACCGGCGCCGCCGGCAACAACCGGAGCGCCCAAGGCGCCCTGAATCAGGCGGCCAGCTCGCGCTCGAGCGCGCGCCGTCGTGCCGGCAAGGCCGCGGGAAGCCGCGCGCCGAGTTTGGCCAGCAATTCGTCGTGAAGCGCCAGTTCCGCCCGCCACGATGCGGGTTCGACTGCGGAAATGGTATCGAACGTGGCCTGCGGATACGCCAGGCCACTCCAATCGAGGTGGCCATAGGCCGGAACGCCGCCCAGGGGCGTGGACGTGGCCTCGGCCCGGCCTTCAACGCGTTCGATGATCCACTTCAGCACGCGCATGTTGTCGCCGAAGCCGGGCCAGACGAACTTGCCTTGCTCGTTCTTGCGGAACCAGTTGACGCAGTAGATGCGCGGTGCGGCGGAGAGCGACTTGCCGACCTCAATCCAGTGGGCAAAATAGTCAGCCATGTTGTAGCCGCAGAACGCCAGCATGGCGAAAGGGTCGCGGCGCACCACGCCGACCTGTCCCACGATGGCGGCGGTGGTCTCCGAGCCCAGGGTTGCGGCCATGTAGACGCCGTCGTCCCAGTTGTTCGCTTCCATGACCAGCGGGACCGTGGAGGAGCGGCGCCCGCCAAAGATCATGGCCGAGATCGGCACGCCGGCGGGGTCGTCCCAGTGTTCGTCCAGCGACGGACACTGCGTGGCGGAAACGGTAAACCGCGCGTTGGCGTGCGCAGCCAGCCGTCCGCAGTCGGGTGTCCAGGGCTGCCCTTGCCAGTCGGTCAAGCGGGCCGGGGGCGCCTTGGTCATGCCCTCCCACCACACATCGCCTTCGGGCGTCAGCGCCACGTTGGTGAAAATCACGTTGGCCTTGAGCGAATCCATGCAATTCGGATTCGTGTCGTAGGAAGTGCCCGGCGCGACGCCGAAGAAGCCGGCCTCCGGATTGATGGCGCGCAGGCTGCCATCGGGACCGGGCTTGATCCAGGCAATGTCGTCGCCCACCGTGGTCACCTCCCAGCCGGCCTTGCGGAAACCCTCCGGCGGAATCAGCATCGCGAAGTTGGTCTTGCCACAGGCCGAGGGGAACGCCGCCGTCACGTAGTGCTTCCGGCCTTCCGGATTCTTCACCCCCAGGATCAGCATGTGCTCGGCGAGCCATCCGCCCTGCCGGCCCATCACCGAGGCGATGCGCAGCGCCAGGCACTTCTTGCCCAGCAGCGCGTTGCCGCCGTAACCGGACCCGAAGGACCAGATCTCGCGCGTTTCCGGAAAGTGCACGATGTACTTGTGGTCCTTGTTGCAGGGCCAGCTCACATCCTTCTGTCCCGGCGCCAGCGGCGCGCCCACCGAGTGCAGGCAGGGCACGAACTCGCCGTCCTCGCCCAGCACCTCGAGCACCTTGCGGCCCATGCGCGTCATCAGCTTCATGTTGACGGCGACGTAGGGGGAATCCGACAGTTCGACGCCGATGTGCGCGATGGGCGACCCCAGCGGGCCCATCGAGAACGGCACCACATACAGGGTGCGGCCGCGCATGCAGCCGGCAAAAAGGTCCTTGAGCTTGGCGCGCATCTCGCCGGGAGGCACCCAGTTGTTGGTCGCGCCGGCGTCTTCCTGCTGTTCCGAGCAGATGAAGGTGCGGTCCTCCACGCGCGCCACATCGGACGGATCGGACAAGGCGAGGTAGGAATTGGGCCGCAGGGTCGCGTTGAGTTTGGTGAACGTGCCGGCGGCGACCAGCTCACCGCACAGGCGGTCGTACTCGGCATCGCTGCCGTCACACCAGTGGATGGCGGCGGGCTGGGCCAGGGCCGCGACTTCTTCAACCCATGCGAGCAGCTTGGCGTGGCGGGTCGGGGCGTCGCGCATCTGGACGGGATGGGCTTGGGCGTGCATCGAATCGTCTCCTGGCAAAAAGAGCGACCGGGTCAGTTTCGGCCCGCCGGAACGGGCACGAAATGCGGGCGCCGCGGCCAGTCGGATGCTGGCGTGGGCACCTCTTTTTTCGGATCCGGGTGCGCTATGGAATCAATCCGCCATTATCCCATAGCGGTCGTGCGCCGTCCCCGCCGATTCGCCGTCCCTCAGTCGGAGTTGTTCACCGTTTTGCCAGCGGGATCGGCCGGGCGTGCATACAGGCGCAGGCGTTCCAGGTTGTCACCTGGACGCGCGCCTTCCCAGGTCAGGGCCGCACCGGCCGGCGCTGTCGCGGGCCGCTCGCGGGTGCCCTGGGTCAGGACCAGCGGGCACTCCGGCGCATCGTTGCGGACGCGGATCGATGCCCAGTAGTCGAGCAACGCGCGCTGGGCGTCGCCGACACCGACACCGCCGACGCAGGTGCTGCCCTGCGGGACGTTGCGTGCCAACGACTGCGCAACGAATCGGTAGCTCCGCACGTGATCGATGGCTGGCAGCGCCAGGAGGTTGGGCAGCACCCAGAGGATCGTCAGGCCCGCGGACCAATTGACGATGGCGCGCCGGTTGTTGCGATGCGCGCGCACCACGGCGTAGAGCCAGATGCCGGTCAGCGCCATCGCGACCAGGAGCGGCACGACGGCGACCTCAAAATTGAAGCCGGGCACTTGGCGGGCCACGGCGCGCGCAGCGCCCGCCGGTGTGCCGCTGATTGCCGCCGTCCAGTACAGCCAGAGGGCGATCACCCCCAGGCCAAAGAACACCAGCCCGAACCAGTCGACGAAACGCGCCACGCCGCGCGGCAGGCGGTCGGGCGCGGCGGATGCGGCGACCGCCAGCGGAATGAGCAAGGTCATGGCCGCGGCGTCGCTTGCCTTTCGCGCGAGCGAAAGACCGACGAGCACGACAACGAATGCGGCAAGCGGCAACGCGCTGTCGAGCCGTTCGCGCAGGCGGCGCCGGTCCTTGACCCACACCCAGATCGCGAAGGGCAGTGCAGGCAGCGCGTACCAAGGCAGGAGCGTCACGAAGTAGCTCCAGTCCGCGGCGCGCCGTCCCGCCTCCCAAGGCACGCCCAGGAGGGCGCCCCACCAGCGATCGAGCGCCTGCCCTGCGTTGACGAGCAGGACGAGGAACAGCAGGGTGCCCGCGCAGGCCAATGCCAAACCGATCGCCAGACCGCGCCAAGTGGCGCGATTGCCGAAGTCGCGCAGCAGCGCCATCGTCGCCACGCCGGTCGCCAGCGGCAGCAACGCCGGCAGCAAACCGATGGACAACGCCGTGATCGCGCCCCCTGCGCCAAGCGTGAGTCCGCCCTTTGCCGCCTCCGATCCGAGCCGCGTGAGGCCATAGAGACTCACCGCAAAGCCGGTGAGGCCAAGGACTTCCGGATTCATTTCGTGGCCGCGCAACAGGAGGCCCAGGCAACCCAGCAGCAGCAACACGGCGATGCGGCCGGCGCGCTCGTCGTGCAGCCGCGCCGCAGTCTTCTTGACGTACAGGAAGGTCAGCGCCATGCAAATGCCGGTCGCAAGGCGCGCGCCGTCGTGCAGCGGCAGGATCGGCGAAAACAGCATGGCAGTCAGTGCGGCGAGCCACGCGTAGAGCGGCGGGTACTCGTGGTGCGGGACCCCGGCAATGTGCGGCACGGCCCAATGGCCATGCCGCAGGATCTCCAGCACGGTGCCGAAGGTGACAGCATCGTCGGACTTCCAGGGGTCGTGACCGATCAGGCCGGGCAGGATCCAGGCTGTGCAGATGATGAAGAACAGCGCCGACTTGACCGGCGTGGCGTGACCATCAAAAACGATGGGGCCGGTCAGCGGCGGATTGCTCTTGGGCGGGCTCGCCAATTGCGGTCCTACTGGACGGTCTTGACCAGCCGGCCCGGTGCGATGGCGCCGGCGGGGTACGCCTGGTTCAGTACGCGCAATTGCGTCTCGACATCTTCGAGGTCGGTTGCCACGGGCAGGTCGCGGAACTGGCCACTCTTCGGCATTGCCACCGTGCGCAAGATGCGAGGACGCGCGGCGCGCACATCCTCCGCCGTCATTGCGCGAAAGCTGTTGAGGACGAAGAGCGCTTCGCTGCGGTAGCGGGTTTGCGCCTCGCGCGATTGCGCGAGGGGCGCCAGCACAAAGTCACTGTTGCGCAGGGTGACGATGGTTGCTTCGATTTCCCTGCCTTGGCGCGCGCCGAGGAAGTAGGTCGCCGGCAGGCCATTCAGCGTGATGCGCTCTGGCCGGCCGCTGTCGGCCTTGAGCACTTCGCGAATGATCCGGCCATGGTCGCCCTGCATGCCGGGCACCAGGGCCAGGACCACGGCAGCTTGCTGGTCCGGCGATACCGCCACCAATTGCTGCGGGGAGTTCCTGAACTGCCAGGCAACCGGCTTGCGCAGCGTGAAGCCGAGCGGTTCGTGGAAGAAGTTCTGTCCGCGCGCCACACCTTGTTCACGGCTGTCGCCGAATGTCATGCCGTCGATGGCGCGCAGGTAGCGGTCGCGTCCGGCATCGTCGGGCGGTGCGCCGGCGTAGGCGCGCCCGTGCAGCTGCGCCAGGCGCTCTTCATTGGACGGATGCGTGGCCAGCCATCCGGGCATGCGCTGCATTGGCCGCCCGAGGGCGCGGGCGCGGTCGCTGGCGTAGGTTTCCTGGAGCTTCAGCACATCGATCACCTGGATCATGGCGCGTGGATTAAAGGCGGAACGCGACAGGTAGTCCATGCCGAGCCGGTCTGCTTCCAACTCGTGCTCGCGGCTGCGCGGCAACAGCCATCCGGCCTGGGTGCCGCCGCCCGCCAGTTGGGCCCCCAACTCCGCGCCGCGCTCACCGCCCAGATAGGCGCCCCCCAACACGCCGATGGCTTGCAGCAATCCACCAATCTGCTGGTCACGCTGCTGTCGGGCAACGTGCCGTGCCGTGATGTGGCCCATCTCGTGGCCCAGGACGCCGGCCAGTTCGGCCTCGCTATTGAGGTACGCCATCAACCCGCGCGTGATGTACACGTATCCGCCGGTCGTGGCGAAGGCGTTGATGTCCGGCGAGTCCAGGACCGTGAAGGTCCAGGTCAGTTCCGGCCGGTGGGTGTGTTTGGCGAGGCGGCTGCCCACGCCCGACACGTATTGCTGCAGACCGGGGTTTGCCAGCCTTGCATGTTCCTGGAGCAGTTCCTCGTGTGCGCGTGCGCCAAAGGACAGTTCTTCCTGTTCCGACATGGTGCCGCGATCCATGCGGCCAGTGACCGGATTCATGGGGCCGCTGCAAGACACGCCAACCAAAGCGACAGCCAACGCGAACATTGCGGACGCGGCCCTGCGGATTGGGCGTTGCATGGGGAGACTCGCGAAAATCCAGGATCCGGGGATTCTACTGGGCGGTCGATGTGCCGGGGACCGGCGCCCAAAAAGCAAAAAGGCAGCCGCAGCTGCCTTTGTTCGATGCCGCCGCCCGATTACTTTGCGGCAACCTTGGCGCCCGTGGTGCGCGCATGGCGCTGGCGGAATTTTTCCACGCGGCCGGCGGTGTCCATGATCTTGTGCTTGCCGGTGTAGAACGGGTGCGATTCCGACGAGACTTCGATGCGGATGACCGGGTATTCCTTGCCGTCGGTCCACTTCATCTTTTCGCGGCCCTTGACGTCCACGGTGGAACGGGTGAGGAATTTGAAATCGCACGAGGAGTCGAAAAACAGGACGTCGTGCAATTCCGGGTGAATTTTGGCTTTCATGGGAGTTCCTTTCGCAAAGGGTGAGCCGCGTACTACGAACCGCAGGGGCCACCTCTAGGCGGGCAAGTGTTTGAAGAACTTGAAATTATCGCAGGATTGGTCTGGGTTGGCAAAGGGCAGTCAGAAAGGGAGTGGGCACGCAGGGCATACAAATCAATACGCATTCGTTGTAGTATTAAAAAACTATACCAATTGAGGATCGCACAACATGGCGCGCAAATCGGCACAGTCGGAAACGGGCATGGAGCGGGCCTCCTCCGGGCATACATCGCTCCTGATCGACACGCTCAAGAAACTGCTTCGGGCCAAGAGCATGACCTACAAGGATTTGGGCAAGGCGCTGGGCAAGTCGGAGGCGAGCATCAAGCGACTGTTCGCAAAAGAGGCGCTGACGCTCAAGCGGCTGGAGGATATTTGCGCCTGCCTGGACGTTGACCTGTTCGAGTTGGCGAATGTTGCCCGTTCGCAATCGGCCCAATCCCTGGAACTGACGGTCGAGCAGGAGGCCGCCCTGGCGGCCGATGTGCGCCTGCTCGGCGTGTTCTACCTGGTGCTCAACGACTGGACCTTGCCCGACATGATCCGGCACTACGAGATCGAAAAGGCGGAGGCGATTGCCATGCTGGCCAAGCTGGAGCGGCTCGACATCATCCGGCTGTTGCCGGGCGACCGGGTGCGGCTGCTGATTCCGCGAACGATGCGGTTGCGCAACGACGGCCCGATCCGCCGCGAGCACGGCAATCGCGTGATCGGCGAGTTCGTGTCCGGCGATTTCGTGGCCGCAGGTGGCATGTTCCGCATGGAGTTGCGCGAACTTTCGGAACCCTCCTATGCGCTGATGTTCCGCAAGCTCGAACGCCTGTGCCAGGAATTCAACGAAATGGCCGAACTGGACAGCTACCTGCCGTCGGAAAAACGCAAGACCGTCGGCATGTCGGTGGGCACCAAGCCGTGGTCGATGACGGCGATCAGCGGCATCAAGGTGCGGGGCGAAGGGGTGCCGGTGAAAGGGTGAGGTGGGGCGGTGGGAGTCTGCTTTTCCCGCATTGCCTGGCTTGGCATTGCTTCGGGCCTGGCACCCACGGTGCGCCGGAGTCGCGCCGGTTCGAAGGGCGGGCCATGAAGCAGTTCATGGCCCGAATTCCCCTTCTTTCCCACCTCGCGCCTCGCAAGGCGCTCGGATTCGTGAGGCACACGACATGCCGCAGGGCATGTCGTGTGTCCACACTCATCCTTTCTTCATCGAGTCGAAGAACTCGGCGTTGTTCTTCGTGGCCTTGAGCTTGTCGATGAGGAATTCGGTGGCTTCGAGTTCGTCCATGCCGTACATCATCTTGCGCAGCACCCAGACCTTCTGCAGCAGTTCCGGCTTGATGAGCAATTCCTCACGGCGCGTGCCGGAGCGATTGACGTTGATGGCCGGATAGACGCGCTTTTCAGCCGCGCGGCGGTCGAGGTGCACTTCCATGTTGCCGGTGCCCTTGAATTCCTCGTAGATCACGTCGTCCATGCGCGAACCGGTGTCGATGAGCGCGGTGGCGATGATGGTCAGCGAGCCACCTTCCTCGACGTTGCGCGCCGCGCCGAAGAACCGCTTCGGGCGCTGCAGCGCATTGGCGTCGACGCCGCCGGTGAGCACCTTGCCGGAGGCGGGCACCACGGTGTTGTAGGCGCGCGCCAGGCGCGTGATCGAATCGAGCAGGATCACCACGTCGCGCTTGTGCTCGACCAGCCGCTTGGCCTTTTCGATCACCATTTCCGCCACCTGCACGTGGCGCGTGGCGGGTTCGTCGAAAGTCGAGGACACCACCTCACCCTTGACCGTGCGCTGCATTTCGGTGACTTCCTCGGGACGCTCGTCGATCAGCAATACGATCAGCGTCACTTCGGGGTGGTTGGAGGTGATCGCATGCGCGATGTGCTGCATCATCACCGTCTTGCCGGATTTGGGCGAGGCGACCAGCAACCCGCGCTGGCCCTTGCCGATCGGCGCGATGATGTCGATCACGCGCCCGGTGATGTTCTCCTCGGACTTGATGTCACGTTCCAGCGTGAACGGCTTGTCCGGGAACAGCGCGGTAAGGTTCTCGAAGATGACCTTGTTCTTGCCGGCCTCCGGCGGCTCGCCGTTGACGTTGTCCACCTTCACCAGCGCGAAATAGCGCTCGCCTTCCTTCGGGGTGCGGATCTCGCCCTCGATGGTGTCGCCGGTGTGCAGGTTGAAACGGCGGATCTGCGACGGGCTCACATAAATGTCATCGGGCCCGGCCAGATAGGAAATGTCCGGCGAGCGCAGGAAGCCGAAACCGTCCTGCAGCACCTCGAGCGTGCCGTCGCCGAAGATGGCTTCGCCTTTCTTGGCGTGGTGCTTGAGGAGCGCGAAGATCAATTCCTGCTTGCGCAGGCGGTTGGCGCCTTCAAGTTCGGCCGCGTTGGCCATCTCGATGAGTTCTGTGACGTGCTTGAGTTTGAGTTCGGACAGTTGCATGGATTTGATGGAAGACGACAAGGGAAAGGGAACGTGCGCGCGCCGAACGGACAGGCATCGTGCGCCACGCCATTGCTCTCCGGCCGCAGTTTTCGCGGAATTAGAATTCCGTCTAAACCGGACTCAACACTTCAAAGGGTCGGGATTTGCAGCAGAGGAGACGCCAGGGACACTACAGATTTGCCCGCGGAACAGAGGCTTCGGTGCGGGCACCACGGATAGGAATCGACGTGGGGTACAACTCAATGAGACGCGAGGATAGGCGGCTTGGCGCGGGTTGTCAATCGGCGCGCCGGCCCGCCACGCGGCGGGCCGCATTGCAGTTCTACAGGTTGGCGTCGATGAATGCCGCCAACTGCGATTTCGACAACGCCCCAACCTTGGTCGCTTCCACGTTGCCGTTCTTGAACAGCATCAGGGTCGGGATGCCGCGGATGCCGTACTTGGGCGGCGTGTTCTGGTTCTCGTCGATGTTGAGCTTGGCGACTTTGAGCTTGGCCGAATATTCCCGGGCCACATCGTCGAGGATCGGGGCGATCATCTTGCAGGGCCCGCACCATTCGGCCCAATAATCGACCAGCACCGGCGTGTTGCTCTGCAAGACCTCGGCGTCGAAGGTGGAGTCGGTGACATGCACAATGGTGTCGCTCACGGCGGGGAACCTCGGAAAGTGAAAAGTGGGACTGATTATGCCACCGTCGTGACACACGGTTGGTGGGCCGGGGGTGGGGGCTTTGATAGAATTTGAGGCTGACTTTCCACGCTTCAAGCCCCCTCAGCCCCACCAAGGCCGCGCCTCATGACCTACGTCATCACCGAAACCTGCATCAAGTGCAAGTACACCGATTGTGTCGATGTGTGCCCCGTCGATTGTTTTCGCGAAGGCCCCAACATGCTGGTCATCGATCCCGATGAATGCATCGACTGCACCCTGTGCGTGGCCGAATGCCCGGTGGAGGCGATCTTTGCCGAGGACGACGTGCCCGCCAGCCAGAAGAACTTCATCGCCATCAATGCGGAACTGGCCAAGGACTGGAAGCCGATCGTGGCTCGCAAGCCCGCGCCGGCCGACGCCGACGACTGGGCCAAGGTGAAGGAAAAGGCGCACCTGCTCGAGAAGTAGGCCGGTCGCATGGGCGCGCCGATCACCTGGGACGCGCTGACCGCTGCTGCAACCGACCCGGCGGTGACCGTGGTCACGCCCAACCGGCGCCTTGCCGCGTCGATCGAACGCGCCGTGGATGCGGCGCAACTGGCCCTGGGACGCAGGGTGTGGCGCCGCGCGGACGTCCTGTCCTTCCACGCGTTCGTCGAGCGCGAGTGGCGCGCCTGCACGGCGCAATCCGCAGCACCGCCGCCGCGACTGCTCTCCGAGCATGCGTTGCTGGCGTTGTGGGAACGTGCCATCCGCGATTCGCTCGAACCGGACGCCGCCTTGCTCCACCCGGCCAAGGCCGCGCGCGAGGCGCGCGAAGCGGCGCGGCTCGCGCACGCGTGGCAGCTGTGGCTCGCGTACGCCGACGAGGCCCTGCCGGAGGATGCCGCCCTGTTCCTGGACTGGAGCGACCGGCATGCGCGACTGCGCGCGGATCTGCGCGCGGTGTCCGCAGCGGAATTGCCCGGCCTGCTGGCGCGCCAGGCGGCGGCAGCGCTGCGCCCGTGGACCGGTCGACGCCTTTTCATCGTCGGGTTCGACCTCGCGACACCCCAGCAGGACCACCTCTGGCGTGCCCTGGCCGGTGCCGGCGCGGCGGTCCACGTGCATCGTCTGGCGGAGGCCGGCACCGGGCGCGTGCGTCGTCATGTTTTCGAGACCGAATCGGCCGAGTTGGCCGCCTGCGCGCGCTGGGTACGTGCACAGTTGGAGGGCGCCGCAAACTGCAGGGTGGCCATCGTGGCGCCCGATGTCGCACGCATCAAGCCGGCCTTGTCACGCGCCCTGGCCGAAGCCCTCACCCCGGAGCGCCTGATGTCCCCGCGGCCGGACGGCGTTTGCGATCCGGCGCTGGTGAACTTTTCCCTCGGCGATGCGCTTGGCGACCAGGGCCTGGTGCGCGATGCGCTGACGATGCTGCAGGCCACGTTCGCCGCAGACGCGGCGATGCCCGTGGCGCGCTGGCGCGCCTTGCTGCTGTCGCCTCACCTGGCGGGGGGCGCGCGCGAGCGTGCGGATCGCGCGCGGCTCGATGCGGAGTCCGCCGCATCGATGCCCTTGGACTTGGGCTTTGCCGCCTGGATGCGCGCGCTGCGCAACCCGGCCTGGGGTCGCTGGGCCGATGCTTGCCCGAGGTGGTTTGCCGCGGTCGATTCGGCGCGTGCGGCAGGGCCCGGTGGCGGACCGGGGCGTCGCGCGCTGGCTGAATGGGTGCAGGCATTCACCGCCGCGCTGAAAGCCTGGGGATTCCCGGGTGAAACGGCGCTCGATTCCCCCGGCTTTCAATGCCTGGCCGCCTTTCACGAAAGCTTGTCGGAGCTGGGCCGCACTGCGCTTGGCCGGCAGCGCACCGGCGCGCCGGAAATCCTGGCGCTGCTGGGCCGGCAACTCGCCGACACGCCGTTCCAGATCGAGACGCCGGGCGCGAAGGCGCCGGTCGAAGTGCTGGGCGTGCTCGAATCCGCAGGCCTGCGCTTCGACGCGCTGTGGGTCCTCGGCCTCGACGAGGACCATTGGCCGCTGTCGGCGCGCCGCCATCCATTCCTGCCCCCCTTGGCGCAACAGCGCCTACCCATCCCGGAGACCTCGCGCGAGGCCTCGCTGGAGGTCGATCGCCGCCTCACGCAAGCCTGGACCCGCGCGGCGGCCGAGGTGGTCCTGAGTCATGCGCGCCGCCCGGATCCTGGCAGCGCGGGCGCGGCGGACGAGCGGCTGCGCGAGGCCAGTGCGCTGGTATGCCGCTTGGCGGAATCGCCGTTTGAAGGCGGCGCGCACCAGACCCTGGCGGACGCACTCGTTGCCGGCGTGGCCTGCGAGCCGGTGGCCGATACGCCCGCGCCGCCGCTGCCCGAAGGTACGCACGTGCGCGGCGGCGCGGCCGTGTTGCGGGACCAGGCGGCGTGCCCGTTCCGGGCCTTTGCGCGCCACCGCCTGGGCGCCACGTCGCTCGACCTGCCGCGCGTGCTGCCGGATGCGCTGGCGCGCGGCAACGTGCTGCATCGCGCGCTGTCGTTGCTCTGGGCCGGCCTCCAGGACCGCGCGGCGCTCGATCGGCCCGACCTGCCGGATCAGGTGGAGCGGGCGGCGGACCGTGCGCTCGCGGAAGCGCGCGCGGCGAACCTGCTGGCGTTTCCGGGCCGCATTGCAGACCTTGAACGCGAGCGGCTGGTGCGCGTGCTCACCGCGTGGCTTGAGGTTGAACAAGGCCGGCAGGAATTCTCGGTGGTGGGCAACGAGGCCACGCGCGAGGCCGAAGTCGGCGGCCTGGCGATGCGGCTGCGCCTCGATCGCATCGACCGCCTGCACGACGGCACCTTCGCGCTCGTCGACTACAAGACCGGCGCCGCGCAGCCCGCCGCCTGGATGGGTGAGCGTCCGGACGAACCGCAGTTGCCGCTGTATTACGCGACCAGCGCGGATCCGGTGTCCACCGTGGCGTTTGCGCGGCTCAAGCGCGGTCCCACCTGGGGCTTTGCCGGATTCTCCGCGACCGACGGCCTGCTGCCGGGCGCCAAGCCCGTGGAGTCCATCGCCAAGTGGCGCGACCAGGGCCTCGTGTCCTGGGATGTGCTGACCGCACAGTGGGACGCCACGGTCACCGCGCTCGCGCGCGCCTTCCTGCAGGGCGCGGCCGCGGTCGATCCCAAGGATCAGGGGGCCGCTTGCCGGCGCTGCGACCTGCATGCGCTGTGCCGCATCGCCGATGCCGGCACCGCGGTCGCGCGCGCCGGTGAGGCGGAAGAGGCATGAGCGCCGTCCTGCCCGGCGACCACGCGGTGCGCGCTGCCGCCCTCGACGTGGCGCGCTCGTTCATCGTGCGTGCGCCCGCAGGGTCGGGCAAGACGCGCCTGTTGATCCAGCGTTACCTGGCGCTGCTGGCCACGGCCGACGCGCCCGAAGAAGTGATCGCGATCACCTTTACGCGCAAGGCCGCGGCCGAGATGCGCGAGCGCGTGCTGCGCGCACTGGCGGCGGCCGGATCTGCCGCGCCGGACGTCGATGACCTGACCCTGGCGCTCGCGCGCGCCGTGCTGGGGCGCGCCGCGGCACGGCAGTGGATGCTGGACCTCGATACCTCGCGACTGCGCATCTTGACTCTCGACTCGCTCAACGCCACGCTCGCGCGCCAGATGCCGCTGGCCACGCGCTTTGGCGCACAACCGGAAGGCGTGGAGGACGCCGAGCCGCTATACCACGAGGCCGCGCGCGCCACGCTGGCGCTGGTGGACGAGGACCACCCGGCGGCGGCGCACGTGGCGACGCTCCTGGCGCACCTCGACAATGACGTCGCCGGCGTGGAGGCGCTCCTCGCGCGCATGCTCGCCACGCGCGAGAAGTGGCTGCGCCACCTGCATGGCTTCGACAACCGCACGGCGCTCGAGGGTGCGCTGCGGCGCGCACGTGCGCTGGCCATCGCCGAGGTCGCGCGCCGGTATCCGCAGGCCGAACAGGACGAAACTCTAGAGCTGATGCGCTTCGCCAGCCAAAACAGGCCGGATGGGCCCGCCGGTGCTGGAGTTTTGCCGGAAGAAACACTTGCGACCTGGCCCGGCGGGGATGCGGAGGCGCTCGAAGGCTGGCGCACGATCGCGCAACTGCTGCTCACCAAGACCGAGGGTGCGTTTCGGCGCAAGGTCGACAAGAAGGACGGCTTTCCGGCCGGCGAGACGAAGGCTGAAAGGGAACGCTTCGTGCCGTGGAAACAGCGCATGCTCGCGTTGCTGGGCCGCCTCGGCGAGCAGCCGGGGCTGGAAGCGGCGCTGCGCGGATTGCGCGAGCTTCCGGAATCCGGCTACACCGCGGACGAGTGGCGGGTGCTGGGGGCCATTACCGCGCTCCTGCCGGTGGCGACCGCCCTGTTGTGGAATGTGTTTGCCGCGCGCGGCCAGTGCGATTTCGCCGAGATCGCGCAAGGCGCCGTGCGGGCGCTGGGCGCGGACGACGAACCGACCGACCTGGCGCTGGCACTCGACCATCGCATCCGCCACCTGCTGGTCGACGAGTTCCAGGACACGTCTTTCGCGCAATACGACCTGCTGGAGAAACTGGTGCGCGGATGGAGCGACGGCGACGGGCGCACCTTTTTTGCCGTGGGCGACCCGATGCAGTCGATCTACCGCTTCCGCAACGCCGAGGTGGGGCTGTACCTGCGTGCGTCGCGCTTCGGCGTCGGCGGCATCGCGCTCGCGCCGCTGGAGCTGGCGGTCAATTTCCGTTCCTCCACGCCGGTGGTGGACTGGCTCAATCGCGCGTTCGCACAGTTGATGCCCGACGCCGCGGATACGGACCTGAACCGCGTGCCGTTTGCACCCAGTGCGGCCAGCCCCGGTGCGTCGCAAGACGGCGGCGTGCGGATCCATGCCCAGGTCAGCCGGGCGGCCGCGCAGGCCCACGCGGGCGCCGGCGCAGCGCCCGATGCGGATGCGGAGGAGGCGGCGCGGGTGGTGCGCCTTGCGCAGGAGGCGTTGTCGGCCGACGCGGACGGCAAGGTTGCGATCCTGGTGCGCAGTCGATCGCACCTTGCACACATCGTGCCGGCGCTCAAGGCCGCGGGTCTGTCCTACCAGGCGGTGGACATCGACCCGCTCGCCGGTCGTGCGGTGGTGCGTGACCTCCTTGCCCTGACGCGTGCAATGCTGCATCCGGCAGACCGCGTGGCGTGGCTTGCCCTGCTGCGCGCGCCGTGGTGCGCGCTGACGGCGGCCGACCTGGCCGCCCTCGTGGGCGGTTCGGCGCCGGTCGAGGGCGTACTGCAACCCGATGCGCGCGACATCTGGGCCTGCATGAACGACGCCGCGCGCACGGCGGCGCTGTCACCCGCAGGCGGTGCACGCGTGGCGTGGCTGTGCGAGCGCCTGGCGCCGGCGCGCGCGCTGGTGCGGCGGTTGCCGCTGCGATCGTGGCTGGAGCCGCTCTGGCTGTCCCTGCTGGGGCCGGCCTGCCTCGATGCGGAATCCTCGCTGGCCGATGCCGCGCGCGCGCTCGACGCCATCGAGGCGGAAGCCCGGGCGCAGACCGGCGGCGCCGGCATCGAGGACTTTGCCGCGCTCGACCGCGCCATCGGCCGCCTGCATGCCACCAGCCTGCCCGGCGCGCGGATCGAGATCATGACCCTGCACAAGGCCAAGGGGCTGGAGTGGGACACCGTGATCCTGCCCGGCCTGCACCGCGGCACGCAGGGCGATGCGCTTCCCCTGGTGGTCTGGCACGAGCAGCCCGACCCGCTCACCGGCGCGCCGCAACTGCTGCTCGCGCCGATCCGCGAAACCGGCGCGGACGCCACCGCGGACACCAACTATCGCTACGTGCAGGCGCAGGAAAGGGCGCGCCAGCGCGAGGAAGCAGTGCGGCTCATGTATGTGGCCGCGACACGCGCCAAGCGCGTCCTGCATTTGCTGGGCAGCGCGCGCGTGAAGCTGGAACGCGGCGAGGAAACGCTGGCCGAACCGGCGGCGGCCTCGTTGCTCTCGACCCTGTGGCCCGTGGTGGCGCCGGCCTTCCAGGATGCGCTGACGCATTCGCCGCCGGCCGCGCCCGCCGCGCCGGCTGTCCTGCCAGCGCTCCAGGCGGCGCCCCTGCGCCGGCTGCCGGAAGGCGCTTGCGCGCCGGTGCCGGCACCGTCCGTGGCCGGCCGGTCCGACGCGGCCCAGGTCCCCGCGGCCGCCAGCGTCGATTTCGACTGGGCGGGCCGGATCGCGCGCCACGCCGGCACGGTGGTGCACGCCTGGTTGCATCGCATCGCGCTGGAGGGTGCGCAACATTGGAATGCCGAACGCGTGGCCGGCGAGTCCCAGCGCCTGGCGCGCGCCTTGCTGGAACTGGGCGTCGAGGACAATGCCCTGGCGGACGCGGGCACGCGGGTGGCCGATGCGCTGATCCGCACGCTGGACAGTGCGCGCGGGCGCTGGATCCTCGCCGCGCGCGAGGGCGCGGAGTCCGAATGGCGGTTGAGCGGCGTGCGCGACGGATCGATCGTGCATGTGGCCATCGACAGGTCCTTCATCGACGAGGCCGGCACGCGCTGGATCATCGATTTCAAGACCGGTTCGCACCAGGGCGGAGAGCGCGAGGCGTTCCTCGACAACGAGCGCGAGCGCTATCGCGCGCAGCTCGAGGGGTATGCCGCGCTGGTGTCGGAGCTCGACCGCATCGACCGCGGCGGCGAGCCGCCCCCAATCCGGCTGGGCCTCTACTACCCGCTGCTCGAGGGTTGGCGCGAGTGGGACTGGCGTCCCTGAGGGCGCCGGCTGGCGGGTCTGCTAGTGGTCTTCGCGGACCTCGGGCGCGAAGCCGCCGGACTCGATGCGGAACGGCGAGGCGCCCGCACGCGGGTCGATGGTGATGCGCACCCAGTTGATGTGCGGGGAACCGTAACCCTCGATGCGCGTGACGTTGGCGATGGCGCGCTTGTCCAGCGGGCTCCGGTACGGGCGATCGACGCGGAAGGTGTGCGTGTCGCCGTGCGCAAAGATCACCGGCAGGGGGCTGCCGCGCGCCTCGGCCTCGAACGCCTCGATGGTTTCCTTGAGCGCGCTGGCGCGCACCTCGTCGGCCGGTTCCTCGAATCCGGGGTTGGCCTGCTGGAACAGCACCACGCCCAGTGCATTCGAACGGTGCGCGCGCTGGAACGCCTCCTTCATCCAGGCGATGTTGGCGCGTACGCGGACGCGCTGTTCGGCGTCGCTGGCGGCGTCGAAGCCGACGTTGTCGTTGCTGGCCTGGATGTTGAGGGCCACGAACACCACGCCGCCTTTTTCCCACATCGTGTTCTCGACGTACGGCGCGAACTCGCCGCCGCGCTCCGATTGCCGCTCGGGCCGCATCTTTCGCACGCCGAGCGACTCCGGCGCCGGGTAGAACGTGCGGCGGAACGCGGCCAGGCGCTCGAGGGGGTCGCCGCGGTTGTTGCTTTTGCGGCGGCAATCGACCCAGTCGTTGTCGCCCGGCAGCAGGATGAACGGATGCGCCGAACGCTCGAAGTCGGCCTTGCGCGAGGCATACAGGGCGTCCGTGCAGGGTGAATTGCCGCCGGACTTGATGTCGCCCAGGTGCACCACGAAGGCCAGGTCTTCCGCGTTCAGTGCATCGATGAGCTTGGGGAACACGCGTTCCTCGAACGGCGTGTATTGCAGGTCGCCGATCAGCGCGAAGGAATAGGTGCCGGGCGTGCGCGTCGCGCAACTGCCGAGCAGGACCAGCGTGGCCAACAGCAGGATGCGCATCATGGGGACTTCGGCTCCATCAGGCGTTTCAGTTCGTACAGCGCGTCCAGCGCCTCGCGCGGGCTCAGCTCGTCGGGCTTCAAGTCGGCGAGCCGGTCGAGTGCCGGGTGCGGGTCGGCCTCCGGCGGTGCCGGGGGCGTCGCAAACAGGTCTGCTTGCGCGGCTGGCGGTTCGGCCGCGGCCAGCAGGTCTTCCAGGTGCTTCTTCGCGCGCCGGATCACCGCCTTCGGCACGCCGGCCAGCTGCGCGACCTGCAGGCCGTAGCTCTTGTCCGCCGGGCCCTGTTCCAGCTTGTGCAGGAACACGATCTTGTCCTTCATCTCCACGGCGTCGAGGTGCACGTTGGCCAGGTTGGGCAGCTCGGCATTGAGTTGCGTGAGCTCGAGGTAATGCGTGGCGAACAGCGCGTGGCAGCGCGTGGTCTCCGCCAGGTGGCGCGCGATGGCCCACGCCAATGCGAGGCCGTCGTACGTGGAGGTGCCGCGGCCGATCTCGTCGATCAGCACCAGCGAGCGCGGCGTCGCGGCGTTGAGGATGGCGGCCGCCTCGGTCATCTCCACCATGAAGGTCGAGCGCCCGCCGGCCAGGTCGTCGGAGGCGCCGATGCGCGTCATGATGCGATCGATCGGCCCGATCTCGGCGGCAGCGGCCGGCACGAACGAACCGGTGTGCGCCAGCAGCACGATCTGCGCCACCTGCCGCATGTAGGTGGACTTGCCGCCCATGTTGGGGCCGGTGATGAGCAGCAGCTGCCGCGAACGGTCGAGGTGGCAATCGTTGGGAATGAAGTTCTCGACCTGCGATGCCACCACGAGGTGGCGGCCGCCTTCGATGTGCACGCGGTCGGCCTCGACGAAGGCCGGTTCGCAGAGCCGGAGCTCGGCGGCATTGGCCGCGTGCGTGGCGAGCACGTCGAGTTCGGCGGCGGCACGCGCGAAGGCCTGCAGCGCAGGAATGTCGGGCGCCAGCCGGTCGAGCAGGGCCTCGTAAAGGACCTTCTCGCGCGCCAGTGCACGCTCGCCGGCCGACAGGGCCTTGTCCTCGAAGGCCTTCAGTTCCGGCGTGATGAAACGCTCGGCGTTCTTCATCGTCTGGCGGCGGCGGTAATCCGCCGGGACCTTGTCGAGCTGGCCCTGCGTGACCTCGATGAAGTAGCCGTGCACGCGGTTGAATTCGACGCGCAGGTTGGCGATCCCGGTGCGCTCGCGCTCGCATTGTTCCAATGCAATGAGGAATTCGCCGGCATGGGCCTGGATGGCGCGCAGTTCGTCGAGTTCCGCGTCGAAGCCGTCGCGGATCACGCCGCCGTCGCGGAGCATGGTGGCCGGTTCATCGAGCAACGCAGCCGAAAGTCCAGCACCGATGCGGCCGTCCGGCCGGAAATGGCTGGAAAGGCGCGCCAGTGCTGGGGTTTGATCGATGAGTGCCGCGAGCTGCGGCGCCGCCAGCAGCGCATCGCGCAGGCCGGTGAGGTCGCGCGGCCGTGCGGTCCGCAGGGCCACGCGTGTGACGATGCGCTCGATGTCCGGCCAACCGCGCAGTGCGCCGTGCACGTCGCGGTGCAGTGGTGCGAGCGCGGCGACGCCCGCCAGCCGCTCCCGCACGACTGCGCGGTCGGTGAGCGGGTGGTGCAGCGCGTGCGCCAGCAGGCGCGCGCCCATGCCGGTGGCGCAGCGATTGAGCACCGAGAACAGCGTGGGCGCCTCGGCGCGCTGCACCGTCTCGGTGATTTCCAGGTTGCGGCGCGTGGCCGCATCCATGCGCACGTAGTGGTCGCTGCGCTCGACGGTGAGGCCGGTGAGGTGCGGTAGCGCGCTGCGTTGCGTCTGTTGCACGTACTGCAGCAGCGCGCCCGCGGCTGCCACGGCGAGCGGCTGGTCCGCGCAATCGAACGACGCCAGGTCGCGCACGCCGAACTGCTTGGCCAACAACGTGGCCGACGTCGCCGCATCGAACTGCCAATCGGCCAGCCGGCGCGTGACGATGCCGCCGCGCTCCCAGTCTGTGCTCTCCGGCAGGATCAGCTCGGCCGGGCGGATGCGCTCCAG
>JAEUMZ010000046.1 GCA_016790765.1 Betaproteobacteria bacterium
AACAGCAACGCATCCTTGGGTGTTTCCACCGGCATGTCCAGCGCGAACAGCCAGGGCTTGTTGTGCGGCTGCAGCGTGACCCGGTACTTGATCGGCCGGGATTTCGGCGTCATGTCCAGCGGGGTGCCGGGCGGCAAGGGGAGGACCGCGGGCGCGCGCCAGGTCCGGCCCATGTTGAGGCTCAGCACCGGTCCGCGCCAGTAGAGATCGCTGTTGTCGGGCACCGGGCCGTCGAAGTCCACGCGAAACGCCACGGCCGTGGACTTGGAAAGCTTGCTGATGTCGCCCGGCGTCATGGTGTCGGACAAGCCGGTGCTGGAACTGTCGTCTCCCGGCATGCGCCACAGGGGCCCGGAAAGGCGCGGAAAGAGGAAAAACAGCACCAGCATCAGCGGGATTGCCTGCAGGCAGATGATGCCGGCAGGCCGCACGCGCTCGCGCCAGGTGGCATCGCTGGCGGTACGGTTGTAGCCGATCAGCGTGGCCACGAACAACACCACGCACACGAACATGTACCCGCCCATCAGGATGGTTTGCGAGTACAGGAAGTTGGTCATCGCCAGGAAAAAACCCATGAAGATGGCGATGATGGCGTCGCGGCGATTGCGCATTTCCAGCACTTTCAGACACAGCATGGCAATCAGCAGCACCACGCCGACCTCGCGCCCGAACAGCCGGCCATACTCCAGCCGTGCACCGGCGGTGACGCCGATCGCAATCAGGCCCATCACCCACCACGGTGGCGTCCGCCAGGCGCGCCGCGCGATCCACCAGCGGGCGATGCCGGCACCGGCACACACGCCAAGCACCCACCAGGGCATGCGGATGGCGTGGGGCGCGATCACGAACGCCATGGCCGCCAGCAGCCAGCCGATGTTGGCCAGGGTGAGGGCGGGGGCGTAGCTCATCGTTCAGGGCGATTGAAGACCAAACAGCGCCAAGGCTTCGAGGCACCGGTCGCGATGCAAGGCCCCGGTCATCGGCGGAAAGCGGTGGCCGGGCAGGCTCAGCCCGTAAGGCACCTGCTGTCGGCCCGCTTCCAGAACCCACCAGGTCAGGCGTTGTAGGCGCTGCTCGGTCGAGAGTCCCTGCAGTTGATCAAAGTCGAGCCACAAGTCCGCGCTGGCCGTGGCGCCGAATTCCTTGACCAGCAACCCTTGCTCGCGCGCCAATGCCTTCCAGGCAATCTGCCTGGGCGTGTCTCCGGGCTTGTAGGCGCGCAGTGACTGGAATTCCTCGTCGCCCTTCACCGGCAGGTTGCCCTCGCCGGCGGCATGAAAATCAAAGGGCAGGGCGCCGGCGCCCGGATCCGGCTTCGGGTACACCAGCCCGCGCATGCCGAAATCCACGTAGGACCACGCATGAAACAGCCCGAGCGGATACTCGGTGAAGATTTCCAGCCGGCCGCATTGCACGAATCCGCGCTTTTCAGCCAAGACGGGCAACCGGACGATGGCATGCCGGGATTCGCCCACATCCGCGTACACGGGCGCACCGCCACCGTGGCCCGCACGTTTCACGCCGATGGAAAACCGCGCGGCCGATGGATTGGCGAGCACCACGGCAAAGATCGCCGTGTCACCTGCATGCACCGCTTCGACCTTGCCGGGGCTGATCGACAGCCGGACGATGTTGGCGAACGTGTGGAGCATTCCCACGCTGCCCATGCCGGCGAGCAGGAACGTCAGCATGAACCCGAGCGACAGGCTGTAGTTGATCGACGCGATCAACAACAGGACCAGCACCAGGACGAAGAAATAGCCGGTCCGCGTCGGCAGGATGAAGATGCGCCGCTGCACCAGTTGCACAGGCGGCGCTTCGGGGGCGCGCGACGGGAAGATCCAGTCGGAAATGCGCTGGCGCAGGGACCGCGGGGAAGGGCCGGGAAGGACGGCGGACATGTCCAGGTTGAAAGTCTATGTCTGGCGCGGCGTTTGACGCACTATTGGCTGGAGCGGCGCGCCAGTGCTAGGGTTTCTATTGGGAAGCCTACGGAATGGCGACCGCGCGGATCAAATCATCGGCCGGATTCACGATCTTGGCTTCGCCCGTGTTCACGGGCCGCAGGCGATGCCCGACCACCGCGGGAACCACGGCTTGAACGTCTTCGGGAAGCACATGGCGGCGTCCAGCCATCAAGGCCCAGGCCTGCGCGGCGCGCAACACAGCCAGCCCGGCCCGCGGCGAAAGCCCCATTTCGTAATGCGTGGATTCCCGCGTGTGATTGACCAATGCCTGCACGTAGTCGATGAGGCCGTCGGAGGCGAAGATGTTGCCGACGTCCTTTTGCAACGCCACCAGGTCCTGGACCGCCATGGCGGGCTGGAGCCTGGCAATCAACTCGCGCCGGTCCTCCCCCTTGAGCAGTGCGCGCTCGGCCTGGTGGTCCGGGTAACCTAGGCGGATGCGCATCAGGAAACGATCCAGTTGCGATTCGGGCAGCGGGAAGGTGCCGACCTGGTGTGAAGGGTTCTGCGTGGCGATCACAAAGAACGGCTGCGGGAGCTTCATGGTTTTCCCGTCCGCCGTGACCTGGTTTTCCTCCATCGCCTCGAGCAATGCGCTTTGGGCTTTTGGCGAGGCGCGGTTGATTTCGTCGGCGAGGATCACCTGGGAGAACACCGGGCCCGGATGGAACCTGAAAGTCCCGGACTCGCGGTCGAAAATCGACACGCCGACGATGTCCGCCGGCAGCAGGTCGCTGGTGAACTGGATGCGCTGGTACTGCAGGCCCAGCAGGGTGGCGAGCACGTGTGAGAGCGTGGTCTTGCCGACGCCGGGCACATCCTCGATCAGCAGGTGCCCGCGTGCCAGGATGCAGCACATGGCCATGCGGATCTGCGGCTCCTTGCCCAGGATGATTTCGCCCGCCTTGCCGATGACTTCGGCGAGGGGATTGGCAGCGAGCTGTTCTTTCCTGTCAAAGAGCATGGCGGTCCCGGGAAGCGCGATATGATCGATTCTACGTTGCAAAGTTCGATCGGGATGCACTGCCTGCCACCGGAGCCCCATGACCACTGCCTTCATCACCCACCCGGCGTGCCTGCAGCACGAAATGGGTCCGCATCATCCCGAATGTCCTGCACGACTGACGGCGGTCCTGGAGGCTTTCGAGGCCTCCGGCCTGCTGGCACGCTTGTCGCGTGTCGAGGCGCCGCAGGCCACCCTGCAGCAATTGCACGCCACCCATGAGCCGGGCTATGTGGATGCGGTGTTCGATGCGGCACCGGCAACGGGCTACGCGTACCTCGACCCCGACACCTCCATGAATCCCCATTCGCTCGATGCCGCTTTGCGCGCCGCCGGTGCCCTGGTGGCGGGCGTCGACCTGGTCGCGAACGACAAGGTCTCCAACGCGTTTTGCGCGGTCCGGCCGTGCGGTCACCACGCCACCTACGACCGCGCGATGGGCTTTTGCATCTTCAACAACGTGGCGGTCGGTGCCCGCCACGCCATCGATGCACACGGATTCGAGCGTGTCGCCATCCTGGATTTCGACGTGCACCACGGCAACGGCACGGAGGACATCTTCCACGACGACGAGCGCGTGTTGCTGTGTTCGAGCTTCCAGCACCCCTATTACCCGGGCACCGGCGCCAATTCA
>JAEUMZ010000192.1 GCA_016790765.1 Betaproteobacteria bacterium
GGTTCGTCGCTTTCCGACATCACGACGCGCGCGATCGCACAGGCTGACGGCACCTACCGCCTCACCGGCAGCAAGATGTGGATCTCCGGCGGCGAGCATTCGCTGTCCGAAAACATCGTGCACCTGGTGCTGGCCAAGATCCCGGGACCGGACGGCAAGCTGGTGCCGGGCACCAAGGGCATTTCGCTGTTCATCGTCCCCAAGTTTCTCGTCAACGCCAACGGCGCGCTGGGCGATCGCAACGATGTGGCGCTGGCGGGCCTCAATCACAAGATGGGCTACCGCGGGACGGTGAACACGCTGCTCAATTTCGGTGAGGGGAAATTCCGTCCCGGCGGGCAGCCTGGGGCCGTGGGCTATTTGGTCGGCGAGGCCGGCAAGGGCCTGGCCTGCATGTTCCACATGATGAACGAGGCGCGCATCGGCGTCGGCCTCGGGGCCACCCTGCTGGGGTACACCGGCTACTTGCACGCGCTCGACTACGCGCGCAATCGCCCGCAGGGCCGCGCGCCGCAGAACAAGGACCCGAACGCGCCGCAGATTCCCATCGTCGAACACGCCGACGTCAAGCGCATGCTGCTGGCGCAGAAGTCCTACGTGGAAGGCGCGCTGGCGTTGAACCTCTACTGCGCGAAGCTGGTCGATGACGAACGCACCGCGCCGGAGGAATCCACGCGCCGCGAAGCGACCTTGCTCCTGGACCTTCTCACGCCCATCGCCAAGAGCTGGCCCTCGCAATGGTGCCTCGCCGCCAACGACCTGGCGATTCAAGTGCACGGCGGCTACGGCTACACGCGCGATTTCCCGGTCGAGCAGTTCTACCGCGACAACCGCTTGAATCCCATCCACGAGGGCACGCACGGCATCCAGGCGCTGGACCTCTTGGGCCGCAAGGTGGTGATGCAGGGGGGCGCTGCGTTCACGCTGCTGGTGTCGCGCATCGAAGGCACGCTGCATGCCTGCGACGAGGACGGCGACCTCACCGAACTGGCCGGCGAAGTCTTTGTGCTGCTCGATCACCTGAAGGAAACCACCGCCACGCTGCACGCGGCAGGCGATCTCAACCTCACGCTCGCCAATGCCACGGTGTACCTCGAGGCGTTCGGGCACCTCGTCATGGCCTGGATCTGGATGGAGCAGGCGCGCGTGGCCGCCCATTCACCGGCTCGCCACGACGACTTCCATCGCGGCAAGTTCATGGCCTGCCAGTACTTCATCCGCCACGAGCTGCCCAAGGTGCGGCCGATGTTGAACCTGCTCGATTCATTGGATCGAACGACGCTGGACATGCGGGATGCGTGGTTTTAGCGGCCGCGGAAAATTCATTCCGAGGTTGATCACTTTATCGACACCGCTACATACTGTCGCCCCGGCGCAGGCCGGGGCCCAATTTGACGTTGGTGAACTTGGGCCAATCTGCTGCAACGGATTGGCGTTCGTCAGGCGCGAAGCATGCTTCGCGAAACCCCTTCCTCACCCCCGGCCTGCGCCGGGGCGACAAATGAGAACCAGTTCCCGCTGAACGATGTGATGCCGATTGCAACGCCCAGTTCATCAAACGACCTATGCCCAAATCCAACGCCACCACCCGCTTCTCCGACCGCGTCGCCGACTATGTGAAGTACCGCCCCGGCTACCCGGTCGAAATCCTCGACCTCCTTGCCGACCGCTGCGGCTTCACGGCGGACAGCATCGTGGCCGACATCGGCTCGGGCACCGGCATCCTGACCAAACTGTTCCTCGACAACGGCAACCCGGTGATCGGCGTCGAACCGAACGCGGACATGCGCGCCGCCGCCGAGGACTTCCTGGACGACTACGCGCGCTTCACCAGCCTGGGCGGAACGGCCGAAGCGACGCGCCTGCCCGCGCACTCGATGGACTTCATCGTCGCCGGGCAGGCCTTCCACTGGTTCGATCGTGAAAAGGCGCGCGAGGAATTCCTGCGCATCGGCAAGGAAGGTGCGTGGGTGGTGCTGGTGTGGAACGACCGGCGCACCGATGCCACGCCGTTCCTCCAGGACTACGAGCGCTTCCTCGCCGAATTCGGCACCGACTACGCCGAGATCAACCACAAGAACGTGCAGGATGCGGCGGCGTTCGCCGCCTTCTACGGCACGGCCCCGGCCGAGGCGACCTTCGACAACGTGCAGCGCTTCGATATCGCAGGCCTCATGGGCCGCATCGCGTCATCGTCCTACATGCCGGGTCGCAGCGATGCGCGTTATCCGGCCATGGAAAAGGCCGCGCGCGCGATGTTCGATCGCCACCAGGTGCAGGGCCGCGTGGCGTTCGAGTACGACACGCGCGTGTACTTCGGGGAAATGAGCGGTCCGTCCACCTAAATCCCAGCACTGGCGCGGTGTTCGGGCCGACAACGCCAATTCAAGTACGAGTCCCGACAGGCGGTTGGCGGTTGAATGCTACTTCATAAGGGGTGAGGAAGCCCAAGCATTTGCGCGGTAGGTTGTTGTATTTTTCTTGTAGACGCCTTACATGTTTTGGTTTGAGGGAGTCCATGGTGACTCCTTTGGGCAGATCGATTCGCAACACGCCGATTTGATTTTCATTGGTCGCGCGCTGATCGGGCGAGTAGGCGTCGCAGGCAAAGGCTTTTTCTCCCAAGACGGTGCCGGTGGCCGTGAATTCGGCACCGCGATCGGTGGCCACGGTCTTGAAGGGCAGTCCGTTGTTTTCCAGCCGCTTCTGGATTTTCTTCACCGTAGGTACGCTCCTGGTGCCGTTGAGCAGCACCAGTTCCCAGTACAAGCTTTGCCTTTCCACCATGTGCAGGATGCGCTTCTTATCCTTCTGTTTGCCGGCCATCGTATCGGCCTCCCAATGGCCCATTTCAATCCGCAGATTGGCATCCTTGGATCGCTCATGGATGGAGCGTGCGCTGCCTCCCCAAGGGTGACGGGCGGGCCGTTTGAGGCGGGCTCGTACCCGCTGCCGGTGCAGGTACTGTTCCCATCCATTGCGCACGGCCGCCGCATAGATCGCCGGAATGCTGATCTGAACGTCTAAACGCAAACGCTTCCAACGACCGCTGACCTGCTCCGGCGACCATCCTTCCATGAGCCGTTCACCCACCAGCCGCCAGGCCGCCTCCGGCTTCTTGACGCAGTTGGCCGCGCTGCGGGCACTCGCCTCCCCCCGCTTCAACTGCGCCACGTGCGGACAGTACTTCCCGCGACCGTCCTTGCCCCGCGCCAGCTCGTCGTAAATCACCGACCGATCTCGCCTCAATTGCCGCGCAATCTGGCTCGCCGTTAGCCCGCCAAGTATTCCGCCTTGAATCAGGTATCTTTCGTCCAAGGTGAGGGGTCGTCCACTCATTACGGTGACCTTTCGTGTCAGAAACAAAAGGGTACCGCCGTTCAACTCCTCACCCCTAATTCTCAGCCAGATAAGTGTCGGGACTCGTACTTAAACCCGCGACAATGGCCCAAACGGCGCGCCACGCCTTGGGTTTGGTGCAGGCCTATGTCTTTTGTCGCCGCGGCTCGGTGGATTCGCGGTCGTAGTAGTCCACGCCGCTCTCCGACCGGACCAGCTTGCGCAGCCGCGGCGCGTCGCCACCGCCCGCATACACGCCCACCTTGTCCGAGTCCGGGTACTCGCACACTTCCACGTCGGCCATGGTGGACAGCGACAAGTAGCGCAGCGGCACGGACCCGGTGTTGATGATCTGGTGCGCCGTCTCCGGCCCGCCGGTGGGGCAGGCGATGACATCGTGCTTCTTGATGCGATAGGTGTCCTTGCCGTAGCGCAACTCGCCCTCGCCGTCCAGGATGAGGAACATCTCCTCTTCGCAGCGGTGGGAATGGAACGGGCACTGCGCGCAGCCGGGCGCAAGCTCGGTCAGGTTGTAGCCCAGCTGTTTCGCACCGATGGCCGCGCTGAACTGGGCGCGCTTGGAGGTGTAAAAGCCGTTCGCCTCGATGTCGGTGAATTCGACTTCATCGAGGTTTGCAATGGGTTTGGTCATGGGGTGCCTTCCATACTTACTGCCCCGATTCATGGCGGGGCGATCATTGCTGCCGCTTTGTCAGTGGCGCGCTTCAGTTTGTAGCAGAGAGGTCATTGCACGACTCGCATTGCCTGTGGTCACGCCCCACTCAACGCCGCGCGAAAGACGACATTCAGACTGCTCGCGTCAGGTTCGGGCGAGGATTGAGGTTGAACACTCTCGATCCTTTCCAGCTCTTGTTCGATAAAGGCGTGAACGCTGGCAACGGGTGGTTCAAGACCCATTTCGGGTGCAGCCCTCTTTCTTTCCAAAAGACTTCTGATGTCTGCCACGAGCTTCGGCTGGCCTCCAACGAGATGCAGCAGCTTCTCAAACTCGATTGGCGCAGGCTTGCCATGTCGTTCAATCCATCGCACAGAGAGCAGCGGGCGGAGGACATAGAAGTACTTTTTCAAGGGTACAAGTTCAGTCTTCAAGTAACCCCGATAGTTGCTCTTCGCCATGCTACGGTAGTGATGAATGCCACGCTCAGTTGAATACACGGTCGGCAGCAACGTGCGAACGCTCGCGGCAAAGCCACCACTCTCAAGGTAGATGATGGGCGACTGAATCCACTCGACGAACGCCGGATTGGACCCCGCAAACAGCCGAAGCGCCTTTCTGACGTCCCACCCGTTAAGGTCGATGTCATCGATGATCGGGTATTCGATGACATCGCGCTTGTCTTCAACGTCCACCGAGAGGTACCAATCAGAATCATGTGCGTAGATGAATCGAGCATCGTAGTCGCTGTTTGGTGAAGCAAAGCCCCATGCGCGGCTTCCGGATTCAACGGCGAGAAGTACGCGTACGCCATGCTCACGCTCGGCGCGCGCAAGTCGTGAAAGGATCTCAGAGCGAACCACTTCAGGGATCACGGAGGCGGAGGTCATCGCTATCGTGGACGCACGAGAGGCGCTGTGCTGCTTGTCAAGCGTCCTTTTGCCTCACCAGTTTCACCTGCAATTCGCACCCCACCGCCAGCGCATAACGCTTCAGCGTCGCCAGCGATGGCGCGTGCTTGCCGGCGGATTCCAGCCGGGAGATCGCGCTCTTGGTGGTGCCCATGCGCTCTGCCACCGCGTCTTGCGTGAGGCCAGCTCGGGAGCGTGCCTTGAGCATCTGGTCAGCGAGCTGGTACTCCAGGTCCAACGCGTTGTACGCCGCCACAAACCCCTTGCGCGTACCGGCCTTGGCGAGGAATTCCTTGTGGTTGTGCGGAACCGGTTTGTATTTGATCTCAGCCACTCTTGATCTCCTTCAAGCGCGTGCGCGCCAGCTTCATTTCGCGATCGGGTGTTTGCGGGGTCTTCTTGATGAACGCGTGCAACACGGTGATGCGCTTGCCTACCAGGAAACAGTAGAAAGCCCGGCCGATGCCTGATCTGCCGCTGGGCCGCAATTCGAACAGGCCATCGCCGAATGCGCGCGAGTGTGGAAGTCGGAGGCTCGGGCCGTGCTCGATCAACAGCTCAAGCAACCGGGCGTAGTCCGCCAGCACATCGACCGGCCAGGACTCGATCTCCTCGAGCACGCGCGGATGGAAGTACTCGATGTCAAACGCCATTGCGGCATGTTATCAAACTTGCTAACTGGTCACAAGCGGAAGACAGTGTGGCCGACACCGCGACCCGACCGATCTACACGGACAATCTGGTCGACCCCCACTCACTTGCCGCCGATCTCCGGCGTGCGCCGCCCGCCGGGGCTGCCACCGTGGCCTGCCGCTCAACCCTTGGGCCGATGCAGCGCACACAGCTTGTGCCCATCCGGATCGCGCACGTAACCGAGGTACAAGGACCCCACGCTACCCTGCCGCAAGCCCGGCGGATCCTCGATCGACGTGCCGCCGTTCGCGACCGCGGTGTCGTGGAATTGCTGGACCTGCTCCGGGGATTCGCACTTGAAGCCCACGGTGCCGCCGTTGGCCACGGTGGCGGGTGCGCCGTTGATCGGCTGGCTGATGCAGAAGGTTCCGCCGTCGTGTCGGTAGAACAGGCGTTCGTGGCCGGTCTTGGCGGTGTTTCGAATCGGCTCTCCCACGCCGAGCACGCCGAGCACGGCGTCATAGAAGCGCTTGGAGCGCTCGATATCGTTGGAACCGATCATCACGTGGCTGAACATCTGGGGTCTCCCAAGGATGCGGGGGGTGCCGCGAGGTGAATGCTGTCACATTCCGCGTGGCGCGGATGCCCCGGCCGGAACAACCCGGTCAGGCGCCACTGTTGCCCGGCGCAACGCGCAGGCGGCGCTCATGCTCGATCAACCAGCGCTTGCGCGCCAGGCCGCCGCCGTAGCCGGTCAGGTTGCCATCCGCGCCGATCACGCGGTGGCACGGCACGACGATGCCGCGAAAGTTGTCGCCGTTGGCGCGCGCCACGGCGCGCACGGCGGTGGGCTGGCCGAGCGTGGCGGCGAGCCCGCTGTAGGTGCGCGTTTCGCCGGCCGGGATCTGCACCAGCGCGTTCCAGACGGCGTTCTGGAACGGCGTGCCCTGCGGCGCGAGGGGCAGCGTGAAGACGCGCCGTCGTCCGGCAAAGTACTCGGCCATTTTGCGCGCCGCCTGGTCCAGCACCGCGTGCGGCCCGGGCACGATCGCGGCCTTCAGGCGCACCTTCAAGCGGCCGATGGCGCGCTCCAGCCCGCGCCGGTCCACCCAGTCGATGAGGTGCAGCCCCTCGTCGTCGGCCACGGCGAGCATGGCGCCGAGCGGCGTGTCGATCCAGCGCGCGAGGAGCTGCCGGACACCGGCCGCGCGCGAGGGCGGCGCACCGAACACCTTGGCGAACGCGTCGCGAAATCCGGAGGCCGATTCGAACCCGTGCGCGAGCTGGGCATCGATCACCGGCGCGCCCTGGCGCACCGTGCTCAGCGCGGCGCCCATGCGGCGCGCGCGCTGGTAGGCGTGAAAGGTCATGCCGAACGCCTTCTGGAACTGCCGGCGCGCGGTGGAGGGGTCGATGCCGCGATCACGCAGGTCCTGCTCGCGCAACCGCGCGGCCGGGTCGGCATCCACCCAAGCCTTCAGTTCCATGGCCAGCGGAACCGCCGCGCTAGACGCCAGCAGCGGCTTGCAGCGCATGCAGGCGCGGTAGCCGGCAAACAAGGCCGCTTGCGCATCGGGAAAGAACTCCACGTTGCGGCGTTGCGGCGTGCGCGCGGGGCAGCCGGGCCGGCAGAACACGCCGGTGGTCTTGACCGCCAGGAAGAACTGGCCCTCGTAGCTGCGGTCGCGCCGCAGCACGGCGGCCCAGAAGTCGTCCAGCTGTTGTGTAAACCCGTCGTTCGGCATGGCGTTGAGTGTATGCAGTTTCGGGTTTTCCCGCAGCCGGAAACCGGGCGTCAATGTGGGTCGTGTGCTCTAATTTCCGGCGCATCGCCCGAGCAAACCGGTCGTTCGTTCAACCCCACTCACCGAGAGGAACTCCAATGAAAAAAATCAGCACCCTGTTGGCCGCCCTGTTGATCGGCCTGTCCAGTACTGCGATGGCGCAAAAGCAGGAACCGGCCAAGCCCGCTGCGCCGGCCGCCCCGGCCGCCAAGGCGGATGCGAAGGCCGCAGCCGCACCCGCGGCACCCGCCGCCAAGGCCGATGCCAAGGCCGACGCCAAGAAGGAACCGATGGACCTGAACAGCGCGACGGAAAAGGAACTCGCGTCGCTGCCCAAGATCGGCGAGGCCAAGGCCAAGGCCATCGTCAAGGGCCGTCCGTGGGGCGGCAAGGATGAGCTGGTGGTCAAGAAGGTGCTGAGCCAGGCCGAGTACGACGCGATCAAGGACCTGATCATCGCCAAGCAGCCGGAGAAAAAGGAAGAGCCGAAGAAGGACGCGCCGAAGAAAGACGCCGCCAAGAAGTAAGGCGTCCTTCCGCGTCACCCGCAACGGGGCAGCCACGCTGCCCCGTTTGCATTGCGGCACCGCGGAGTGGTTCGCATGCCTATACTCGGCGCCATGCAAAAACAACCATTCGGGGCGGGGGCGGCACGCGCGGCAATGCTCGTGGCGCTGGCGTGCGCGGCCCTGCCCGCCCACGCCGTGCTCGAATACGACGAGTACCTCGAGCGAGCGCAGAAGGCGCGCCAGCGCGGCGACTGGCAGGATGTCGCCGTCAACGTCGCCGAGGCCATCAACCATCCCGACCGGCCGCGCAAGCCCGGCGAGTGGAGCGACCTCAATCTCGACTACGGCCGCGCCATGGGCGTGCTGTGCCAGTTCAACGAGGCGCAAATGTTCCTGCAGCGCGGCCTGGACATTGCGCAACGCGGCCAGGCCAGCACGGCGCGCGCGCTCTACGAGCTTGGGTCGCTCGCCGCGGCCGAGCAGAAACATGCGCTGGCGGCCATGCACCTGACCGCGCTGCTCCATGCGCCGGCCAAGGCTGACCTCGCACAATTGAGCGCTCTGCAGTGGGCCGACGCGCGGCGCAAACTGGCGGCGAGCCTCACGGCGCTGGGCAAGGCCGAGGACGCGGCGCGCTGGCTGGGCGATGGCGCTTCGAGTTCGCCGGCCGGGTCCGCGGGGATCACCCCCTACGGCACGCGCTGCACGGCGCGTTGAGCGCGCCCCCGCGCCGGGCCGTCAGCGGAACGTCCGCACCCAGCTCAGCCGCAGCACGCGCAGGCCGTAGTCCGGCGGCACCTCCTGCGTGCCGATCGCGTTGTTGAGCGTGGTGGGCATGACACCGGCGAACGCCCAGTCGGCCTGCGCAATGCGCCGCACTTGCGCGGCCAGCTTCCATTGCGTGGCGCGATCCGCCTGCCAGGTGGCATTGAGGCGTGCTTCGCCGGTGCGATAGCGGGTGTCCGGAAACGCAGTGGACGGATTCTGCGCGGCCGGTGCGGCCGCGCCGGCGCGCGTGTCGTGGGCGGAGCGCGCACGCACCGCATGGGCGCCGGCCTCCAGCGTGAGGCGCCCGTCCGCCAGCCCCTGCCACTTCAGGCTCGTGCCCATCGTCCAGGTAGCGTCGCGCGCGTCGTGCGTCCAGTCGGCCAGCGTCGCATCGGCCGGGTTGCCGACGCCCTGCTGGCGGGTGCGCTGCGCCACCGATTGGCGATCGTGCGCGACGAACCACTGCGCGGTGAACGCGTCGCCTGCCTGCCAGTTCAGTTCGCCATGCAACGTCGAGCGGTCGTTGCGCGAACGGCCGAATGCGCTGGCGGGAAAGCGTTCCTGCGCGTGCTCGGCGCGCGCCAGCCAGGACCATTGCGCGCCCACCCTGCGCATCACCGACAGCCGCGCGCTGGCGCGGTCGCGGTCGGCCAGGAAGAACTTGGCCTGGAATGGGCCGCTGCGCACGCAGTCGAGCGGTGCGTTGCAGTTGGCGAGGCGCAGCAGCGATTCGATGTACGCGGCGGAGGTGAAGCTGTCGAGGAACGGCGCGTTGGCCTGGTAGGGGTTGCCACGCCGCACGCTGGCCGAGAGGCCGCCATTCACGATCCAGGGCGAGCCCCCGCCGTGGCGCAGTTCCGCCTTCAGCGTGTGCTCGCGGGTGCGCGCCACCTCCATGAAGCGCCGCGCGATGGTTTCGAACGACCAGCTACCCTTGACCGCCGTGGCCGACGTGAGCCGCCAATCGCCCTCGAGCGCCGCCATCGCGGTGCGGCGGCTGCGCGGCAGGTTGGTGCGCGCGTTGTCGGTGGCGCTGTCCGGCGCCGGCTGCAGCTGCGCATCGCCGACCCCGTACAGGTACTGCGCCAGCGGTGTGCGGGCGTCGCGGGCGTCGAACTTGAGGGTGCCCGCCAGGTGGAAGCCACGCTGCGGCCGCAGCGTCAGGCGCGCCTGCGCGAACAGCGTGTCGACGCGGCCGTCGAGCGATGCGCGTGGCAGCGGCGTGGTCAGCAGCGCAGCGTTCACGCTGTAGGGCAGGAACGCCTCGTCCTGCGTGGCGCGCCCGCGGCGCAGCGTGAGCGCCAGGCGCGTGGTGTTGGAAAAATCGAACACGCCTTGCGCGTCGAGGCGCTGGAAACGGTTGCCGGGCAGCTTGCCGGCGCGCCCGGCGTCCACCGGGAAACCCGCCGGCAGTCCGGTGGTGCCGCCGGTAAAGGGCGCGCTCGAGAACGCGTTCTGCCATTCCAGCGGCGGCGCGCGGTTGTCGAACAGCGCGGCGTGATAGCCGAGCGTGAGGCGCTCGGCCTCCCCGGCGTAGGCGGCGGAGAGGTCAACCGACTGCGTCACCGTGTCGACCGGTTCCGGCAGCGCGGCCACGCGCGCCACGCCCGGCGAGGCGCCCATCAGCAGGCTGCGCACTTTCACGCCCTCCTGCCGCTCATGGCGCCACCTGGCGTTGACTTCCCAATCGGGGTCCGGCCACCACGCAGCCGCCAGTTCGTTGCGCGTGCGCACCGATTCGACCGGGACGCGCGCGAGCGATTCGGTGAGCCGGGTCATGCCGGGCGTCGTTGGGGCGCGCTCGAAGCCCGCCGGCAGCGTGAGCCGGGCGCTGCCCGCGCCTTCGAACGGCGTCTGGAAGCTGTCGCTGGCGCGCTGCGGTGTGCGTGCGTGCAGCGCCGTGACCCGGTAGTGATTGAGCTGGCCGCGCTCGGCCATCAGCGTGCGCGCATCGGCGCCCAGGTCGCGGCCCTCGATGCGCCAGCGTACGTGATCATCGTCGGGGTTGCCGTAGCGCGTCTGGCGGCCGCGCAGATCCAGGTTCAGCACCGCAAACGCGGGCCGCACGCCGTTGTAGTGCCCGCCGAGAAACGTGTTCCCGTCCGCCGCACCGGCGCCGATCTCGATGCGGCTTTGCGGCCGCACCAGGTCGTCGAGCTTTTCCTGGTCGCTGGCCGACCAGGGCGGTTGGGCCCAGGCCACCGGGCCTGCGGCGACGAGCCACCACGCGCCGCGCCTCACCGCGTGAACCTCGCCCCGGAGGGGTGGTTGCTGCCGTGGATCGCCGAGTGGCAGTTGAGGCAGGCGCGCCCCAGCAGTTGCGCCGAGGGGTTGGTGCCGCCCGCGCCCGGCGCCAGCGCGCGGCCGGACAGCGCCGGCGTGGTGTGCACCGACCCGGCATGGCAACCCTGGCACAGCCACGGCGGGCGCGCCTTGAGCAGCGGCGGCGTGTTCGACCCGTGCGGCACGTGGCAGTGCATGCAGTCGTCGCCGGCCGGCGGATGCTCCCACAGGAACGGCCCGCGCAACCCGGCGTGGCAGGTGAAGCACACGTCGTTGGCAGTCGGTTCGTTGAGCAGCTTTGGGCCGATGCCACCGTGCACGTTGTGGCAGTCGGCACATGCCACCTTGCCCGCGGCCGCGCCGTGGGTGGACAACGCATGCGTCTCGGCGCGCTGCGTCTGGTGGCACTTGAAGCAGGTCTCGCGCTGCGTCTCCCTGTTCAACACCGGGTCGGCCGGCTGGTGGATGGTGTGGCAGCTCGCGCAGGTCACGTCGTGCCCGGGGTGCGCGCTGCCGCGCCAGTGCAGGCGCTTGCCGCCGCTGTGGCAATTGAGGCAGGTGCGGCTCTGGATCTCCGGCGCGGAGCGCTCCGGGCCGGAAAAGTTGAAGTCCGGCGCCGGGCGGGGAATCTGCGGCGCGCCCGCCTCGGCCGACTTGTGCTGCACGTGCGGGCGGCTGGAGCCGTGGCACGCCTGGCACCCCGGCTGCGCCGCGACCCCATGGCGCGTACGGTGGATCGACAGGATCGGCTTCCCTTCGTTGACGCCGTGGCAGCGCAGGCACACCTGGTCGCCGCTCTGCCCGGCCACCAGCACGCCCGGGGCCGGCGCCTGCGCATGGGCATCGGGTTGCGCCACGAGCATCGCAGCGCACAACGCCAGGGCCGCCCGGCGCAGGGCAACGGCATCGAGGTTCATGCGCCGAGTTTACGCGCACGACTGCAACCCCCGGCGGGGAACCGCGGAATCGTGTAGAAGTCGAACTGCAAGAACGCGTCGGAGGACGACATGGACAGCATCGAACCGGGCACCGTGTTCCGCAAGACCGCCAAGGGCCAGCAGGAAATCGAGCTGCGCACCCACAAGCTGGGCATGAAGCAGCGCACCGCCCTGATCCTCGTCGATGGCGAACGCGCGGCGGAATCGATCATCGTCAACCTGCCGGGCAACGGCGAGGAACTGCTGCTTGGCCTCTACCGCGAGGAGTTCATCGCGCTGGCCTCGGGGGATGCGCCGGCCGCGCGTCCGGCCGCCGCGCCCGCCGCCGCGGCGTCACCCGTGCGGGAGCCGGCGGCCGTGCCGGCGAGCTTCGACCTCCCGTCCACGCAGCGCGCGGCGGTGCACGCGGTCGAGGACGTCCTGGGGCCCGAGGGCGAATCGATCGCGCTCAAGATCGAGCGCACCACCAGCAATGCGGAGCTGATGGCCGTGCTCGAGCGCACGCGCGAACTGATCCGCGGTTCGCGCGGCGAGGCGCGCGCAACGAAGTTCTGGCAGGCGATTTTCAAGTAGGTGCGTGCGCCGGCGCCAGCACCACGGGCGCGCGTTCGCCCAGCGCCTTCTGCAGCAACTTGAAGATGTCCGCGTCGAACTCGGTGTCCACGCGCGTGGCCGCCAGTTCATGGACCTCCGGCTCGGTGCGCGCAGTGCCCAGGTAGCGCCAGCGGTTGAACACGTGCCAGTGCGTCCAGCCGTGGTCGGGATGCGTTTCCGGTATCGCGATCGCGCCGCCGTACGGCCAGCGCGGGAACGCGCGGTCGGCCAGCGCGTCCCGGAGGCGCGCGTTGTGCGCCGCCAGCGACTCACTGCCCACGCAATAGCCTGCGCAGCGCTTCAGCTGGTGGGCAAAGCACGGCGCGCCGGGTGCCGCGTGCCGCAACGCGTGCCAGCACAGGCGGTGCCCGGCCGCGATCTGCGTCAGGTGCGCCTTGGCGCGCGCCAGGGCCGGGAACGGGCCGAACAGGGTGCCCGCAGCGGACGCGTCGTCCACGTCCGCCTCATCCACCGGCACGTAGCGGTGCGGTGCATCCGGTGAAGCGATCTCGACAAACACCATCGCCGCGTTGCGCCTGAGGCGCAGGTTACGGAGCGGCTTCACGGTCTTGATCAGTTGCGACTCGCGCAGCAACGCCCCGAATTCGCCCGCAGTCTCCTCGAACTCGATGCGGCGCACCTCGAGCGACAGGCGCACGTCGTTGGAATTGCGGTGGTCGGAGGAAAAATGCGAGCGCACGCGGTCCTTCAGGTTCACGCTCTTGCCGATGTAGATCGGCAGGTCGTTGACGCCATGGAACACGTACACGCCCGGCCCGTCCGGCAGCTTCTCGAGCGCGGTGGCGTCGAGCTGCGGCGGAAAGCTCGGCATCTTGAGGATGGATTTGGTCGCCGCGGCGATGTCCTCCGCAGGTTTCATCTCCACCACGCGTTGCATGAACTGCCACGCAAGGCGCGCATCGCCCAGCGCGCGGTGGCGTGCAGCCGCATCCAGCGCGTGGCGCGCGATCAGGTCGTCGAGGCTGTGCCGGGGGTGCTCGGGAAACAGGCGGCGCGACAGGCGCACCGTGCACAGCACCTCGGCGGAGAACGGTTGCCCGATGCGGCGGAATGCGTTTTTGAGAAAGGCGTAGTCGAAGCGCGCGTTGTGGGCCACGAACAAGCGGCCTTCGAGGCGCGACCGCACGTCGCGGGCGATATCCTCGAATGAAGGCGCATCCGCCACCATCGCATCGGTGATGCCGGTCAGCGCCTGGATCTCCGGCGGGATCGTGGTGCCTGGGTGCACCAGCGAGGACCATTCCTCCACGACGCGCCCGTCCTCGACGCAGACAATGGCGACCTCGGTGATTGCGTCACCGGTGGCAGCCGTGCCGGTCGTTTCCAGGTCGACGATGGCGATGCGTGCGTGCAGGTAGGGAGAACTCACCTGCCGATTCTACGAGGCCCCGGATTCAGTCTTGCGAAAGACGGCTTCCGGATGCCCGGTACCTCAGGGCTTTCGTGGGTCGTAGTTGGACTGCATGCTGAGCTTGCCGGGAAACCCCGTGGCCACTGAATCCCAAGGCGTGATCTTGAAGTTCGTGCTTTTCGATTTGCCGCCGAATTGGTCCCCCGCATATCCGTCCTGTGTGATCAGCAAACCGCCCCGAAAGCCGGGGAGGCTGACACTCGTCACATCCGCACCGTCGCACTCCTGCACGCCATCGATGTTTCGTTTTGGGTTGGGGCCGATGCGAAAGCTCCCAAGGTAGCGGTTCCCCTGGTCGCGCGTCAACACCACGAAGGTGTCGTCCAGATCCGGAATGGGCATGACTGGAGGAGTGCCATGCGCAGAGCCTTGGCTTGATGCGATCAGGTAACCGCCCCCATCGCGACCATAGTAAATGGCCAGACCCTCGACGTCCCGGGCAATCGGGCTCTTCGGGTCGAACGCGCGGGTTTCGATGAATGGCTTGTCCTCGGCACGCAGCTCGCCATTCTTGAGGTGAATGCGCCAGATGCCGACATCTTCCTGACCGGCATAGGCAATCCCGCCTTGCTGGTCAACTGCAATGCCTTCGAAGTGCGGGCTGAAGTCGCGCGCGGGATCGGTCTGGTCCTGCTGCAGCAAATCCTGTCCCTTGTACACATAGGGAAAACGCCAATCCTTGACGAATTTGGCCGACACCTTGCCATCCGGCATTGCCACCAGTTCCCACATGGCGACCACCGCTTCGCCGTTCTGCGTGACCACGGCATAGGTCCGGTCCGCCGCCCGGTCACGATACAGGCCGAGGCCGTAGGCGGTGTGCTTGCCATCGTCCGGGTTCGGGATCGATGCCGTGGCGCGATCGGCAGGATCGGGCCGTGTCGGGAACAGCCGAGGCATTTCTGCCGAGGTGACATCGACCAGCGGCGCTTTCCTGCCGCCCACGACGTGCCACACGCGAAGCCGGTCGGCAATGCGGTCACTTGCAACGGCGATGTCGATGCGCTTGCCGCCAGCAGGGAATCCGTACTGCACATCAACATTGTTGAACCGTTGCGTTGCCTTGCCCTTGCTGTCCCTGGTCGCGTCGATGACTTGCACGGTGCGTCCGGTCAAGTCGTAGACGCGCATGCCGCCGCGTTTGGCTGTTGCAACCACCAGGGACTTGTTGGCCTGTCTCCGGTCCGGATGAATCCAGATGGCCGGGTCGTCCATGTCCGCATCGCCACCCTCGGCGGCAACCTGGACGCTGGGCACAGCATGGCCAATGGGCGGCGCGGCATATGCAGCCATTGGCATGCCCGCGAATGCAAGCGCGAAAACCGCCACGCCGGCAACATGAACTGCGACTGCATCTTCTTTCATCCGCATGGCTTCCCTCTTGGTGACAAACATTTCGTTCCCTATTCCCTTAAGACACTGGCCGAAGCTCACGCAGCAGCGCGCCATGGAGCTGTGGCGTCGAGGCCAGCACGGTCCCGTTCATCAGATCCAGTGGGTGGCCCAGGGTGTCCGTGACGATGCCCCCCGCTTCGGCGACAATGACCGCGCCGGCCGCCATGTCCCACGCGCTGACGCTTTGCTCCCAGTAGGCATCGAAGCGGCCGCAGGCGACATACGCCATGTCGACCGCGCCTGCTCCGAGCCGGCGCACGCCCGCAACCTTGGGTGTCAGGCGAACCATCTCCGCATGGAACTGCTCCTGGCGCGGCTTGCCCATGAACGGGATGCCGACGCTCAACACCGCTTGCTCGAATCCAGTGCGTTGTGAAACACGGATTGGCTTGCCGTTCAGATGGGCCCCGCAGCCTTTCTCCGCCCAGAACATTTCCTCGAGCATTGGCACGTAGGTCACGCCGGCGATCACGCGGCCTTCCTCAGCCAGCGCGATGTTGACCGCGTAGATCGGCAGGCCGGCGAGAAAGTTGCTGGTGCCATCCAGGGGATCGACCACCCAGGTGCGCGCGCGATTGCGGCCCTCGATCATTCCGCCTTCTTCACCAAGGAACCCGTAGTCCGGATGCGCAGCCGACAGGATGGCCTTGACTGTTTCCTCGGCGCGCAGGTCCGCAATGGTGAACGGATCGGCCGGCCCGCGCTTGTGCTTGATTTCCAGGGTGGAAATCTCTGCAAAGTCGGCCCTTAGGCGATCACCCGCGGCGCGTGCCGCGCCAATCATCAATTCCAGCAATGGAGAAGGCGTAATCACGTTCAATCCCTCAATCGGGTGCGCCACAAGCTGGTGGCAAATACCAGCGAGACCAGCGATGCCCCGATCCAAAAATGGATGGCCGCGGAGAAGTCGTAGTGCCGCACGCCATTGACCATGGTGATGCCATCCTCGATCAGGCGGCCGCTGATCTTCTCCTGGATCGCCGCGCCGATGTAACTGAACACGCCGATGACGCCCATCGCCGCGCCGGCGACGCGCTTGGGGCAGATGTCCGTGGCGAACAGGCCGCCCAGGGAAGTCACCAAGCCGGTCATGCCGATGCCAAACAGGATCATGCCCAGTACCAACACGGGCGTGCTGTGCGGCGCGTAGAAAATCAACGCCAGCCCGATCAGTTCGATGATGGCGAACAACAAATTGCACGGTGGGCGCCGCGCATTGAACAACTTGTCCGACGCAAATCCGTAGCTGACCGCACCGACGATGCCGGCGACCGTGCTCAGCATCAGGATGGTTCCCGCCGCTGTCAGCGAGTATCCGCGCACTTCCTGGAGGTACAGCACGCCCCAGCTGTTGATGGCATAGCGCGTGACGTAGATCGATGCGCTGGCCAGCGACAGCACCCAGATGGCGGGAATCTTCAGGATCGACAGCTGGGTACGGAACACGCTTTCGGCCGCCGGGCGCGCTTCCGAAGCCCAGCGATCATTGCGCCAGTCCGCCACTGCCGGCAATCCCAGTGTCTGCGGCCGGTCCTCCACCAGCCACCAGTACGTGAATGCGACCGCCAGCCCGATCAGCGCCGGTCCGAAGTAGCCGTACTGCCACCCAAATGCGGCGATCAATGCCGTGACCACGATGAATGTGAGACCCTCCCCCAGTGAATGCGCGGTACTCCAGATGCCGTAGTACCGGCCGCGCTCGCTGATCGAATACCACTGCGTCATCGCCACCACGCCGGCAGGTGCGCCAAAGCTCTGGAACCAGCCGTTGAGGCCCCAGAACACCGTTGCCAGGAAGACGGTTGTCGAAAACCCCATCGCCACGTTGCACAGGGCGGACAGCAACAGGCCGGCCGCGAGGAAGCGCTTCATGTTGGCATGGTCCGCCAGGAAGCCATTGGTGAGCTTCCCCAGGGCGTACGTGTAGAACAGCGCCGAGCCGATCACACCCAGTTCAGCTGGCGAGAACACGCCTGCGTCGATCAGCGGCTTTTTCACCATGCCCAGCGTCAGGCGGCACATGTAACTGAAGCCGTAGCCCAAGGTGATGGCCAGCATGATGCGCAGCCGGTACCGGCGGTACAGTTCGTCGATGCGCGCCTGGCCCACGAGGGCCGGAACATCGGGGCCGGTGGCGAAAAAGCGGAACAACGCGTTCATGGGGTTGGATACCGGGGATTGGAACGCATCATCGCAATGTCGGAATGACAAAGCTCTGGTCCGCGACGGGACCGCCGCGCGGCCAACGTTGGGTGACGATCTTTGCGCGTGTGAAAAAGCGCACACCATCCATGCCGTACTGGTTGAGATCGCCAAAGCCGGAACGTTTCCAGCCGCCGAAGCTGTGATAGGCCACCGGCACCGGGATCGGCACATTGATCCCCACCATTCCCACTTCCACCCGGTCGGCGAATTCGCGCGCCGCGTCGCCATCGCGCGTGAAGATCGCGACCCCGTTGCCGTAGGGGTGCCGCGACGCCAACTGCAGGGCTTCTTCCAGCGATTGGGCGCGCACGATTTGCAGCACCGGTCCGAAAATCTCTTCCTGGTAAGTCCTCATCGCCGGCTTCACGTGATCGAACAATGAGGGGCCAAGGAAAAATCCCCGTTCGTGGCCCCGCAACGCAAACCCGCGTCCATCCAGCACGAGTTCCGCGCCTTCCTCGACGCCAATCCGGATGTAATTCTCGATTCTCGCCTTGTGTGCAGCGGTGACCACCGGCCCAAAGTGGGCGGCCGGATCGGTGCTGACACCGACTTTCAACGCCTTGATCGCGTGCACCAACCGTTCCCGCAATTGCACTGCTGTTGCATCCCCGACCGGCACTACCACGGGAAGTGCCATGCATCGCTCACCCGCCGAGCCAAACGCCGCACCCACGATGTCAGCCACGGCCTGGTCCAGGTCAGCATCCGGCATGACGATGCCGTGGTTCTTGGCACCCCCCATGGCCTGGACGCGCTTCCCCGTGGCGGCGGCCTGTTGATATACGGATTGCGCGATGTCCGAGGAACCGACAAAGCTGACGGCCTTGATCAATGGGTGGCGCAACAGGGTTTCGACACAGTCCTTGTCACCATGCACCACATTCATCACCCCGGGCGGCAACCCGGCCTCGATGAGGAGTTCAGCCAGCCGGTTGGCCGTTGAGGGATCGCGCTCCGACGGCTTCAGGATGAACGCGTTTCCGGCCGCCAGTGCCGGCCCCATCATCCACAACGGAATCATGGCCGGGAAATTGAATGGCGTGACCCCCGCAACCACACCCAATGGCTGTCGCATGGAATACACATCGATGCCCGAGCCAGCCCCCTGCGTGTATTCGCCCTTGAGCAGGTGCGGGATTCCGCAAACAAACTCGATGACTTCGAGGCCGCGCTGGATATCGCCGCGGGCATCGGCATGCACCTTGCCATGCTCGGCGGACAACTGCGCTGCCAGCGCATCCATGTCCCGCTCGATGTGCTGTTTGAAGGTGAACAGCACGCGCGCGCGGCGCTGTGGATTCAATGCTGCCCAAGCCGGCTGTGCGTCCACTGCGCTTTGCACCGCGCGATCGATTTCCGTCGCCGACGCAAGCGCCACCTGCGCTTGGACATTTCCGGTGTTGGGGTCGTACACCTCGGCGCGCCGGGGCGCTGCAATGCGGAAATCGCGACCGTGGATGAAGTGCTCGACGGTTCGCAGACTTGTGACGGTTTCCGGGGCGTTCATGGCTTGCGCAGCATCCAGTCGTGGGCCGGGTCGTTGCGGAACACCCATTGGCGCACCGGGCCGGCCATCACGTTGAGGTAGTAGAGGTCGTAGCCGTGCGGCGCGCCCACCGGGTGGTAGCCGCGCGGCACCATCACCACGTCGCCATCCTGCACGCACAGCGTCTGGTCCAGGCTGCGGTCGTCGGTGTACACGCGCTGGAACGCGAAGCCCTGCACCGGGTCAAGGCGGTGGTAATAGGTTTCCTCGAGCGCGGTCTCCTCGCCGGCGGTGGCGGTGTCGTGTTTGTGCGGCGGGTAGCTCGACCAGTGGCCGCCGGGCGTCACCACCTCGACGACCAGCAGGCCGTCGGCGGGCTCGGTCTGCGGCAGGATGTTGCGCACATAGCGGGTGTTGGTGCCGCTGCCGCGCACTTCGCGCGACATGGCGGACTCGTCGATGAGGCGCGCTGCGCGCCCGGGCCGTCCCGGCGCGGTGCACAGCGCGATCTCGGCCGGGCCGTCCGCAACCACGCGCAGGGCCGCACCGGCCGGCACGTAGGCGGCGCCGGGCGCCGCATCGTCGAACACGCGCGCACGGCCGCCGACGGAGCCCAGCGACCGGCCATCCACGACCACTTCCGCGCGACCGGCGAGCACCACCACGCAGGTCTCGCGTTGGTCCGCGGCCGCGGCGAGTAAAGCGCCCGCGGCGAGCCGATGAACGCGGAACCCGACATGCTGCCAACCGGCGCTGGCGGGCGTCACCTCGATCACCGTGCCGTCGGCGTCGGGCGCGTGCGGTCGGACCAGGAGCGAGCCCATGGCGTCAGGCCACCTTCAGCAGGCCGGCGTCTTGCGCTGCAGCGCGCAGCGTGTCCAAGCCCAACTGGCCGTAGGTCCTTGGATTCGCGAGCGCCGGGTCCTGCTCGGCCTCGACGATGATCCAGCCCGCGTAGCCGATGGTAGACAAGGCCTGCATCACGGCGTCGAAATCGAGGTCGCCGTCGCCCGGCACGGTGAACATCCCGGCCAGCACGCCGTCGAGGAAACTGCCGCCGTCTGCGAGGAGCTTGCGGTACACCGCGCCGCGCACGTCCTTGCAGTGCACATGGGCGATGCGCTCCGGGCAACGGCGGATCGTGGCGATCGCGTCGATGCCGCCCAGCGCGGCATGGCCCGTGTCGAGCGTGAGGCCGACGACCGGCCGCGTGTGCGCCAGAAAGGCGTCAAGGTCCTCGGCGCGTTCGACCGCGGTGCCGAGGTGGTGGTGGTAGGCGAAGCGCAGTCCCTGCGCGTGCACGTGCTCGGCCAGATTCGTGAGGCGCGGTCCGAATTGCGCCCAACCGGCGGCGTCGAGCCGCGGCGATCCTGCGATCGGCCGCGAGCGGTCGCCGTGGATGGCGTTGCTGGTCTCGGCGTAGACGAAGACCTCGCAGCGCATCGCCTTGAGCAGGGCGAGATGCGCCTGCACGGCGGCGATTTCGGAATCGGCGTCGCGCGCGAGCAGGTTGCCGCTGCACCAGCCTCCTACCAGCACCAACCGGTGTTGGGCGAGGACCGGCGCCAGCACAGCAGGATCGCGCGGGAACACCCCACCCAGCTCGATGCCCTCGAAGCCGATGTCGCGCGCTTCTGAGATCACCGTCATGAACGACGTGCCCGCACCCAGCGCGGGCATGTCGTCGTTGATCCAGGCGATCGGACTGACGCCAAAACGAATGCTCATGCTTTCATCCTTCCCTGCGCAGCCGCGCAAGCTGCTGGTCGTATTGCGCGCGCGCGTTGACGACCTCGCCGCGTGTCGAAACCTCAGGCACTGACACATCCCACCACGTCCCGCCCGCTGCGGTTGAAACAGCGGGATCGGTGTCGATCACGAGGACCTGGGTGCGATCGGCCGCCCGCGCCGCGGCCAGCGCCGCTTCCAGTTCCGCGAGGTCGCGCACCTTGCGGGCGCCCGCGCCGAGACTGGCCGCGTGCGCCGCGAAGTCGATGTCGGGCAGGGCTTCGTGAACACAATCGGCCAGCAGGTTGTTGAACGGCGCGCCACCGGTGGCGCGCTGCAGGCGATGGATGCAGCCGAAGCCGCGGTTGTCGAGCACCACGATCACCAGCTTCAGGCCGAGCATCACCGATGTGGCGATCTCGGAGTTCATCATCAGGTAGCTGCCGTCGCCCACCATCACCACGACCTCGCGATCGGGCTCCGCCATCTTGACGCCGAGGCTGCCGGCGATTTCGTAGCCCATGCACGAGTAGCCGTACTCGACGTGGTAGCCGCCGGTGGCGCGGGTGCGCCAGAGCTTGTGCAGTTCGCCGGGCAGCCCGCCGGCGGCGCAGACGATGATGGCGTCGGCCGGCACTTGCCGTTCCACCGCACCGATCACCTGCGCATCGCTGGGCAAGGCCCCGTCGCGCACCGCCGGATCGGTCGCCGCGTCGCGCGCGCGATTCCACTCCGCCTGTTCCGCGACGCGACGCGCGGACCACTCGGGAGGCGCAAGCCAGGACCCGAGGCGCGCATCGAGGGCCTCGAGCGTGGCCGCGACATCGCCGACCACGGCCAAGGCACCGTGCTTGCCGGCATCGAAGCCCGAGGCGTTGACCTGGACCAGTTGCGTTCGCTCCCCCGCCCCGCCAAACAACGCGCGCGAACCGGTGGTGAAATCCTGCAGGCGCGTGCCGAGGCCGACGATGAGGTCGGCCTCGCGTGCCGCCGCGTTGGCGGCCGAAGTACCCGTGACGCCGAGGGCCCCGAGGTTGCCTGGGTGGTCCCATGCCAGTGCGCCCTTGCCCGCTTGGGTCTCGGCGACGGGCAGGTCGTGGGCACGGAGGAAACGGTCGAGCACGGCCTCGGCCCACGCATAGCGCACACCGCCACCGGCAATGAACAACGGGGCGCGCGCGCCGCGCAGCAGGGCCTCGAGGCGGTCGAGTGCTTCGATGGCCGGCGCGGTCACCGGGAACGACCAGGTGCGCGATTCGAACAGCGCCGCCGGGAAATCGAAGGCCTCGCACTGCGTGTCCTGGCAGAGTGCCAACGTGACCGGACCGCAGCGCGCCGGGTCGAACAGCGTGTCCATGGCGGCCGGCAGGGCCTCGACCAGTTGTTCCGGCCGCGTGATCCGTTCAAATCGGCGCGACACCGGGCGGAAGCAGTCGTTGGCCGTGATCGTCGCGTCGGCCTCGATTTCGATCTGCTGCAACACCGGGTCGGGTCGCCCGCTGGCGAACACGTCGCCCGGCAGGAACAGGACCGGCAGGCGATTGACATGCGCGAGCGCGGCGGCGGTCACCATGTTGGTAGCGCCGGGTCCGATCGAGGTGGTGCAGACCATGGCGCGCCGGCGGCACGATTGCTTGGCAAAGGCGATGGCCGCGTGCGCCATCGCCTGTTCGTTGTGCGCACGCCAGGTCGGCAGCTCGGCGCGCGCCGCATGCAGGGCTTCGCCCAGGCCGGCGACATTGCCGTGCCCGAAGATGGCCCACACGCCGGCGAAATAGCGCTCGCGGCCGCGCCCGCCGTCGACCCATTGTGCGGCGAGGTAGCGGACCACGGCCTGCGCCGCGGTGAGCCGAAGCGTGCTCATTCGGCGGTCGCCACCGCGCCGACGGGTCGCGCGCCGGCGCGCGCGCGACGCCAGGCCTGCACCAGGGCGGACAGCTTGACGGCCAGCGCCTCGGTGGCGGCCTCATCGTCCATGCGATCGGAAAACCATTCGTGCGCGACCGAATTGAAGATGGTGCGCCCGACGGCGAAACCCTTGACGATGTCGAAGGTGGCGGCCACCTCGAACGAGGCCACCAGCTCCTCTTCCGGCGCGGACAGGCCGAGCAGGACCACGCCGCGGCAGCACGGGTCGTTGTTCAGGATCGCGGCCTCGATGTTGTGCCAGGCGTGCGGGTCGGTGGCCGGCTCGAGCTTCCACCAGTCGGGGCGGATGCCCAGCGAATAGAGCCGCCGGATCGCGCGCGCCACGGTCTGGCTGTCGACCGCGGTACCGGCCGGAAGGATCACCTCGAGCAGCATCTCGTGGCGCGTCTTGCGGCAGGCGTCGAACAGGCGCAGCAGTTGGCGCTCCTGGCGCTCGCGCAGGTCGGCCGCATCGTCCGGATGGTAGTACACCAGGCACTTGACCACATGGTTGAGCGGCCACTCGGTGAGCTCGGTGGCGACGTCGGGCGAGCACTCGAAGGCCAGCGGGCGCGACTTGGGCTCCTCGATGGGGCGGCCGATCCAGTAGGGATGGTCGGCCGCTTCGGCCAGCGCGTCGAAGCCGTAGCGCCCGTCGAGCAGCACGCCGAAGCGCGGCGCGCCGCGCGCCACGCGGTCCACTGCGTGCAGCGCCAGGGTCTTGAAGGCCTGGATGCGCGAGGCGTCAGCCCCGAGCTCCTGCACCAGTTCCTCGAACTGGCTGCGGTGGTCCATGGCGAGGATGGTGAGTTCGTCGTAGTGCCGGTCGCGTGTCGTCGCCCAGTGCACGTGCTCGAGCTCGGCGTCATTTCGCAGCCGGAACATCGGCGCCTTGGTTGCCAGGAACTGGTCGAGTTCGCGTCCGGTCGGCATCGCGGGGGCGCAGCCGTGCCGCGACACCACGATGGCGCCGCAGGCGTTGGCGCGCGCACAGCACTGCGCCAGCGGCTCGTCGCGCAGCCAGCCGCGCAGGAAGCCGGCCATGAAGGCGTCGCCGGCGCCCAACACGTTGAAGACCTCGACCGGGAAGCCGCGCGCCATCACGGCCCCGGCGGCATCGGGCTCGATCGCGCCCGGGTAGGCGTTGCAGCCTTCGGCCCCGCGCTTGGCGACCAGCAGCGCGCCCGTTTTCGCGCGCACCGCGCGCAGGGCCTCCCACGTGTCGGTGCTGCCGCCTAGGATGTGGAACTCCTCCTCGGTGCCGACGATGAGGTCGCACAGCGCCACGGCCGCCTGCAATTGCGCGGTCACGGCGGCGGCGGCAACGAAGCGATTTTCGCCCTGGTCGCGGCCGGTCAGCCCCCAGAGCACGGGCCGGTAGTCGATGTCGAACACCACGCGCCGCCCGGCCGCCTTGGCCGCGCGTGCGGCCTTCATGCTGGCGGCGAACACGCCGGGTTGCGACAGGTGGGTGCCGTTGATGAGGACGGCGCGCGCGGAGGCCACCCAGGCCTCGTCGACATCGCCCTCGTCGAGCGCCATGTCGGCGCAGTTCTCGCGGTAGAAGATCAGCGGAAAGGTGTCGCGGTCGCGGATGCCGAGCAGCACCAGCGCGGTGAGCCGCTCCGGATCGTCGAGCACGCCGCGCACCTCGACGCCCTCGCGCTGCAACTGTTCGCGGATGAAGCGACCCATGTGGTCGGAGCCCACCCGGGTCAGGAGCGCCGACGCCAGGCCGAGCCGCGCGGCGCCGATGGCCGTGTTGGTCGGGCTGCCGCCGATGTACTTGGCGAAGCTGCCCATGTCCTCGAGACGCCCGCCCACCTGCTGCCCGTACAGGTCGACGCCGGCGCGGCCGATCGTGATCAGGTCCAGCGGGGGAGCGGCGTGGGTCATTGCCGGGCGGGCGGTGCGAGCGGGTCCATGGGTGGAAAATGTAACATATTTTCCAAATAAATTGCAAATGCAATTTTTGTGTTACAGCCTCCGCGGTCTCCCTACGTCGCGCGGCCGCGCCGCGGGCGGCGTTCGGCGCGGGTGCTCTCGAAGGCGAGATCGATCACCAGCGCCTGCGCGAGGCAGATCGAGGCGGCGAGCGAGCGGAAGCTGCGCACCTCGGATTCGCGCACCTGCAGCACCACGGTGGCGAGCTTGGAGATCGGGCTGACCAGGCTGTCGCTGATCGACAGGATCTTCGCGCCGCGCGCGGCCGCCTGCTCGGCAGCTTCGATGGTTTCACCGGCATACGGCTGATAGCTCACGGCGATGAGCACGTCCTTGCGCCCGATGGTCTGCGCCTGCAGCTTGCCGAGGCCGCCGACACCGTCGACGAACATGGTGCGCTTGTTGACCTGTTGCAACGAATATGCGAGGTAGGAGGCGACCGGGAAGGAGCGCCGGAAGCCGGCAACGAACACCGTCTCGGCCTTGTCGATCAAGTCCACCGCCTCGGCCAGCTGCGCCTCGCTGATGGTCTGGGCCAGGTTGTGCAGGGCCAGCGAGTTGCCCTCGATGAACTCGGCCAGCACCTCGGCATGGCCGCCGCCCTTGCGGCGCGAGAGGCCGGCGTTGAAATGGCGCACGCGTTCGCCATAGCCGATCGCGGCGTTGCCGGACAGCAGGTTGTCGCGGAACACGCGCTGCATCTGGCTGGCGCCGGGATAGCCGAACTCCTTGGCGAAGCGCACGATGGCCGAGGGCTGCACGCCGGCGCGCTCGGCAATCACCGACAGGGTCTCGATGGCCAGCTCGTTGGGCTCGTCGAGCACGTAGCGGGCGATCTGCTGCAGGCGCTTGCTGAGGCTGCCGTGGCGCTCGAGGATGGCGTGGCGCAGTTCCTCGGCGGTGGCGGGGGGCTGGGCTTTCGGCATGGCGGGTCCTTGCGCTGCGGCAACGAATTGGAATATTCATTCTACGCGCCGCTCGGGACGCCAGAAGGAATATTTGTTCCGCATATTCCATTTTTAGAACAAACGTATTATAGTGATGCCTTCACTTTCTCCCGAGCAAGGACCCCGCGATGTTCAACGTGGCCATGATGGGCGTCGGCCGCATGGGATCGATCCATGCCCGCAACATCGCCGCCAACGCGCGCCTGACGCTCAAATACGTGGTCGACCACCAGCCCGAGGCCGCCGCACGCTTTGCGAGCGAGCTCGGCGCCGAGGCCGCGACGCTGGACCACGTGCTCGGCGACGCGTCGATCCGCGCGGTGTTCGTCGCCAGCCCGACCAGCACCCACCTCGACCTGACCCTGGCCTGCCTTCGCGCCGGCAAAGCGGTGTTCTGCGAGAAGCCGCTGGACCTCGACCTGGCCAAGATCCGCGCCGCGCGTGCCGAGCTGGCCTTGCCGGCAGCGCCGCTGTTCGTGGCCTTCAACCGCCGCTTCGACCCGCATTTCCGCGCCCTCCAGGCGCGCATCGAGGCCGGCGCCATCGGCGTGCTGGAAAGCCTGCACCTCGTCAACCACGACCCGCTGCCGGCCGCGCACGCGTTCATCCCCACCAGCGGCGGCCTGTTCAAGGACTTCACCATCCACGACTTCGACATGGCGCGCTGGCTGCTCGGCGAGCCGGTGAGCGAGGTGTTCGCCTGGGCGAGCTGCCTGATCGACCCGGTGGTCGCCGAGCTCGGCGACGTCGACACCGCGAAGCTGGTGCTGCGCACGGCGTCGGGAAAGCTTTGCCTGGTGAGCAACAACCGGCGCACCGGCTACGGTTACGACCAGCGCATCGAGGCCTTCGGCGCCAAGGGCGCGCTGCGCGTGGACAACCTGCACACAACGGCGCTCGGCGCCTGGGGGGCGCAGGGCATGCTAGCCGACCGCTTTCCCTTCGCCTTCATCGACCGTTACGCCGACGCCTACCGCGCCGAAGTCGACCACTTCGCCGACGTGCTCGAGGGCAAGGCAGCGGCCGCGACCGGCTATCGCGCCAGCGTCGAGTCCCTGGTGCTGGCCGAAGCCGCCGCCGAGTCGGTTCGCCGCCGCGCCGCCGTCGCGATCCCCGCCTTCGAGGAATGACCATGTCGAACATCGCCCTCATCGGCGCCGGCCGCATCGGCCGCATCCACGCCCACAACGCGGCCCCGCAGGGCCTGCGCCTGAAGCACGTGGTGGACCCGGTCGCCGAGGCGGCCGCGCGCCTCGCCGCCGAGACCGGCGCCACGCCGGCCGGCCTCGACGCGGTGCTGGCCGACCGCGACATCGCCGGCGTCGTCATCGCGAGCTCCACCGACACACATCTCGACTACTGTCGTCGTGCCGTGGCCGCCGGCAAGGCGGTGTTCTGCGAAAAGCCGGTGGATCTCGACCTCGGCCGCGCCCGCGCTGCGGAGGAGGAACTCGGCGGCGACAGTGCACGCGTGTTCGTCGGCTTCAACCGCCGTTTCGACCCGCACTTCCGCGCCCTGCAGTCCAAGCTGGCTGCGGGTGCGGTCGGACGACTCGAGACCCTGCACATCACCAGCCACGATCCGTCCCCGCCACCGGTCAGCTACGTAAAGGTGTCTGGCGGCCTGTTCAAGGACATGGCGATCCACGACTTCGACATGGCGCGCTGGCTGCTCGGTGAGGAACCGGTGGCGGTGTTTGCTTCCGCCAGTTGCCTCATCGATCCGGCCATCGGCGAAGCCGGCGATGTCGACACCGCCAAGATCCTGCTGCGCACCGCCTCCGGCACGCTGTGCGCCATCAGCAACAGCCGCCGGTCCGGTTACGGTTACGACCAGCGCCTCGAGGCCTTCGGCGCGGAGGGCCTGATTCGCGCCGACAACGTGATGGCCAGCACGGTATCGACCTGGCGCGAGGGCGGGCCGGCCAGCGATGCCTTCCAGAACTTCTTCCTCGATCGCTACGCCGAGGCGTACCGCCAGGAGATGGCGCACTTTGCCGAGATCCTGCGCGGCACCGCACGGCCCTCGGTCGGCTTCGCGGATGGCGTGGCCGCGCTGGCGCTGGCGGAAGCGGCGGGCGAATCGGCCCGCAGCGGCCGGGCCGTCACGCTGTAATCCAAAACGGCCCGGCTAGTGTAGTGCTTCGCGCAGATTGGCATTTATACAAGTGGTCCGTTTTTGTCGAATCAAGGCGCAAAGCACAGCAATAGCGGGCTATTGCGAGCATTTGCAACGCCGAGTCGGCAAAAAATGGCCACCTTTATGTGCCAAGAAAAGCGAAGCACTACACTAGACCGGGTCGAACCCGTAGTAGCCGCGACCCTCGCGGTGGCGCTTCAGGCGCTGCAGCTCGACCGGGTCGGCCAGGCGGTCCCAGGTGCGCACGCCGTTCTTGAGGTCCTTCGGTGTCAGCACCAGTGGCTTCCAGACCGAGTCGCCCAGCACGTCGTGCAGCGTGTAGGTCAGCACCGGCTCGGGATGCATGCGGAACTGGAGCACGCCGACGTTCTCGCTGCGCGACCAGACATCGCGAACGCGCAGTTCCGGGACCTGGCGCGTAAATTTGTTGGCGGGCATCTGCGCCAGGGGTGAACTGCACAGGTCGTAGAGGTCGTAGCCGCCCTCGGCCGAGCGCGGCACGCAGTTCAGTTCGCCCATGTGCGAGTCGCCCGACAGGCCCACCACGCCGGTCACGGCTCGGTCGCGGATGAAATCGAAAATCTCGTCGCGCTCGTGGCGGTACACCGCCCAGGAATCGCCGCCCTTCTCGTTTTCCGCGCTCGACCATCCGGTCCCCGAGACCAGCAGCTTGAACGGCGCGCGACTGGCCATGAGCGCGTCCTTCAACCATTGCTTCTGGCGCGACCCGAGCATGGTCTTCCCCGGCCGGTCGGGCGCGTCGCTGGCATCGCGGTAATAGCGGCCGTCGAGGAAGAAAAAATCAACGCCGCCAAAGGACTGCTGGAAGTACACCCCCGGGTTGCCGGCCTCGCCGTAGCCTGGATTCGCCCAGTACTGCCGGAACACCTGCAGCGACGCGGCCTTGCCCGGGTGGCTGCCGTCGGCGTCGTTGAAGCCGAAGTCGTGGTCGTCCCAGATCGCGAGTTGCGGCGTGGTGCGCAACAGCGGCGTGAGGTGGTCGACGAGCCGGCCGCGGCGATAGAGGTCGGCGAGGGTCGCCGGCTGGTCGCTGTCGGCATAGATATTGTCGCCCAGCCAGAGGAACAGGTCGGGCTCGAGCGCACGCACTGCGGCGAAGATGCGCTGCTGGCTGTCGAACTGGATGCGACAGCAGGACCCGAAGGCGACGCGAAAGTCGGCCGCGCCCGCGGGCGCGGTCGTGGCGCGGAACGGCAGCGGCTGGGTTCGGTCGGCCTGTCCGTCGTAACGCAGGCGATACCAATAGTGCGTCGCCGGCTGCAGGTTGTCGACGCGCAGCACGACGCAGAAATCGTCGGCCGCGCGCGCCGGTGCGGTGGAGGTGCCGCGCAGGTCGCGGAAATCGCGGTCCGTGGCCACCTCGAGGCGAACCTCGAATTCGCCGCTCGCGCGCACCCAAACGGCGAGGTGATTCGGACCCGGAGCGCCCACCATCGGGCCTTGCATCGCGCGCGGATAACCGAGCGCCTTGGCCCAGGCCCGGCCGGCCGCACCCGCCAGCGCGGAGGCCCCAAGGCCCTTGAGCAGGGTGCGGCGTTTCAGTTCGAAGCCCATGTCGCCATTGTCCCGCAGTTCGCGCCGGTGCCGGTTGAAGGCCCGTCGATCAGGAGCCTGCAGGATGCGCCAGCTTGTTGCGGACCAGGCGCTCGAAGCTCGCGATTTCGCAGGGCGTGGCCGGCTCGCGTTGTCCGCAGCCCGGGATCGGCACCTCGACGCGCACCGGTGCGTTGGCCGCATCGAGCGGCGTGAGGTTGCGCAACTGGTCGAGCGTCTGGGCGATGAAGAACGCGCGCACATAGGTCTTTCCCGTGGGGCCCGACAGACGCTCGAAGCCGAGTGCACCGCCCGGCGGCAGGGAATCCGGCGGATAGTCGGCGGGCGTCCAGTGCAGGTCGAGATAGCCGCCCAGTGCGGCGAGGTTGGTGTCGTGGCCGACCAGCAGGGTGAGGCGCGCCGGCCCGGCGGCCGTCAGCGTGTCGACGACGCGGCGCGCCAGCGGCGCGGCGTAGCGCTCCGCGACATAGGGCGAGCGCACCTCGTAGCGAAACTTGGTCGCGTGGAATCGCAGCAGGGCCTGGATGTCGGCCTTGTTGGCGCGCCCCCAGCCGACTTCGGCCATCGGCTTGCCCTCGACGTATTCCAGCAGAAGGGTCTGCGCCGCGGTCGACGCCATGCCCAGCGCGCCTTCAAGCGCCGGCTTGCCTTCGCCGTCGGCCTTGAGCTCGCTCTCGAAGTCGCCGATGGCGCAACCGGCCGCGCCGCGCGGGCACGCGGACGGCGCGCAACAGCGCAGCACGCGCTGCAGCGTGGCGAACTCCGCCTGGTGCGCGCGCCGTTCCGCGTCGAGGCCGCCGGCCGGCGCCTGGCGCAAGGCCGCCTGGCGCGCCACCGCCGGGTCCAGCTTCTGGCCGCGGCCCAGCGGATGGAACACGACGTCGTCCTCCTCGCGCACCGGGTGGTCCACCTTGATCGCGCAGCGCGGGGCCAGCCCCTCGACGAACGACTTGGCCGTCTCGATGGCGCGCGACTTGCCGCTGGCCCGGACCGACACCGCGTTGGCGGGACAACCGTCCGCAGGCAGCAGCCCGCGCCGTGCGAAGTCGCCGCGGGCATAACGCCCCATCAGCGTGGCCCCTGCGGCGCCGTGCGGTGTCAGGTCGCCGAAGGGTGTGGTCCAGGTGGACCAGGGTTCGGCGCTCGTTCCTTCGGGCGTCGGATTCGGCTTGGTGGGCGGGCGCACCCCGTGGCGCATCACCATCACCACGCGCTCGAGCTTCAGGCCCTCGGATGCCGGCGCCGCGACATCGGCCGCCGCCGCGACGAGGCCGACCGCGGCGAACCCTGCGGCCAGCGCGGCACGAAACGGGCCGCGCCCTCGCAATCGCTGCACCGCCCAGCCCGGCACCGCGTCAGTAGGAATAGGTGAACCCGACACGATAAGTGCGTCCGTAGCGCTCGGTTTCCACCAGGCGGCTGCGGGTCTGTGCGTAGCGATAGTCCTCGTGGTTGTTGAGGTTGTTGCCCTCGGCGAAGACCTGGAACTCCTTGGTGAAGTTGTATGCGAAGCGCGCGCTCAGTATCCCCTGCTCGCCGTTGTAGATGTCCCCGCGCGGTGCCGAGCCGACGAATTCGAGGTATTCGGACTGGTAGGTGTACGCGAGGCGCGCCGCGAGGCCGTACTTCTCGTAGTACATCTGCAGGCTGCCGATGCGCTTGGGCTGCAGGAACAGCGGCAGCTTGTCACTGCGGCCGGGCACCGAAATCTCGCCCTTGACCAGTGTGATGTTCGCATTGACGCCGAAGCCGTCGAGCGGCGAAGGCAGGAAGGTAAGCGGTTTCTGGAAATTGATTTCCAGTCCGTGCAGTTTCGAGCTGTTGCCGTTGCGCGGCTGGGTGATTGATGCATTGGTCAGCGTGACGCCGGCAAACGTGCCACTCCCGGTTGTGGTGGACACAAAGATTGGATCCTTGATGCGCTTGGAAAAGACGCCCACTGCGATGCCTCCCATGTCCGGGAAGTAGTATTCCAGCGATGCGTCGAGATTGATTGCGGACAGCGCTTTCAGGTCGGGATTGCCCCGCGTGACCGCGTTACTCGCCGTGTCGACGCTGACCGTCGGAGCGATCTTGTCGTAGTCGGGCCTGCCGATGGCCGTGGTGATGGCCGCGCGGCCCTGCAATTGGCGCGAGAATTCATACTTGGCATTGATGCTGGGAAACCAATCGCTGTACCGGCTGCTGCCGAGACTGTTGTAGGTGTCATTCAGCGTTGACGTCGGCGTGATGGCGATGGCTTTGAAGTTGCCGGTGGTGCGTTCGACCCGGATACCGGGGATGACGGTCAGCTTGCCCGGGTTGTAAGTTGCCATGACATAGGCGGCGGACACCTTTTCGCGGATCGCGTAGTCGGCGGCGAGAGAATCGGACAGTGTCGCTGCGTTGTCCACGCTGAAGGCCGTAGGATTGCCGTCGAAGAAGGCGCGCGACAGGCCGTAGTTCACGTAGGGACCGAACAGGTAGCGGTTGGCGAAAAAGCCGGTCGAGCCCGCCGTAGTGGCACTGGACAGATTGAACGAAGAACCGGTGTATGTATAGGAGCGGCCAGACTGGTCGTTCACCTTGTCGCGGTCGATGTGCTTGACACCGAACTTGACGGCACCGGCACCGCCCCAGGACTCGACCGGCCACTCGTAGTCGGCGCGGAACTGCTGCAGGTCCTCCTTGGCATGGCGGAACTGTGCGCGGTAGGTATTGAGCACGAAGCGCGTCGGGTCCTGTGCGAGCGCGCTGGTGGTGAAGTCGAACAATTCGCTGCCGAGCGTGAAGGAACCGGACAGCGTGCTGGAACCCGTTCGGTAGCGGAATTCGTCGCGGATCGGGTCTTCCTTGGTGGCGCGGGTCTGGGTCGCCTGCACGCTGAGCTGGCCGGGTCCCCACTGGAATTCGCCACCCAGAGACAGGGTCTTGGTCTCCGTGATTTCGTTGCGCAGCCGGACATACCGTTCGCCGCGCGCCCCGAGAATCGTGCCGCCGGCCTGGGTGAGGTTGCTGTACCCGGAGGCAGCCGTCGGGAACAGGAACCGGTAGCGATTCCTGACCTCGTTGTCGTCGAACTTCGAGTCCAGGAAGCGCAGATACGCCTTGACCTCGGCGTTTGGCCGCCAGTCGAAATTGGCCACCAGGCCCTCCCGCGTGCGCTTGGCCGGGTCGTAGATGCGCGCATCGAACGAGATCGGGACCTCGACGCCGCTGATGGTCTGCCAGGCCACGTCGCCGGTGGCGATCAAATCTTCGGAGCCGGAAGGCCGGCGCGAACGCGTGTAGGCGACCACGGCGCCGAATTGGTTGTTCTCGCCGAACAGGCCGCCGATCGTGACGTCGCCCTCCTCCGACTTGTCGCCGAACAGCGGCATCTTTCCGCCAATCGCGCGCACGCTGAAGATCGGCTTGCGCTTGTCAAACGCGGACAAGGTCTTGATGTCGATCTGGCCGGCAATGGCATTCGCATCAAGGTCTGGCGTCAGCGATTTCACCACGGTGACCGCGCCGATCAGCGAGGAGGGCACGTCATCGAGTTTCACCTGGCGGGACTCCGGCTCCGGTGCCGCCGAGGTCTGGTTGTTGATCGTGACATTGGCCAGGCTGGGTTCCAGGCCGCGGATCACCAGATAGCGCGCCTCACCCTTGTCGGTGGACACCGAAATGCCGGGCAGGCGGCTCACCGCCTCGGCCACATTCTTATCGACCAGCTTGCCGACATCATCCGCCGTCACCACTTCTACATTGCTTGCGGCGTCGCGCTTGCTGAGCAGTGAACTCTGGTCGGCCTCGCGCTGGCCCGTCACCACGATCCGTTCCACCGCCTGCGTGGATGCGATCCGGTGCACTTGCGAGGTTGCCGTGTCGGCCGCGGTCGCGGTGATCGTCTCCTCCTGCAATCCCGCGCGCCGGACGATCAGCGTGGCCGGGCCGGAGGGCACATCGTTGATGACGAAGTTGCCGTCCCGGTCTGTGGTCGCCACGCCATTGCCGTTGGCCACCCTCACCTCCGCCCCTGCTGCAGGCTTGCCGGAAACCGCATCGACCAATCGGCCCTTGACCTGGGCAGCACCGGCGACGCCGGCGCCTAGCAGGCACGACAGCGCAAGTGCGATGGGGGCCAGGCGCGCAGGCTTGGCTGGTATTTGCTGTACTTTCAATCCTGGCCTCATTGCATTTCTCCTCGTGGCTTGACCTTGGCAGGATGCTGCCGGTCATTTGTTTCGCAGCGGTGACGGGGGCGGCCTGGCAGGCGTTTCCCTTGCAGGGTCGTCATGGCCGGTCCAGTATACGAATAAATTTTCCATTGCACAAGCGTTTGGAATATTTTTACCAAATTGGCCCCGGCCGCGACGTTGACGGCGGTTGCAAGGGTTGGGCGGCTGCCTGGTGAGATTCATGTCACGGACTGTCACAGGCGCGGCTGGCAGGCCACCTAAAATGGAGACTTCACCGTCCTGCCCCGGGAAAACCCATGTCCAAACGCCTCATCCATGCCGCCACCCTCATTGCCTGCGCCATGGCCGTGCCGCCCGTCGGCGCCGCGCCAGCCGCACCGGCCCCGAAAGCGGCAAAGAAATACACCATCGAGCAGTTCTTCTCCACCAAGCGCGTCGGTGGCGCCTCGTTCTCCGCTGACGAGAAACGCGTGCTGTTCCACAGCGATGAATCGGGTACCTACAACGTCTACTCGATTCCCTCCGGGGGCGGCAAGGCCGAGCAGCTCACCGCGTCGGCCAAGGACTCCAACTACGCGGTGTCGTACTTCCCGAACGACGACCGCTTCCTGTTCACCCGCGACAGCGGCGGCAACGAACTCAATCACCTGTTCGTGCGCGAGCTGGACGGCAAGGAGAAGGACCTCACGCCCGGCGACAAGTTGAAGGCCGCCTTCCGCGCCTGGCACCCGGAGGGCGTGGCGTTCTACGTGACCACCAACGAGCGCGACGCGAAGTTCTTCGACCTCTACCGCTATGACGCGAAGACCTACGAGCGCACGCTGCTGTTCAAGAACGAGAAGGGCCTCGACATCGAGGCCATCAGCCGCGACGAGAAGTGGATCGCGCTGGCCAAGACCAACACCACCATCGACAACGACATGTACTTGTTCGACGTGGCCAAGGGCGAGTTGAAGCACCTCACCCCGCACACCGGCAACGTGCGCTACAGCCCGGAGACCTTCGACCCGGCCAGCAAGCGGCTGTTGTTCCTCTCCGACGAGGGCAGCGAGTTCGCGCGCCTCAAGGCCTACGACCTCGCCACCGGGCAGGTGAAGGAGCACGAAAAGGCCGACTGGGACATCGCCTTCACCTACTACTCGCGCGACGGGCGCTACCGCGTCACCGGCATCAACGAGGACGGCAGCCGCGTGATCCGCATGGTCGAAGTGGACGGCGCGGCCGAGAAGCCGGTCGCGCTGCCCAAGCTGCCGGCCGGCATGATCTTCGGCGTGACCTTCTCCAAGTCGGGGACCAAGATGGCGTTCGCCCTCAACGGCGACCGCTCGCCATCCAACCTGTTCACCTACGATTTCAAGGCGAAGAAGTTGGCGCAGCTCACCCAGACCCTGTCCAAGGACGTGAACCCGAACGACCTGGTGGAGGCCGAGGTGGTGCGCTTCAAGTCCTTCGACGGCATGGTGATCCCCTCGATCTTCCTGAAGCCGCACGGCGCGTCCGCGACCAACAAGGTGCCGGCCATCGTCTGGGTGCACGGCGGCCCGGGCGGCCAGACCACGCGCGGCTATTCGTCGATGATGCAGTACCTGGCCAACAACGGTTACGCGGTGCTGGGCATCAACAACCGCGGCAGCTCCGGCTACGGCAAGACCTTCTTCGCCGCCGACGACAAGAAGCACGGCCGCGAGCCGCTGTGGGACTGCATCGAGGCCAAGACCTACCTGGCCAGCCTCGGCACCATCGACCCCGAGCGCATCGCCATCATGGGCGGCAGCTACGGTGGCTACATGACGGTCGCCGCGATGGCGTTCCGCCCCGAGGCGTTCAAGGTCGGCGTCAACATCTTCGGCGTCACCAACTGGCTGCGCACGCTGGAGAGCATTCCGCCGTACTGGGAGTCGTTCAGGAAGGCCCTGTACGAGGAAATCGGCGACCCGGTGAAGGACCGCGAGTTCCTCATCGCCACCTCGCCCTTGTTCCATGCCAAGGAAATCCGCATGCCGCTGATCGTCATCCAGGGCGCCAACGACCCGCGCGTGATCAAGTCCGAGTCCGACGACATCGTCGAAGCGGTGAAGAAGAACGGCGTGCCGGTGGAATACGTGGTGTTCCCCGACGAGGGCCACGGCTTCTCGAAGCCGAAGAACAACATGGAAGCGAACAAGAAGATCGTCGAGTTCCTCGACAAGCACCTGAAGAAGCAGTAGCACGGCAAACCCCAGGACGGGCGCGGCGTTTGGGGCGAAAACGCCCGGGACGCCGCACCGGTGCTGGGGTTTGGTTCCTGAATGGGTTCCGGATGTCCCTCCCGCGGTCCGGAAACGCATCGCCGCGCGCCGCATCGAATTGCTGGTAGCGTTCGTACAGCATGCATGTCCCGGCCGCCTTCGTCCCCGTGAACCCGTCACGCGCCTACGCGATCGAACGCATCGGCAGCGCATTTTTCGACCGCCCCGGCATCGACCAGTACCTGGTGCTGTCGATGCTGCTGCACGTGTTCATGATCGTCGCCCTGGGCGACACGCGCGGCGGCGACAGCCGCAGCGGTGCGCGTGGGCAGGGGTCGATCCTGGTGACACTCGACGCACCGCTCGCGCAGGAGCGCATCCAGGTGCGTGCCGGCCCACAAGCCCGGTCGACGGTGGATGCGCCGCCGCGTGCCGCGCCCGTGCAAGTGCCCGCCGCCGCACCCGCGACGCCCATCGCCCCCACGCCGGTCCAGGTGCCCGCCGCGCTGGAGCCGGTTGCACCGCCCAAGGTGGACACCGCGTTCACCGACGCCCCCGCGGTGCCGGCCAGCGCGTTCCGCGCCGAGTCCCTGGCTCCGGTCGCGCCGCCATCCGCCACCGCCGCGTTTGCCGAGGCGCCCGCCGTCCCCGAGGCCGTGCACCTGCCGGCGCCGCTGGCGCCGGTGGCGCCTGCGGCGCTCAGCACGGAGTTCGCCAAGGCCCCGGAACTGAAACCGGCCGAGCGGCCCGCACTGTCCACCTTGCCGCCGATCTTAGCGCCGGTGGTCAAGGAGATCGCGCAATCCGCGCCCGCCGCCTCGGGCGTGCGGGTGCAGACGCCCGCACCGTTGCCGCGCCTGGAAGCGCCGGCGGTGCGCGCCTTTGCCTCGCCTGCACAGGCGCAGGCACTCGAGACCCCGAGCGCATTGGCCGAGCCGCTGGCGCCGCTCGCGCCCGTGGCGCCGGCACGCGTCGAACGCGAGTTCGCCACGCCGGAGTTTGCCCGCCGTGCCGACGTGGCGGTGGAGGTGCCGCCGGCGCTGGAGAAGGTCGCGACGCCGAAGGTGGAAAAGGAATTCGCGCCGGCGCGCGAGTACGCACGTGCCGAGCCCGAACGTCCGGCGCCGGACGCGCGCCCGCCTGCAGCCACACCCGCGGCACCGCCCGCCCGCGACACCACAGCCGCCGCCGTGCCATCGAGCGGCGAGTCGGCCATCGTCTCCCCGCGCGCCGACCCGCGCCTGCCGACCTTCAGCACCCCGCCCCCGGCCAGCCTGCCGCGCACCGACCTGGACGGCCTGAAGGACCGCGCACGCCAGATCGCCCGCGAAGGCACCGGGCCGCGCACCGCCATCCCGTTCTTCACCGCGCCGCCGCCGCCGAAGAAGGAGGTCGAGAAAGCGTTCGACAAGGCCTTGAAGCGGCCCGAGTGCAAGGATGCCTATGCCGACCTCGGTCTCGCCGCGATCGTGCCCCTGGTGCGCGACGCGCTCACGGAGAAGGGGTGCAAGTGGTAACGTGACGCCTCCGCGCACGCGCCGCCTGCCATGAAATTCCGCACCCTGGGCCACTCGCCCCTGCAAGTCTCCGAACTCTGCCTCGGCACCATGATGTTCGCCGACCAGACGCCGCTCGCCGAGGCACGCACCATCGTCGCGCACGCGCGCGAGCACGGCGTCAATTTCATCGACACCGCCGACGTGTACAGCAAGGGCCGGTCCGAGGAGATGGTCGGCGAACTGCTTGCCGGGCAGCGCCACCGGTGGGTGCTGGCGAGCAAGCTCGGCAACAAGATGAGCGAGGAGCCGAACGAGGTCGGCTATTCGCGCAGCTGGATGCTGCGCGCATGCGAGGCGAGCCTCAAGCGCCTCAACACGTCCCACATCGACCTCTACTACCTGCACCGCGATTACCTGGGCCTCAACCTGGAGGAACCGCTGCGCGCGCTGGATACCCTGCTGCGCGAAGGCAAGATCCGCGCCTGGGGCCTGTCCAATTTCCGCGCGTTCCGCATCAGCGAGGCCGTGCACCTGGCGCGGCAGTTCAACATGCCCGCACCGGTGGCCTGCCAGCCGTACTACAACCTGCTCAACCGCATGCCGGAAACCGAGATCCTGCCCGCCTGCCTGGCGCACGGCATCGGCGTGGTGCCCTACAGCCCGATCGCGCGCGGCGTTCTCTCTGGCAAGTACGCACCGGGCGTGGCGCCGCCGGCAGACACCCGCGCAGGCCGCAACGATGCGCGCATGATGCAGACGGAGTTTCGCGCCGAGTCGCTGGCGATTGCCGCGCGCCTGAAGGCGCATTGCGAAGCCGGCGGGCGCGCGCTGTCGCACTTCGCCACCGCCTGGGTGCTGGCGCATCGTGCGGTGGCGTCCGTGATCGCCGGCCCGCGCACGCTGGCGCAATGGCAGGACTATTTCGGCGCGCTGACGTGCGTGATCACGGCCGAAGATGAGGCGCTGGTGGACCAGCTGGTGAAGCCGGGCCACCCCTCCACGCCGGGGTATTCCGATCCGCTGTATCCGATCGAGGCGCGGCGCGGCTAGCGCGCGGGCTTCGCGCCCGCGCGTTTCGACGCCACGGCGCGCCGCTCATTGCTGCGCGTGTGTTCGCGCACCAGGTCGATGAAGGCGCGCGTCTTGGCCGGCGGCGGCGAACCGGGATAGGCGGCGTAGAGATGCAGCCGCGTCAGCCGGGCCTGCGGCAGCAGGCGGACGAGGCGCCCGGCCTCGAGGTCGGCGCGGATGGTGGAATCCGGAAACGACGCGATGCCCGCGCCGGCCAGCACCAGGCCGCGCACCGCGGCCGAACTGTTCGAGCTCAGCGCCCCGTTCATCCGCACGCGCTGCTTGCTGCCGTCGCGGCGCGTGAATTCGCAGGTCCAAGGGGTCGGCACCACCGACAGCGACACCCATTCGTGGCGGGCAAGCTCGTCGGGCGTCCGCGGCGTGCCGCGGCGCGCGAGGTAGGCGGGCGAGGCCGCGAGCCAGAGTTCCAGTTCGCCCAGGGTCACGCCGTGCAGCGATGAATCGCGCATCAGGCCGATGCGGATGGCGAGATCGACCTGCCCGGCGATCAGGTCCATGCGCAGGTCGGTGGGCAGGTAGTCGACGCGCATCGCGGGAAAGCGCTCGCGGTACTCGGCGATCCAGCCCGCCACCAGCGGGATCGATTCCATCGGGCTGGTGAGCCTGAGCGTGCCGCTCGGCCGCGCGCGCTCGCTGCGCGCGCGCTCGAGCGCGGCATCGGCCTGCGCCAGCAGCGCGCGGCAGTCGGCGAGGAACGCCGCACCGGCCTCGGTGATCGCAAGCTTGCGCGTCGAGCGCTGCAGCAGGGTGGCGCCGAGCTCCTTCTCCAGCCGCGCCACCGCCTGGCTCAGTGCCGACTTGGTGGTGTCGAGGCGATCGGCCGCGGCCGTGAACGAGCCGGCGTCGGCCACGGCCACGAAGGCGGCGATGCGATCGAGGTTGACACCGGCTTTCATATCGTTCTCGTTTTCTGGACAAACAATTATGCAATGACGGCTTTTTCTGGACAATGCCGGCGGGCATCATGGCGGCCTGTTCAATCGATCCCAGAAAAGGAAACGCCATGTACGTCTTGCTCGGTTCCCACGGCAACATCACCGCCCAGGCCGCCCGCCTGCTGCTGGCCCAGGGCCGCAAGGTCCGTGTCGTCGGCCGCGACGCGTCCGCGCTGTCCGCGCTCAAGGCGGCGGGCGCCGAGATCGCCCTCGGCGAGGTCACCGATGCCGCCTTCCTCACCAGCGCGTTCGGCGGCGCAACGGCGGTGTACGCCATGATTCCCCCCCACTACGGTGCGGCCGACATGGGTGCGTTCCAGGACGCCGCCAGCCAGGCCATCGTCGCGGCGATTGCGGCGAGCGGCGTCCGGCGCGTGGTCCACCTCTCCAGCACCGGTGCGCACCTGCCGTCGGGCACCGGGCCGATCGCCGGCCTCCACCGCCAGGAGCAGCGCCTCAACCACCTGGCGAACGTCGACGTGCTGCACCTGCGGCCAGGCTATTTCTTCGAGAACCACCTCGCCGCCATCGGCCTGATCCAGGCCTTCGGCGTCTATCCCGACATGATCGATTCCGCGACGCCGATCCCGAGCGTGGCCACCGCCGACATCGCCGCCGTGGTGGCGCGCGAGCTGGTGAACTTCGGCACGCGCGGCAAGGCGGTGCTGCACCTGCGCGCCGCAACGATGCCGACGCAGGCGCAGGCCGCCACGATCCTCGGCCGCGCCGTCGGGTTGCCGGATCTCAAGCACGTGCAGGCCGATGCGGCCGAGGCCAAGGCCGGCATGGTGCAGCACGGCTTCTCGCACAACGTGGCCGACCTGTTCGAGCAGATGAGCCGCGCATTCTCCACGCCCGAGTTCGGCGTCGCGCTGAAGGCCGGGCCGACGGAGATCACGCCCACGACGCTGGAGGACTTCGCGCGCGACGTGTTCGCCGCGGCCTACGGCGCCGTGCGCAAAGCCGCCTGAGCGGCCCGCGCTGCAGCGACGGCCCCGCGGCGGGCCGTGGGCTGCGGCGTACAATCGCCCCACCAACCGGCAGGGGCTTCCCATGACTTCCACCTACCTCGTCCCCGGCGTGCGCACGCCGTTTTGCAAGGTCGACGGCCCGCTGGGCAACCTCGACGCCATCCAGCTTTCCATTCCCGTTGCGCAGGCGATGGCGAAAGTCGCGCG